>CAYNTG010000092.1:0-8974 GCA_964400105.1 uncultured bacterium
CCAGCCACCCATTCAGCATCGCCACATACTCGTCGAGGACCTCGTTCAGTCGATCGGGCGTTTTCGCCTCGGCGATAAGGTGGAACACGGGATTTTCCCGGTCGGGGATAATGAGCACCCACGAATCCTGCGTATAAACGCGCACCCCGTCGATCACGTCCCGAGGGCGGTCGGATGTTTCCTCGATCAAGCGGCGCATAATTGTGCCCATCGAATCGAACGAGCAATGAATCTCCCTTTGCGCGCGAACATAGCCCGGAAGCGCATCCGCCAGATCGGACAGTTTTAACCTCGCTGCCGCCATCATCTCCAATATCTTGAGGGTCGCAAATATTGCATCGGAGGCGAAAAGCCATTGCGGAAAGATAAATCCGCCGCGCGTTCCGCCGACGAAATCGCATTGACCGGAGAACGCGGCCTCCATCATCGCGAGATGGTTATCCCGCGTGTATTGCAGCTCGACTCCCGCATCACGCGTGAGTCGATTTACTCCCATCGTCGCCGAGATTGGACAGGCTATCACCCTCGGTGCGCTCGTCCGAATGACGAGATCGGTAACGATGCAGAGTTCAGAATCCTCATCGAGTAATCGTCCGGTCTCATCGACGAGATGAAGCCTCTCGCCGGATGGATCGATGAGGAATCCGGCGTCGGCCTCGAGACTTCCAACTATAATCGCGAGCCGTTTCTGGTCGGCCTCACGTTGCTCGCGCGTTCGGGTAATCCTGTTTGGCTCGACTACGGCATTAACATTCACCGTGTCCACACCGATATCCGAGAGAACTTCCGGTAAAACACCTGCTGTTCCACCGTGGGAATAATCGACGACGATTCGGAAACCGGATTTCCTCACAAGATCGATGTCGATGCTTTTTTTCAGCGCCCTGCGATAATCGATAAGTCCCTCGGAAGGGCGTTCGAGAGTGCCGAGAGAATCATAGTCCGCTCTCGGGAAATCCTCTCCATCGAGTATTCGTTCGATAGAGCGAGTTTGCGATGTGGAAAGATCGGTGCCGTTACCGTTTAAGAAAATCACATCCTGCCCATTGCGATGTTTGGGCGATTTTCGGATATGAACGCCCGCCGATCTCGGATTTCGAGACAGAAGCCATCGCATCACGGGGATCGGCGAAACGCCGAGGTCCTCGACATTTACACCTGCGGACATCACGCCGCAGAAAAGCGCGCGCTCGGTGATCTGGCTGGCGCGGTCGCCATCGCGGCTGAACATGACCGTTCCTTTGCCCTTGAGACTCGTGCCGAGCGACGATCCGATCTTTACGGAAAACTCCGGCGAAATCTCCAGATTGATCACTCCGGACAGTCTGCTTCCAGTAAAAAGGTCCCCTCCCATCCTGTCGCCATGCACCAGGGTTTCGTTCACGACGCTATGCGCTTCGATCTCCTTCCCCGGCCAAATCTTTACCGCCGCACCGATTGTCGCACTCGAACCGATTATGCAATTCTCCGAGACCACGGAATGGTCGCAAAGCGTTGCGTCCTCACCGATCACGACATCGTTTGCTACGATAGTATGTTGAATCATCGCCCGCTTGCCGACCGTCACGTTTTCCCAGATAACGGAATTGAGAACCCGCGCTCCGGAACAGACTATATCTCCCGCTCCCAATACACTGTCCACGATCTCCGCGCCGGATCGAACTCGGCAACCGTCGCCGAGCAGGACCTTTCCTTTGAACAAGGCTCCATCCTCGATCTCGACATCGGCTCCCATATAAACATCCGCATCGCCGATTCTTTCCTTTCGCCCCGGTATTTCCAGTTCGATAGTTCCTCCGAGGGCATCCTCGTTTGCCCTCCGATATTCGCGTAAATCCCCAACGTCGCGCCAATAGCCATCTGCGATGTAACCGAAGAGCGGCTCCTGCTTCGACATCAGCAGCGGAAAGAGATCTTTGGAAAAATCGAACTCCTCGCCGTGCGGTATATAATCGAGAACATGCGGCTGAATTATGTAAATCCCGGTATTGATCGTGTCCGAGAAGACCTGCCCCAACGCCGGCTTCTCCAAAAACCGCTCGATGCGTCCGGTCTTCTGGTTCGCGATTACGATCCCATATGCGAGCGGCTTCCTCACACGTTTAAGCACGATGGTCACCTCCGCCGAGCGTTCCTTATGGAATGCTATCGCCTTTTCGAGGTCGAAATCCGTAAGCACATCGCCGGATATAACCAAAACCGTATCGTCGATCCGCCCCGCAGCATTTTTGACAGCGCCGGCCGTCCCCCAATCCGCCTGTGAAAGGGCATATTCCATTCGCATCCCGAATTTCGATCCGTCACCGAAATAGTCCCGAATGACATCCGGCTCGAAATACAGCAGCGAAATGCACTCATTTATCCCGGTGGCGCGCAATCTTTCGACGATATGCTCCATCATCGGCCGTCCGAGTATCGGAACCATCGGCTTAGGAAGTTTAAAAGTCAAGGGTCTAAGGCGTGTTCCAAATCCGCCGGCTAAGACAATACCTTTCATAACAGCTAAACCATCCTCGATAATTCGTTATCTATTATCATGAAAATTTCTGCTCCGTCAATCCGACCATCTGGCCATCGTCAGCGCCTGGCTATACAGTTCGATATATCTGTCTGCCGACTTTTCCCATGACGAATCGAATTCCATTGCTCTTTGCTGCAACCTATGCCAACCCTTCCTATCTTTAAATGCTTGTGCCGCCTCGTTCACTACCGTTAATAAAGCTTTACTATCATATTTCTCGAAAACGAAACCGTTGCCAAGATTTTTTTCAAGATTTGCAGCAGTAACGGTGTCAGCAAGTCCGCCCGTCTTGCGGACGATGGGCACTGTGCCATATGCCATCGAATACATCTGGTTTAGGCCGCAAGGCTCGTATCGGCTTGGCATGAGGAACATATCCGCACCGGCCTCGATAAGGTGCGCGAGGGGTCCTCGGAAATCGATAACCGCCGCGATCTTATCGGGGTATTTCTTCGCAAGCTCGGTGAAAGCCGCCTCGTATTCCTTTTTCCCTGTTCCGAGCAAAACGAATGTAACGTCCTCCTTCAGGATATCCTCCATTATCGGAAGGAGTATGTCAAAACCCTTTTGGTCGGCAAGTCTGGTGATCGAGGCGATAAGCGGCACATCGATCTTGGTTTCGGGAAGCCCGACCTCTTTCAAAAGCGCGGCTTTGCACATCCTCTTTCCCGAAAGGTCGTCTTTCGAGAAATTGTATGGGATATGCTTATCGACTTCCGGGTTCCAAACCTTCTGGTCGATGCCGTTAAGCACGCCGAACAGCCGGTCGCTCATCGATTTCAGAACGCCTTCGAGGCCGTTGCCGAATTTTTCGCTCGATTGAATCTCCTTTGCGTAAGTCGGCGACACGGTATTGACGATATTTGCAAAGCTGATCCCAATTTTCATCAGATTGATATCGCCGAAAAACTCGAATGGCCCCATTGGATATGCCTGATCTTGTCCGAAACCGATCTGATCGAGGATTGTCTTTTTGTTTTGGCCTTGATATGCCAAATTATGGATACTGAAAAGGAACCCGGTTTTATCGTCCGGTTTTGTCAATCTATATAGCGCCGGAACCAGTCCTGTTTGGTAATCGTTCGCGTGGATGACATCCGGCGACCAGCCGAGACCGCGCAGGGCCTCCGGCACGGCTTTGCTGAAAAAGACGAACCGCTCGCCATCGTCGGGATAGGCCTCGCCGGTTTTTGGGTCGGTGTAAATCCCCGTTCGCCCAAAATATTTCGCACATTCGATGAAATACGCGGGTATCTCGCTTTCGGAGAACTTGCCGCACCAGAGTTGCCCCTCGACGGTCTCATCGCCCATCTCGACATCGAACGCGACGCCGGAGAACTCTATCCCGAATTTTTTTCTATCGATCTTATCGTAAAGGGGGATCATCGTGCGAATATCCACACCCTTTTCGTGAAGCGGTTCGGGGAGACTTCCGGCGACATCGGCAAGCCCGCCGACCTTTGCGAATGGGAACGCCTCCGCAGCGACAAGCAGGACCTTCATTTTTTCGGTCAAAATAACCTCCGTGGTTCGGTTTTTGTTGTTTTCAATCCGTAGAGACGTAGTATGCTACGTCTCTACGAGCGGGCGCACACATAGGTGCTCACCTACGCTTTGCTCATCACCAAAATCCTATCGAATTTCGTTGTTTTTGTTAGGCGGCGTGTGCGTCTTTCGTCGGGGATTACATCGTCATATATTGTTATGATCTTAAAGCCGCCGCGCGTGACATCCACGGCCTTTTCGGATAGTATTTCGGCTGTTCGGCGAGTAGTTCCGTTACGTGCAACGTCACCCAAAACCAGAACACAATACTTCCCGTTTTCTAGAACACGATACATTTCTTTCAGGCAAAAGCCCATCTGATCCAGATATACTTTATTGTTAGCCGTAAGGGAAGAATCGAGTTTTTTCCAATCCTTACATCCTAAAAACCACAATCTAAGCCGGTTGTCACGAGCGTAATCTAAGGCACCGAAATAAGGCGGGCTCGATATAACAGCATCTACGGTATTGCTTTCCATAGGCAAATCCATAGAATTTACCTGCCAAACCTCATATTTCCGTGTTTTCCAATCGACAGGTAACTTCGAGCGACGATAAGCCCTTTTTACCTTAGCAAGCAATCGAGTGCGTAAATCGCGATATGTATACATTAACGGATACTCGTCCGGTGGATATTTATTTTTCCTTAAATACGGCACGAGATGGCTCGATGGGTAGGATAGGAAACCGGGACGAACGTGATGAAGAATGCCCAATAAACAAGAGGTAAGAAAATAATCTTTGGACTTATGCAAAATATCGAAGGCGGCGACAATCTCTTTCAACGTATCGGGATGGAAAAACTCCTTAATCCAATCCGGGATGGTGTCGGTATTCACGGAAGGTGCTGCTTGCTCGACTGAATCAATAAATCTTTTTGCTCTATCTATCGCAGTCTCATATATAGCCGGGGCCTCTAATTTCCCCCGCGTGAGAACATAAGCGTAAGGGCTAAGGTCGTTAGCTAAGGCTACGCGTCCTGCAACTGCGGCCTCGAAAGGGACAACGCCGGAACCGGCAAAAGGGTCTAATACTGTATCGCCGGGTTTCGAATATAACTCTATGAGGGTGTTAGCCATACCGGTTTTCATCTTACCTACATATGGCGATAGCTGTTGGAGAGTGCTTTCCTTACCGTTATACGAACCTCGCCAATAACGGGAGTCTAATTTTTCTACCGTTTCGACGGTATCAAAAAGCTTTAGCTGACTTGAATTCATTTTATATTGTCCATGAACGTGAAAGGCTTTCGCCGACAACCTTTCCCTTGTGTATAACAATTACTTTTCTTTGGATTTTATTTTCCGTTTTCTGGATAATTTTTACATGGACTTTCCAGATATGCTCTTCCCTCTCGGTTTTTTCTACGCCGAAAACGTCGAGAATCCTACCGGGCAACTTAACCGTTCTAAGGTTATGAACAGGCGGCTCGGGGTCTTCGAGCGTAGGAATTCTTTGCGGAAATAGGAAAATATCCGGCGCCGCTCTCAATCCTATTGTCGAACACCTTTTTCCATATTTCGGGCAAGGTCTGGCCCTTGTTCCGCATAGTATATCCTTGAAAAAGAGAACATCAACTAATTTCCCGCGACGGACCAATTCGTTCGTTAAACGATTTATTATCGAATGTGCGCCATGCGAAGGTTGATTACGAATAGCGCCGTCGAGATGGCACCATACACAAAATTCCTTCGCCCAAATGGGCCGCTCGGAAATGTTTATACTGTTACCTTCGCCGCCTTTAACCTCCAAACCTGCGAAATAATCTGGAGTTTTTTTCACTTTTACCGTAAAATCGTGTCTTTCGCTTCCGCTGGTTTGTTTATACTCGGCTATTCTCTTAGTTTGTTTAAGGTTTTCAAGGACATCATATACCAAAGCTTGTCTTCCCGTCATGGAAGAAGCAATAAATGTTCCCCTAATGCTTTCAATAGCAGAACGGAAAACCAGTCCGGATTTATAATCCATTGGCTGTATGCCGTGTTCCTTAAGGACTTCCGGGTGATAATCATCCATATTCGATAAAAGATCGATGGTCGGTTCGACTTGCTCGACCAATTTGTCCCTGTGTTTACACGGTAATATCATTTTTCTCCTTGTTTCATTTCCGTAGTAGCTTCCTCCATCCTCAACACCTGCTCTAGCGCAAAGTCGATGATGTTCACGCTATAGCCCTTCGCTTTGTGGATTGCGCGTGTCCTTTTCGTGGCCACCTCGTGGTTGGAGAGGTTATACAATCTTTGGAGAAAGAGCATTTTCAGGAGGATAACTGGATCGTCCGCGCATCTTCCGATGTTTTTGCAGCATTCGTCGAGCATCGGGCGGAACTTCTCGAAGTCTATGATTTTGCTTATGTTAGCTAAGAATTTGTTTTCCGGGATTTCTCTCATGAAGCCATTAAGAAGTGAACTTTGAAACTTTGGTCTTGCTTTCACATTGTCCTACATATCAATAATATTGTGAGAATAATATAACTCACATGAAACCCTTTTGCAAAACAAAAATCAGCAATCTCAATTTACCGGAATTACGATTCGGAATGTTCATTCGAAAGCGCCTCACGAAGCGCCTTTAAAACATCGTTCATGTCGAATGGTTTCTCCTTAAAAAGTCTCGCCTTAAGCCCCTCGTGCGATGCCTTGACTAATGTGTGATTATCGTCGTATCCAAAAGCCGTCATAAGAACGACGACCACAGAAGGATTCGCCTTTTTGGCCGCGCGGAAAACCTCGTATCCATTGGCGTAGGGCATCTTGATGTCGCTGATGACCGCTCGATATCGATCTGCATTCTTCTCGATCATCTCGATAGCTTCCGCGCCATCCTTCGCCGTATCGACGATGAAGCCGTGCGCGGAAAGAAATTCAGCGATACCGTCGCGCACCGTTCTCTCGTCGTCTGCAACCAGAATGCGATTTCCGTTTCCCTGAAGCTTTTGATGACCTTCGTGGTCGTGCTTCTCGATACTGACCGCCATATCGTCGGGAAGCCGAAGCATCTTTATCCCATCGAGATAATCGTCGATGGCAAGCTCGTCCGGCGGATTGGATAATGCGCGTGTGAGGTGAGCGATTCGAAGGACATCGAGCTTAATATTGGTCAGATGATCCTCGACCGATTTGAGCATGTCCGTTTTAGGGAATATGACATTGTCGGACTGAAAGGTCTCCTCGACATCCTGGCAGCCGACGATAAGCGACTGAAGATAGTTATTTATGTGATGTGAAAGCGTGACGGCGACCATTCGGATATCGTCTTTGCGTTTCAACTCCATGACCTTTTTCTGAAGGGCCTTTATCGGTCGCAAATCCTTCGATATTCCCTCGGTGCCGATCTCCGCGCCGTTTTCGTCGTAAAGTATCGCGGCGGAAAGGCTGATTGGGATTATTGTCCCGGATTTGGTCTTTGCATTGACCTCTTCCGATTGGATATTGCCGTTACCGTCGCGCATCATTTGCATTATCTTGTGCGCTTCTTCCCCGGATTCGTAAAGCATTTCGACCTTGTTACCGATCACCTCTTCGTTTGAATAGCCCAACATCTTCTCGGCACCGCTGTTGAAAAGAACGATACGTCCCTCTTTGTTGGATGCAACGATCATGTCGATAGAGGACTCGATGAGCTTCGAAAGGTATTGCTGCATTCCGAAGAATTTACGTGTTAAATCGCTTCGTTCGATCAAACCGGCAGCCTCACGCGCAAAAAGCTCGGTAACTCTCATGCTATCGATATTCGGTATCTTGCCGTCTAAAGGATCGTCGATGCTTATGACGCCGAGAAGCTTATTCCCGGAGCCGCGAAGCGGCACAAACAGCATGTCTGCAGGATGCCAACCGCCGGGAAAGCTCGATTTTTCCAGGATGCTTTTTATACCGCCGATACGACGGGTAAGCTCGCAATCGTGCGAAACAAAGTAGGAATTACTTATGCGATACTCGTCCGAAAGGATTTCCAGCCAAATCTCCTTCGAGATCGATGGTTTTTTGCGGTGTTCCGCGATCTCTTCGGGCGTAAGCCCACTATATCCGACATCGATACTCTCGAAATCGTCCGAGAAAAAAGAGATAATAGCGCGTCTAAAGAGCCGCGCATCGGTAATTCCCTCGGCGATGAGATTAAGCTGTTCGTCGAGGCTTTCGGCGTCCAGCGCCCGTGTGATTATCGAGAAGAAGGTTAAGAGTTGATGGGTTTTTTCCTCGATTTTGGATTTTAAAAGTCGGTTCTCCGCTTCGAGGCTTTCGATATGTTTTCTGAGGTCATTTTCCATTCATCTAATAATATTAAGAAAAATTTCCGGTGCAATAACATAAATTTTCTTTGAGGTTGTAACTATTTATGTGTATTCGTTAAGAAGTTCTCTCGAGTCGGCGGTTAGAATTAGCATTCCGGTTAAGGTTTCAATTGTCTGCCATCCCCTTAATCTACTGGTTCTTGCGTGCAACGAGCGAAACATGTTCTCGATCCGATTCGTTGTTCGGACTTTTTTCACAAGATGACCCGGCACCTTATAATATGCCATCGTGTTATCGACATGGCGGTGAAGATATTGTAGTGCGCGTTAGCCGCGACAGAAGTTTTTTTCACATAGGCCAGTCGATCCACCGGGACATTCGAGGCGACGTCCATGCTCGTGTGAAATATGCACGACCGATGCGCTGCGTTGACGAAATTCTCTGGAATAGTTTTGGAAAAAGCGATGTGATTATCGGTGGTCACGATTTCGACCGATTCTTGCGCAAGGCCGCGTTTTTTTTCAACTAATTTCTAAATACACACAATATGTCACATAATCCATCGATAGCCGTTTTTTGCCGTATCGGATTAATGGCAAGGCGCATCGGAAAAATGGGGGAGGGGATAATCGGAGAAAATTTTGCCCTAATCGGGCAAAACGATTTGAATTTTGAA
>CAYNTG010000093.1:0-8955 GCA_964400105.1 uncultured bacterium
ATAAATCATGAGGCTGAAGCCGATATCGGCGAGCATTGCCCGCCAGAAAATTTTTCCCTTGATTAAATGGGGCGGGTAAAATACATTAGAATAAATTATATCGATTTATCAAATTTAATTTAAGGAGGCATTATGCCATTTCCTGGATGTAAAAAAATCTGGCTCGACGGCGAATTCGTCGATTTCGAGGATGCGAAATTTCACATTCTGTCGCACGTTATTCATTATGGCTCCGGGGTTTTCGAGGGCGAGAGATGTTATAACACAGTCAAAGGCCCGGCGGTTTTTCGCCTTAACGACCACAGCCGGCGATTGCTCGATTCCGCGAAGATATACCGTATGACCGCAGAGTGCAATCCGGTCAAACCGGACGGAACCCGGATGTTTCCCGAGGATAAATTCCTCGACTACTCGGCCGAGGATATCAAAAAGGCCACACTCGATACGATCCGCATGAACGGCCTCGACAACTGCTACGTCCGCCCGCTTATTTTCCGTGGCGACGAGGCTCTCGGCGTAAGCCCGTTCACATGCACGCCGCACCTCATGATCGCTGTCTGGAAATGGGGCAAATATCTCGGTGCCGACGCTATCGAGCGCGGCGTCGATGTCCAGTTCAGCAGTTGGACACGGATCGCGCCGAACACATTCCCCGGCATGGCAAAGGCTTGCGGAAATTACCTGAACTCGCAGCTTATCAAGATGGAGGCGCTGATTAACGGCTATGTTGACGGTATCGCTCTCGACAAGGACGGCTTCATCTCCGAAGGCTCCGCGATGAACGTCTTCGTTATTAAATACGGCAAAATTTACACGCCGCCAATCGGGGGAAGCGAGCTTCCCGGAATAACGAGAGATTCGGTAATAAAACTGGCGCTCGATATGGGTTACGAGGTTGTCGAAACGCGGATTCCGCGTGAGATGGTCTATATCGCCGACGAGGCCTTTTTCACCGGTAGCGCGGCGGAGGTTTCGCCGATAGCTTCGGTGGATCGGATTCCTGTCGGCAAGGGCAGTCGTGGCGAAGTTACAAGGGAAATTCAGGAAAGATTCTTCGGAATCGTCGGGGGCAAGCTGGAGGACAAATTCGGCTGGCTTACGTTCGTTTAGGCATTCTATTATTCGATGAGGAATTATGAATAGCGGTCTCGATATATATTTCTGGTTCGCTTCGATAGGCACGGTCGTTTTTCTCGTCTGGCTTATCTATATCTCGCCAAGAGTCCACGGCAAGGGATCGGTGCGTAACCGTGCGGTTGCTGTGGGAATCGGGTTTTTATGCGTGCTTATCGCCCCGGATATCTGGGCGCTTACCCGCCTCGATGGAATAAGTTGGTTCGTTGCGTGGGTTATGGGGATGCTCTTTTTTCATATAATCGAGCTTGGGATATGGCATCGCATATGTTGGGGCGATAAGTGCCCCGAATGCGGCGCTTGGGTCGAGACGTTCGACGAGCCGGTGCCAGATAACCTGAGCGCCCTTCGAAGAACACATACGTGCCCGAAGTGCGGTTGGACTGACTCGTGGGCTATCGTTGTGAAACAGAGCGGCAAGAAGAAGGAGCGAAGTTGAACCCAACATTTGTTGTCATCGTAATGGCGTTGGGCGTGGTGTATCTTGCATTCTGGCCGATAAGGGTTCATTTATCGGCGCGTAAAAAGACGGCGATCCCAATTTCGGTTGGATTGTTGCCGGGAATCGGCGGGATAATCCTTATCGTCTTCGATGTCACCGGTCTTCGGAATATTCAGCCGGATTTATGGCTTTATGCAGCATTCACGCATGGCTTTCTGCTGCTTTTTGGAAGCGTATTCGCCGCGAGGTGGATTTACCGCAAATCCGATAAGCGGAAAACGGAGTAGATAATGAAGATCGACCTGGAATAACGATTATGGAACCAAAGGATTACGCAAGATCGCTTTATAAATACATCGATATCGATTCGCCGCCGATCCAACTTGAACCGATACTCGAGGCCCTCGAAATCGAATTGCGTGAGGGAGATTTTGCGAATTTTAAAGGTGCGGCATATAAGAATATCGACGATCTGATGATCGTTGTAGATCGATCTCTCACGCCGGAGCGGAAGCGGTTCGCGATTGCCCACGAGCTTGGTCATATCGTGATGCCCCATGTCGGACCGTATCGGGTTTGTTATCCGGGATCAAAGCGCCGGATGGAAACGGACGCGGATCGGTTCGCCGCAGAGCTTCTCATGCCCGAACGCGCGGTTAGAAGGGTTTGGGAGAGATATAAGGATAACATCGAGTATCGTGTTTCGATAGTCGCCGTGAAATTCGAGGTATCCAAATCGGCGATGGGAATTCGAGTTCGCGGGCTCGGCTTGAAATAATATTGTCATTGTTGGGAGGGCACAGCCCGACGCGGCAATCTCCAAAGAATGAAATATTATTTTACTTTATAAATATTATTTAGATTTTTCAGTAATTCGAAAAGGAGAAACATGGCTTTAGATATGTTTGTCATCGACGGCGGAAATCGCCTCGAAGGAACCGTCGTCGTCAAGGGCGCTAAAAATGCGGTTCTGCCTATGTTGTGCGCCGCTCTTATGCCCGAGTCCGGCGAGGTCGTTTTGCGGAATGTCCCGAATCTCGCCGACATTCGAACGATGGTGCAGCTTCTCGAGCACCTCGGCGCAAAGGTCGATTTCGAGCCGGTCGAAGGATCGATGAGGATCGATTCATCGAATGTCGAAAACCGGCCGGCGCCATACGATCTGGTCAGGAAAATGCGCGCGAGCTTCATGATAATGGGCGCGCTTATCGGGCGATTCGGTTCGGCGAAGGTCTCCATGCCGGGCGGTTGCGCGATAGGATCGCGGCCGATAAACTGGCATATCGAAAATTTTAAACGCCTCGGCGCGAAGGTCGAGGAGAGCCACGGTTACATCGGCGCGAGCTGCGGTGGAAGACCGAAGGGTGGAGTGCTCTATTTCGACAGGCCGAGCCACACGGGCACCGAGAACGTCATGATGGCCGCCGCTCTCGCCGACGGGATAACAACGATCATCAACGCCGCGACCGATCCGGAGATCGTCGATTTCGCCCGGTTTATGACGGCGATGGGAGCACGAATCAAGGGTGCCGGAGGACCGGTAATCCAGATCGAGGGGGTGGATAGACTTCGCGGTGCCAACCATATCCCGATCGGAGACAGGCTCGAAGCCGGAACATATTTATATGGAGCAATGGTCACTCGAGGCGATGTCACGGTAAATGGGATCGAACCGGAACATCTCGCGGTGCCGCTTTTGAAGATGCAGGAGATGGGCGCCGATGTCGTGAAATCGCCCGGAAGTATCCGGGTGAGCATGGATTCGCGGCCAAGGGCGGCTAATTTCACGACGGCGGTATTCCCCGGATTTCCGACAGACCTTCAGCCGTGCGCGATGACCGTTCTCACGCTTTGCGAGGGAAGCAGTTTCGTCCGCGAAACGATATTCGAGAATCGATTCCTTCAGGTGATGGAGCTTCTCCGTCTCGGCGCGGATATCACGATTAACGGCGACCGCGCAAATATCAACGGCGTGTCCAGACTCGAAGGCGCGGAGGTCATGGCGAGCGATATTCGCGCCGGAGCGGCACTCGTCCTTGCGGGCCTCGCGGCCAACGGAACCACCGAGGTGCTCAGAGCATATCATATCGATCGAGGATATGAAAATATCGAGCAAAAGCTGAACTCCCTCGGCGCGAAGATCGAGCGCGCGGATCAGTTCACATGGAAGAAGTAACCCGTTTTCTCAACAGGAAGCAATGATTTGACTTTTAATGGTTATAACGATAAAATAAAACCGTGAAAGTTAAGCTCGCAAAGACCGCCGGTTTCTGCATGGGAGTGAAGCGCGCCGTCGAACTTGTTCTGAAGACCGCAGGCGAATTCCCCGGGCCGATATTCACATGGGGGCCGCTGATCCACAACCCGCAGACCGTCGATTTCCTCGAAAAACAGGGGGTCGGCGTTGTCGGTTCACAATCCGTGATCGATAAAGACTCGACGGTCGTCATTCGGAGCCACGGTATTCCTCCGGATGAAAAAAAGACGATAATCGATTCCGGGGCGTCCATCTGCGACGCCACATGCCCGAAGGTCGCGCGGGTGCATGGCCTCATCGAGCGAGCCGCAAATCGAGGCCGCGATATCGTTATCGTCGGGAACGCCGAACATGCCGAGGTTAAGGGACTTCTCGGTTATGCCAGCGGAAAGGGATTCGTTGTCGCCTCGAAGGATGATATCGAGAGGTTAGAAAACCTCGAAACACCTGCCGTTTTCGGACAGACCACGCTTATCCGGCAAAAATATCTCGAACTCGCATCGTCTATCGAGGAGAAATTCCACGGCGCGGAGATATTTGACACGCTCTGCGATTCGACTTCGCAAAGGCAGGGCGAGATCGCTGACCTTGCGCGTGAGGCGGACGCGATAATCGTCGTCGGTGGTTACAATTCCGGTAATACAAAGCGGCTATTCGAGGTTGCCAAATCTACCGGAATTCCGTCGTTTTGGGTGGAGACCGCCGACGAGCTTAACCCCGACGATTTTCGCGGCATGGAAACGGTCGCCGTTACGGCCGGCGCGAGCACGCCGCATTGGGTCGTTTCGAGGGTGATCGAGCGTTTAGAGCGGTTCAACGAACGACATCTGCCGCCGTGGGAATGGCCGCTGCTCAAGACATTCGGATATATAACGATCCAAAGCAATGTGCTAACCGGGCTTGCGGCGGCGATGCTCGCCGCATCGGCGATCTTCATCGTCGGCGGGAAAGCCGAAGCCACGATGCTTATCGCCATCGGCCTTTTCGTCATGTCGATGCACACCATATACGACCTCGTCGATTGGCAGGGCCTCGCGCTGGTCGATCCATCGAAGATACGCTTTTTTTGGGTAAATCGGCGGCTTCTGATCTTCTTCTCGGCATTCGGACTACTCGTAGCGCTTCCGCTTTCGATGCTTTCGGGAATCCGAACATTTATAGCAATGTGCGCGGGCACGATATTCGCGACCGTATTCGTCTCGCTGAAGCGGATGCCGGGTTTCCTGAATCGCAAGGGTTTTGCTACGTGGAGGAGCATCCCCGGCGCGAAGGACCTACTTCACGCTTGCGGTTGGATATTTGCCACAGGCATCGTGCCCGTCGCTTATCTCCTACCAAAATGGTGGATCGCTGCCGCGATGCTCGCATGGTCTGTGGTGTTCTCCGCGCTGAGAGTGATCATTTTCTCGCTCACGGATATGGAAACCGACCGCGTCCTCGGACGCGAATCGGCCGCGAGCACATTCGGCGAAAGGGGCGCGTGGATCGGCGTTTTCGCGATGATGGCGTTATCCATCGTCGTCCTCGCGATAGTATCGTTCGTGGATGGATTCGAGCCGTTCGCCGGGATCGAGGCCCTATTCATCGGATATATGATCCTGATGATCGTGCACTTCCGAAGAGCGGGGATAACGCGGAGCACATGGACGGAGCTTGCGGTGGATGCCGGGTTTGTCATCTCCGGGTTATTGCCGTTTATTCTGAGATTCATTTGACTTGACAAAACCGGAATAGCATTTGTTATTGCATAATATCGAGGTAATAGGGCCACGCCCGCATCTCCGAATAATGAAGAATGTAAAATGCTGTAGGATCGCCAGCGGCGACAGGCAACTTGCTCAACGTGCCTTCGCCAGCTCCACCAAATCAGAATATTTTTCCTGTTCTTTTAGACACAATCATCCCTTATACTCTAAAGCATTGGGGTTACCATGTCCCTTTATCCGACAGACCGTGTTCGGTTATGCCTTGACCCGCGTGGCATTTCGAGTATATTCAGTCAAATTAACTCGATGAAAAAAACCATATGTTCATAGATAGCCACGGCCACATCGATTTCGATTCGTTCGACAAAGACCGCGATGCGATTATCGCGAGGGCGTTGGTAGCCGGCGTTCGCACGATCATCATCCCCGCGATAGACGGCGCGACGATGGCGAAGGCCGCGCAAATCGCCGGGCGATATTCGCATATCTGGTTCGCAGCCGGATGGCACCCGAGCGAGGCCGAAAGCTTCGATAGAGATGCGCTTATGCGATATATTCGACATCCGAAGTGCGTCGCTATCGGCGAGATCGGACTGGATTTTTATCGCGATCATACCTCGCCGGAGGTTCAAAAGTCGGTCCTTCGAGAGCAGCTCGAGATCGCGTGGGAGTTCGGGCTTCCTACGGAAATCCATGTCCGCGAAGCATGGCCGGAAGCAAGGCGCATCATCGACGACTTTCCCGAAGTCCGATGTGATTTCCACGCATTCTCCGGCGACGAGGACGACCTCGAATGGCTTCTCGAAAGGGGAGACCTCGCTGGTGTCGGTGGGCCGGTGACGTTCAAAAATTTCAAGAAACAACATCTTATCGAGATATTGCCATTGCGAAATCTCCTCACGGAAACGGATTGCCCGTTTCTCACGCCACACCCTCACCGTGGCAAGCGAAACGAGCCGTCGTTCATCCCCATGATAGCCAGGAAGATAGCCGAAATAAAGGGCGTCGATGTCGTGGAGGTCGAACATGCGGTGGAGAAAAATACCCGCGCCTTTTTCGGCGTGCCGCTCGCATTCGGCGATCTTGACCCGAAGATGTCGAAGGATTCGCTTTCGCAGAATTTTTTGATCGACAAGAATATCGCGGCGAAGATCGTCGATCTCGCCGGAAGCGGCGAGCTATGCATCGAGATCGGCGCCGGAAACGGCGAACTGACCGAATTGCTCTCCGAAAAATTCACGCGAATTTGGGCTGTCGAGCCGGATTGGAGCCGCCATAAAGCGATTCACAAAGCATCACCCGAAGCGATGATCATTCCTCGAAAGGCGCAGGACGTCGATATCGAGTCGCTGTGCGCCTTCGAGGACGAGCGAGCCGTCATTATCGGCAATCTTCCCTATGGCGACACATCGCCGATCATCTTTCATGTTCTCGATAATCGAGATTGTATCGAAAAAGGCGTTTTCATGGTGCAAAAGGAGGTGGCCGAAAGGCTTTGCTCAAAATCAGGCTCGAAGCGTTACGGAATTCCGAGCGTGCTATTCTCGCTGTTCTTCGAGATTCGCCGGGAGTTCGATGTCTCGCCCGATTGCTTTCTGCCTGTGCCAAACGTCGATTCCACCGTAATATCGCTTCTTCCAATCGTCGATCCACCGGCCGATAATGTAGATTTTCTATTGTTGAAAAAGGTAGTCAAATCCGCCTTCGCCCATCGAAGAAAGACGATTCGCAATTCCATGAGGTGTTTGTTCGGAAACCTCGACCTCGAAAAGCTGCTCCGCGCCGCCGGGATCGATCCCACGATACGCGCTGAACGGGTTAACGCGGAAGCATATATCGAGCTTGTGCGGGCTATCGAGACGGAGGTGGGTAGTTAGATGGAGGTATTTATCGTTCTTCTGGTCGTGGTTTTGGTGACATGGTGGGTCGTCGAATATCGTCGCCACCTCGGCAGTGTCGTGAAGATTCCCATTCGGATTCACGTCAACGGCACGCGCGGCAAATCGTCCGTTACGAGGCTGATCGGCGGTGCGCTTCGCGAGGGCGGGATCCGCACGGTCGCAAAAACCACCGGCTCGCTGCCGCAGTTCATCTTACCGGACGGCTCGGAGGAGCCGATCGTTCGCCTCGGGCCTGCCAATATCCACGAGCAGGTCGGAATCGTTCGGCGTGCAAGCGAGATGGACGCCGAGGCTCTCGTGATCGAGTGCATGGCGCTTCAACCGGAGTATCAGGAAATATCAGAGCAGAGGATCATCAAAAGCACGATCGATGTTATAACCAACGCGCGCCCCGATCATCTCGATGTCATGGGGCCGACGGCGGACGATGTCGTGGATGCGCTTTGCGGAACTATCTCGCCGGGAAATATCTGCTTTACGGCAGAGCGGGAGCGATTCGACCGGATGAATAATTACGCGGACGAGATCGGCGCGAAGATCGTTCGAGCCGACCCAAGGAAGATCGGTCGAAGCGTAATGGCGGGGTTCGGCTATATCGAGCACGAGGAGAACGTCGCACTTGCCCTCGGTGTCGCGGAGCATCTGGGGATCGAGCGCGATGTCGCTATTCGAGGGATGCAGAAAGCGATCCCGGATATCGGCGCGTTGACCGTTTATCGTGTGGAATTTTTCGATAAGGAGATTACCTTTTATAACGCCTTCGCCGCGAACGATCCCGAATCGATCGGTGCGCTGTGGGACAAGCTGAAATTGTTCCCATCGGCAGATGAGCCGGTTATCGTTATAGCGAACAATCGCGCCGACCGCGCGAGCCGAACGGCGCAGCTTGCCGATATGCTGGTTGACAAGGTTCGCGCCGATCGTTATCTGCTTATTGGAACGAACACCAAGCTCCTTTTGGAGGAGCTTGGCAGAGGCGGCATGGATTTGGCGGAGGTGATCGACATCGGCGGCGCGGAGGTCGAGGATGTTTTTGAAAAATGCGTTGAACTGACGCCACGAAAAAGTAAAATCGTCGGTGTCGGCAATATCGGAGGAATCGGACGCGAGCTGCTCGGATATTTCAAGGCCCGCGCCGAATCGCCTATCCGCCACGACGACACCGCGGACGGGGTTTAAACGATTATTCCTTAGGAGTGTTTTATGCGGGAAGATAAAAACTATAATTTTATCGAAAAGACAAATAAGGATGATATACGTGGTTTTATCGAAGTATGCTAAAAAAGAGCAGCCCTCCAATCTTGGAGAGCTGCCGATCCGTCGGTGGCTGGGCAAACCATATACCTTGAGTATTAAGCAAGAGACCACCTCCGTTTTTCACAAATAACATATAATTGAATAATGCAAACATAATATCATTATCATGACAAAAATACTAAAAGAATATACGAGGTAGATTTTGCTCTGGTTATCCGTTGGATTGGGATTGGTGCTTTCGCTCGCATTCGGCGAGCT
>CAYNTG010000094.1:0-8709 GCA_964400105.1 uncultured bacterium
GTGTGCGGTCGTTGTTGGGGGCGTCGCCCGACGAGCGTTCCTGCTCGTCGGGCCGTCGGGCCGGTCGGCGCGATTTTATTGCTGTCGTCGAAGGTCGCGGTGAGTCGCTCGAAGGTAGTCGAGGATTATTTGCCCGAATCGCCGACCTGCACGACGCAGCCACACAGCCGGTCGGCGTTCTTATTTTCAGGGAATCCTACTCCGGCTGTGTGACAACGACGCCCTGTGGTAATGCCATTCAAAACTTCGATGCGTAATATTTCTATTGACCAACAAGGTAATGTAAATTGAGATTGCTGATTTTTAACAGAAAACAAGAAATTAGCCTGTCATTGCGAGGAGCGGAGCGACGCGGCAATCTCCCGCAAACATTGGGATTGCTTCGTTTCACTCGCAATGACATGTTTTATCATTTTATCACTTTGTAACGGTTCACATTCGTTTTTCAGCAATCTCAAATTTGGAATGAAACCTGCGATATGGAAGAACGAAGCCGGTTTTTTTAAAGGGGAACTACCGGTTGTATCCAGGGGATTCTTTATTAATATAATTTTTTACGTCGATATACTTGCATTTTATGTCCGAGAAAAGACAAAATGAAAAATCTTTTGAGGAGACGAAAAGCGCTGGCGCGAATGTGAAACGAGCCGACGAATCGTTCCCTTTAGTTTCCATCATTATCCCTGTTCGGAACGAGGAGGAATATCTCGGACGCTGCCTCGAATCCATAGCAAAACAGACATATCCCCACGATAAAATCGAGGTGCTCGTTGTGAATGGGCACTCGACGGATTCTTCGACCACTATCGCGACCGAGTTCGGCAAAAGGAACGGCGTTAGAGTTCGAATCCTCGACAACCATAAAGGCAATACACCATGCGGCCTCAATATCGGTTATAAAAATGCCGATGGCGAGGTCTTCGTTCATTTCATCGGTCATGCCATGATGTCACCGGATTTCATCGCGAAAAATATGGAATATCTCGATAAGACCGGAGCCGATGCGGTCGGCGGTCTTGTGATAAGCGCCTGTCTCGACCGGAAAACGGTGCCGCAGGGAATCGGATATGCGCTGAACTCGCTTTTCGGTCTCGGCGGCGTTATGGCGCGAACCGGCACACGCGCGAGATATATCGATAATCCAAGCTTTGCGGCCTATCGACGTGAGCTTTTTGACCGATTCGGTTATATCGACGAGCGTCTGACGCGAAATCAGGATTACGAATTCAATCAGCGCATTTCGGCGGGCAGCGCGAAGATATACTTCACCCCGGATATACGCAGCTCGTATTTCAATAGACCTACATATAAAAGCCTCTGGAAAGAGTATTTTAACGCCGCCAAGTGGCGGTCATTTATGATCGGTCGCTTCGTTAATGCCGTCCGAAAAAGACATCTGGTGCCGCCTTTATTTGTGCTCTCCGTTATTGCGCTCGCGGTTTTAGGGGTCTTCTTCGCCCCTGCGATCTATGCGCTTCTCGTGCTGCTCGGGATATACTCGGTCGTAGCCATCGGTTCGTCGCTTTCTATCGGGTTCAAAAAGGGGATTAAATACGTCCCATCGGTGCTTCTAAGCTATCTCGTTATACATGTCGCATACGGGTTTGGTTTTATCTGGGGAATAGTTTACTTCTGGATATTCGGGAAAGCGCAAACTATACGAATCGCCGAATCTCAATGACAACGCGCGCCTGCTGACAATCCATCAAGCGGCGCTTCCATTGCCCGTCATATCGAAACCGGAAAAATTGCATGAACGGTTTTTAAGTTACCATTGACTTGGAAATATTATTGTGTATTTTTCGGTCGAAAATATGCAGAGAGGAGTTTCCCTGTGATTGAACTTTTGGATAGCGCTCAACTAACACGCAGTCTTAAAAGAATTGCAAACGAGATCGTCGAACGAAATTCCGGCGCAAAAAACCTCGCCATCATCGGAATACGCACCCGCGGCATGCCTCTCGCGGAGCGTTTGGCCGACAACATAGAAGCTCTCGAAGGAATCCGCCCGCCAATCGGAACGATAGATATCACACTCTATCGGGACGACTTTCGCGAGATCAAATCTTCCCCGGATGTCGGCGGAACGGAGATTCTTTTCGATCCATCGAATAAGAATATCGTGCTTATCGACGACGTGCTCTACACAGGCCGAACAATCCGCGCGGCGATCGACGTGATAATCGATTTTGGAAGACCGAATACGATCCAATTAGCCGTTATGGTCGATAGAGGACACCGCGAGCTGCCGATCTGCGCCGATTATATCGGCAAGAAGATCAGCCTGAATGACAACGAATATGTCGAGGTGCGCGTTGAGGAGATCGACGGTGAGGATCGAGTCGTCAAGGTTAATAGGGATAGTTAAGGGGGCATCAGCCCCCTTTTTAAAATGGGAGAAATACGATGAAAAAACATCTTCTCGGGCTGGAGGGTCTGCAAAAAGACGAAATTCTCGAGGTGTTGGATCACGCGAGGACGTTTCGCAAGATTCTCGAGCGCGACGTGAAAAAGCTGCCGACACTCCGTGGTGTCACTGTGGCGAATCTGTTTTTCGAGGCTTCGACAAGAACGAGGATGTCGTTCGAGCTTGCGGAAAAGAGGCTCAGCGCCGATGTGATAAACTTTTCCGCATCGACGAGCAGCCTGAAAAAGGGCGAAAGCCTGCGAGACACCGTAGATAATATCTCCTCGATGAAGGTCGATATGGTCATAATCCGCCACGGTTCGGTCGGCGCGCCGCATTTCATCGCCAGAAGATGCGATACGGTCGTGATCAACGCCGGCGACGGTGCCCACGAACATCCAACGCAAGCGCTGCTCGATCTTTACACGATCCGCGAAAAATTTGGAGATTTCGAGGGCCTTCGCGTTTGCCTAGTCGGCGATGCCCTCCACAGCCGGGTTATACGAAGCAACGTCATCGGCCTTAAAGCTTTGGGAGCCGAGGTTACACTTTGCGCGCCTGCGACGCTACTTCCTTATGGCATAGAAAGCTGGGGAATTAATGTAACATGCGATATCGAAGAGGCTATCGAGGGGGCAAATGTCGTGAATATTATGCGGCTTCAACTCGAACGCCAGACCGCCGGATATATTCCGACTCTTCGCGAATACGCAATGGTCTGGGGGATCGACGGCAAGCGGATCGACCTTATGGATTCCGAGCGATTGATAATGCACCCCGGCCCGATGAACCGAGGCATCGAGATCACACAGGATGTGGCCGATTGCGCCGATTCGGTGATACTTCCACAGGTTACAAACGGAGTCGCCGTGAGGATGGCAATACTCTATATTTTCGCACCAAGAACACATGAATCGCAGATTGCATGAGGATTCTCTATGTGGCATACGCACCTCTCTCGAAGCAGGGAGCGGTTCCGGTGCATGTCGGAGCTATCGCGGGCGGTCTTGCGAAACGAGGACATGAGGTTACGATAATTGCGCCGGAATTTGCAAAGCCATTCGAGCTGGAGGGAGTCGAGGTGGTCTTTCTCCGGTCGAGGATCGGCGTTGCGCAGGGATGGGCGCGTGCGGCTTCACGATGGATCGATAAAAGGAAAAGAGATTTCGACGCCATTTATCATCGGGATTTTTATAACTGCAACCGGGTTATAGGACGGGCGAAAAAGGCCGGGATTCCCACGGTTTTGGAGGTCAACGGCCTCGTTCGCGACGAACTCGATGGATACGGCTTGACCGTTTGGGTGGCGGGAACCCTCGATTGGCGCTTCTCCCTCCGAAGACGACTCGGCCTCGCCGATAGCGTGATAGCCGTTTCGCCTGAACTGAGGGATTTCCTTGCTAACCTGAACGGCGACGAATCGAAATTCCACTTTTTGCCAAATGGCGTGGATTTGGGGCTTTATCATTTTGACAAGGATAAGCGTTCCATCCGCGCTGAGTTGGATTTGCCGGTCGAGGGCGAGCTTATCGGCAATGTCGGAAGCATTCTTCCGTATCATCTCGAAAGCCCGATCGTCGAGGTCGTTGAGATGCTTTCCAAAAATCGCGAGGATTTGAGATGCCTTATCGTCGGTGGCGGTCCGGCGGAGGATGAGTTCCGGGCGAAGGTAGATTCGAGTTCGGTGCGAGATCGTTTCATCTTCACCGGAAGGGTTTCGCAAAAAAAAAGCGCCCGATATATCGGCGCTTTGGATGTCGCCGTTACATGGTCCACGCCGGAGACGGCGAGGTTCTGCTGGCCGGTAAGGCTTTCGGCATTCGCGGCGGCGGGAGTGCCGACCGTTGCGCCGGACTGGGGAGTCTATAGGATTTTCGAGGAGAACGGCGCGCTTATTTCTGCTGCGGGTGGAACGGCGGAATCGACGGCAAATGCCGTCGATAGGCTTCTGACCGATAAAAAATTGGCGGAAAAGATTTCACATAATGGACGGAAATGGGCGGAAAATGCGTTAGGTTGGGACTCGGTCGTCGATAGGACTGAAACTATTTTAAAAGGTATCGTCAAACCCAATAATCGGAGCTAAAATGAAGAGCAGTAAGTTTATTATCGAGGGTGGTCGTGTGGTCGATCCGGCCAACGGATTGGACGAGGTCGTCGATATCTACGTCGAAGACGGAATGATCTCGCGGATAGGCGGGGAGAAGAATCGTCGCGGGAAAACCGTGATCGATGCCACCGGCAAGCTCGTTTTTCCGGGACTGGTCGATGTTCATGTTCATCTTCGGGAACCGGGACGCGAGGATGCGGAGACGATAGAAACCGGCTCCGAAGCTGCTGTGCGCGGCGGGATTACATCTGTTTGCTGCATGGCAAACACGAATCCGCCGATAGACAATGCCGCCGGTGTGCGGTTTATCTATGACCGTGCAATGGATGCGGCTTGTTGGGTCTATCCAATCGCCGCAATAAGCAAGGGGATCGAGGGTAAGGAATTATCCGAGATGTATGACCTTGCAATGTCCGGCGCGGTAGGCTTCTCCGACGATGGCCGCCCGGTCGAAAGCTCTCAGCTTCTCCGAAACGCCCTTACCTATGCAAAGATGATCGAACTGCCTATCGTCCTCCATTGCGAGGATCTGGATCTATCCCGCGGAAAGCATATGCACGAGGGCTACGCCAGCAGCCGGGCCGGCATGGAGGCAATACCGTCGATCTCCGAAGCGGGGCCGATAGCCCGCAACGTTCTTCTTGCGGAATTCCTCGAAGCACATGTTCATATCTGCCATGTCAGCGCGAAGGAAAGCGTAAGCATAATCCGCGCAGCTAAGAAAAGGGGTGCCCCTGTTACAGCCGAGGTCGCCGTTCATCACCTGCTTCTCACCGACGAGGACGTTTTGAAATCCGGATTCGATGCAAATTTCAAGATGAACCCGCCGCTTCGGGGAGCCGAAGACATTGTAGCATTGCGCGACGCTCTCACGGACGGAACCATCGATGCGATAATCACCGACCATGCACCACATCCACCGGAGGATAAGGACTGCGATTTCGCATCGGCACCTTTCGGGATAATCGGCCTCGAAACCTCGGCGAGCCTCGTCTATGATAAACTCGTTCGCAACGATGTTATCGATGTTCCGCGTATGGTCGAGCTTATGAGCACGAATCCTGCGAGGATCTTCGACCTTTCCGCCGGAACGCTTTCTCAGGGTTGCAATGCCGATATCACGATATTCGACCCGGATCGAAAATGGACGGTGGATGCCCGGTCTTTCGCAAGCAAATCGCGTAATACGCCATTCGACGGATGGGAGCTCACGGGCAAGCCGGTTTGGACGATGGTCGGCGGCAGTATCGCTTTCGACGATCTCGAGGGCTGAGCAATTTTTCCGGGGGCGTCTCTATACCATTTATAACTTATTAAACAGCAACGGCTTAAGGGTTAATATTGACGAATGCGCTATAAATCTATATAAACCCGATTACGGGATTACATGGATTGAATCTATGTGAAGAACAATGCACACCGAGCGTCAAAAAGAAGCAATCCACCGCAGGAGCAATGGAACAAGAACAAATAAAAGGTCCCTACCGACCCGCTTAGACCTTAGCTGAATAAGGTATATCTTAACAGCCTTTTTAGGGTCGCTCATCGCGATGATAATTTTTTTACCTTTGCTCTCTATTTTTTTGTTCGGCTAAAAATTTCATGAAAAAATCCTTATTAAAATATTTGCTCAAACTAGGATATTTTCTCGAACAATCATCAATATGTTCAAATGCTTCATTTAGCTTTCCGTCTTTTTCAAGTTCAAAAGCTGTCATAAGATCAAATAATGCGTAAAAGGGGACTTTGTCGTCTTTTAACTTTTCATTATTTAGCCCGTTTTTTCTCCCGAACATTTTTCTCCTTCTCAAGAAATTTCTGGATTTACCTTTTTAAACATAATTCCTTCAAACTCAATTTTATTGACATAATAATATTTTATCTCTTTCCTTTCTCTTCTCTTTTTTTTTCTTTTTCTTTGTATTTTTCGTACGATTTATGCACACCATAAATCGTCCCAGCTAACATCCCTAACCCAGCCGCCCCAGCGTTAGAAATACTCGGTTTGTAATCTGAAGTCCTCTTTTCTCTTCTATTTTGTCTCGATCTTTTTTCTTCATATTCCATTTGCTTCTCTAAAGTGCGGCTTCTTTCTCTTATTATTTCGTTTAATTCTTCTTCTCTATCATTTTGTAGCTGATTTTCTCTTCTTAAATCCTCAACAATTTCAAAATCCCTATTCGCACCGAAAATGTCTCCTATTTCTTGTTTTATTACACCTCTATTGTTATAATACACTGGTTCTGTAGGATCACAGTTTATTAGTTTGTTATAATCAGATATTGCCCCTATTTTATCGCCTAATTTATATCTTATTTTTGCTCTTTCAAAAATAATATTCTCGTCTGGCGGATATAGGTCTATTATATTGTTATAATATAATTTCGCTTTTTCAAAATTATCCATCACTTTGTAGATTCTGGCACATTCTAATAAGACTAATTTGTCATTTCCGTATTTTTTTAAAATATATTCATAATCTTTTATAGCATCCTCTGAAAGATTATTTCTATCTTCATAAGCAGCTTTTTGAAGATAAATTTCTTGTGAAATATTTTTTTCTAAGAATTTATTAAAGAAAGAAACTATCTCAATTTTAGGCGCTTTAAATTCACATTCCAAAATTTTAATTACTTTTAAAAAGACTTCGTTTCTATTTGAAATTGCTTGGATATTTTCTAAATAAGACAAAGCATATTCAAGTGTCTTATCAAGCGCTTCTATTTTAAGTTTAAGGGTAAATATGTTAGAGAATGCCGAATAAGAATTATTCTTTTCTAAACGTTTATTAAAAAGTGGAATTAAAAGATTTTCTTCAATTAGACCTTTTGAATAATTTGTTATACTGTCGAAATAATAATTTTCTTTTTCTTCCTGAATCGAATCGATACTTTTTCGGAAATCGTCGAAAGCGCCTTCAACATCATTTATTCGTAATCTTCGAATACCTCTAAAAAGAAAATAATAGTCTTTAGAGTCTTCTTTATACCATTTTGAATCATAACTAGACCAAGTCTCCCTGCAATTCTCTTCAAGACAGAATTCTTTAGAAACATTCTGATACTTCTCGAAAACACTTGAAACATCGTAACTTGAAATTCCTTCAATGCCTTTTCTATAATAATAATATGATTTAGCCAAGTATCTGTTGGCTTTTTTTATATTATTCGTACGGAATTCATTCTTATATAGTAATTCATATATTAAATATTTTTGGTAATAATTACCGCGCCAAGAAATTCTATATAACAGATTAGTTCCCCGAGTTAATCTGTTATTATTGTTATATTCAATAGCTTTCTCAATAAAAGCATATAGATTATCTAATGAATCTACGTCTGATGAATCTCCGTTGTAATAACCAACAACAACAGCATATAAAAAAGAAGAACAAATCATAAGGAAAGAAGGTATTAAAATTAGAAATACCATAGAACGGAATGTATAATGAGATAAACCGAACCCTACGCCCGTAAAAAGAGCGCCAAGAATGTCAAGTACAGCAAAAATAACGATAAACAATATTCCAATTCCAAAAACCTTTCCAGCTATTTTTGGAGTTGGCAAACCGTAAAGGGAACTAGTTAACATTGTTAATAAAAATATCGAAACATAAAAATAAAATTTGTGAGAATTGTAAAGAAAGAAAAAAATAAAAATTATCGATATTAAGATAAAAAGGAAAATAATCTTTTTCATCGTTTTCTCCTATTTGTCTTCGTTTAAAAACAAAACCGCCCGCGCGCGGGATTGCGCAGGGCGGTTGTTAAGTTCGTAAGAAATAATTCTCTTAAATTATTATAGCTATAAGCCCCCCGCCCGTCGATTATATTCGGGGGTTGGGAGCGTGCGGCGTTATTTCCGTTGTTATTCTTCATGGGTTGAATTTAGCATAATATCATTTTATTTATAAGTCAAGCGGTATTTTTTCGGCTTTCGGTTTCATATCCCCAGCCCCAATTCCTCGTCGCCGGGTTTGGTTATGCGTTTGGTATCTTACAATCTAAGACATCTTTCGTTTTCGGTCAAGTTGTTTTCCCGGCGGTGCAGAGCACCTTTTACTCATTACCTTAACTTATAAACCGTTACCTCAGCAGCGTGATCGTGCCGTTGCAGACGACCCGGCCATCGGACTCAACGACATAGATATAAAGCCCCGGCGTCATCAGAAGGCCGTTTTCGTCGCGGCCAT
>CAYNTG010000095.1:0-8471 GCA_964400105.1 uncultured bacterium
ATTCCCGACCAAATAACGCGCGTGCGATATTATCCTTGACATTCAACGCGGTGTTACATAAATTCTACCTCAATCGGTTCGAGAGATAATTCGAGGTGTAGATACACCTCGCAAGGTAGGTGTATATCGTTCTTATCATTAAATATCCTTTGATCTGAGCGTTTTACGCCCCCGTAGCTCAGGAGGATAGAGCGACGGTTTCCTAAACCGTAGGTCGCCCGTTCAAGTCGGGCCGGGGGTAATAATTAGGAGGATAAATGGCCAAACATAATACGCCGAAGCACAGAATTACCAAGCACGAGATGAAGGAAGACAGGTTCGTCACCTCGATGATGCAAGGCGCCGACTATGCGCGTGAGAATGTTCAAAACGTCGTCGTGCTCGTGCTCGTTTTTCTGGTTTTGGTAGCCGGTGTTGTTATCGTCAAAAGCTATTTTGGAAAGCGCAAAGAATCCGCGCACAATATGTTGGGAATCGCACAGATCGCTTATCAAACAGGCGATTTCGCCGAAGCGCGGGATTCTCTAGTAGAACTCGAAAAGCGCTATCCGAAGAGCGATGCGGCTTCTATCGGAGCATATATGCTCGGTCATATTTATTATTCGTCCGCCAAGCCCGATTCTGCGGGAACTTACTGGCAAAAGTTCATCGAAAGCGAATACCAGGACGAGGATATGATCCTCTCGACGAAGGCCGGTCTTGCCGGCGTGCTTTCGGACCATGGAAAATTCGCCGAAGCGGCGCGCGAACTGGAGGATTTATGCATAAATCACCCAGACTATTTCAACCGCCAGGACTTTATATATAAGACGGCGATGAACTACCGCGCGGCCGGTGATACGGGCAAAACGAAGGAATTTTTAAAGAAATTTATCGAGGAGTTCCCGGAAAGTCCGAATATCAATCAGGCAAAGGTATTCCTCGCGCAGATCGAAGCGACATAGATTGCGAGATAACCTCGGTTTCATAAGGGATTTTGCCCGCAAAGGAAGGTTCACTACCGGCGAAGGAAATGCACCTTTCACTTCGAGCGAACCATTCGACGAAGATGAGATCGATGAAGGACGCGGCCTCGCCATTCTTGCCTATGTGCCATTTTTCTGTTTTATCCCCTATATTCAGGGAAAAAACACGAACCGATTCGCGTTCGAGCACGGCAAACAGGGTGTGCTGCTTTTCCTTCTCGAGGTAATCGTGCTCCTCTGTGCGCTTTTTTGGAAGGCGGCTCTTTTTCTGGCAGCCGTGGTTGCTATCGTGGGAATCGTCTATGCCATTCAAGGCAGGTTTTTGAAGATACCATGGATCGGATCGTTCGCCGAGGAATTGGGCGATTTCCGATCCGACAACGAAGAGCGCTGAATTCGACGATAGTCGTTCGGCGCTTAAAAAAGATCGACGGAATATGAATATGTTGCTTTTAATACTTCTTGGTTTTATCGCAGGGATCGCTTTAACACTCATTATTTTCCGAAGAAAAAAGGTTCACCACGAGCTTCGTGAAGTTCACGGAGATTCGAGGGCGTATCTTCAATATCTTTGCGCCGTCGTGCTCGGTGCCGGAAGCGACGAAACATCGCGAGAGTTCTGTAAAATCAAGCATCTCTGGGAAATCGCATCTACACCATCGGAGTTTATCGCGGCGTTCCAGCTTTCCGACGGGATAGCTCAAATCGCTTTTGGAGACGCATCGGAAATGCTGGATCAAGATATTTTGACGGAAATCAAAAAAACCTACCGGATTAGGCGTAATCGGTTGCTTTGGTCCATAAAAAAAACAACCAAAGACATCGATATCTCGGATGACTCCGTCGATAAATCGAAACGCAACCTTTTGGTTAGATATTGTCATATGGTGAAAACCTTTCCGAAGGCGTGGGAGCACTGCTGATGGCTGAGATCAGGCTGCTTTCGGACCATCTCGCAAATCGAATCGCCGCCGGAGAAGTTGTCGAGCGGCCTGCGAGCGTTGTAAAGGAGCTTGTCGAGAATTCGCTTGATGCAGACAGCACACGCGTCGAGATTCTCGTCGAATCCGGCGGCAAGGATTTGATCGTCGTTATGGACAACGGCCACGGAATCGCGCCCGGCGAGATCGAGCTTGCCCTTACGCGCCATGCCACGAGCAAAATCTACGATGTCGATGACCTCAGACACATCGATACCCTCGGGTTTCGCGGTGAGGCTCTTCCTTCTGTCGCATCCGTGTCGAAGATGGAGATCACCTCGCGGGCGCGCGATAAGGAATTGGGCGCACGCGTCGTTATCGATCACGGCAGGATCGTCGAATCCGGCGAGGTCGGCGCTCCGATAGGCACGAACGTTCGCGTGGCGGAGCTTTTCTACAATACACCGGCTCGAAGAAAATTCCTGAAGACATCGGTAACCGAATTTGGCCATGTGCTGGACGTCTGCGAGAGAATTGCGGCGGCTTATCCGAGGGTAGCCTTTATTCTCAAGCACGGCAGCAAGGTTCATATGGATTTTCCGACGGCGAACACCTATAAGGAACGTCTTATCGCGCTTTGGGAAAAAAAGCGTGTTTTGGAGATGAAGGAGATCGAGGCTGGCGAGCCGGGAGTCGCCGTGTTCGGATTCGCAGCACCGCCGAGTATCAATTGGGGAAGCAGACGCAATATTCGCTTCGTCCTGAATAGCCGGCCCATAGAAAGCAAAACACTTTCCGCCGCCGTTCACAGGGGCTACGAGGGCACACTTCCCGCCGGAAAGTTTCCACAGGTTATACTTTATCTGGAAGTCGATCCGGAACTGGTCGATGTGAATGTCCATCCGATGAAGCTGGAGGTTCGTTTCCGCCGGACGGATGCGATCTTTAAGGCGGTGGCGAGGGCGATTCGAATCGCTGTCGGCCCGGAACGGGATCGCGGCGCTTTCAACACAAGCTCGATAGACACCGATCGCGCGGGGTCCAAGATGAGTTTCCCAAAACCACGCGAGGAGAATGTCGATTTCGGTTCTTCACCACCGAGACGAACGATAGCCGAGGATGAAATCTATGATACGCCGACATTCTACGACGCTCCAAAAAGCGATATGATCGAGCGTGTTATGCCGACGTTTCGGCAGATTCACGCTTCGTATATAATAGTGGAGACAAAGGGCGGCATGCTCATCATCGATCAACACGCCGCGCATGAGCGGACGCTTTACGACGACATCCGCCGCAGGCTTCAATCCGAGCCGGGCGTCGGCCAGAGGCTTTTATTCCCCGTTGCTATTAAGCTAAATGGAATACAGGAATCGATATTAAAGGAGAGGCAAAAGGAACTCGAGCGACTCGGTTTCGAGTTCGGGCCGCAGACACCGGGCCATGCCCTCATCGAGGCGGTTCCTCAGGAGATTCCGCATTTCGGAGAGGGAAAACCTCTTTTGAATATGCTGGACGATCTTGCCGAGGGCGGCACTGGCGAGCGTGCCCTCGATGATTTCGCCGCGATGGCGGCCTGCCATATGGCTATCAAGGCCGGGGATAAAATGACCCCGGAGGAGATGGCCCATCTTTTCGACAGGCTTTTCGCGACGGAATTGCCCTGGACATGCCCACATGGGCGACCGACCATTATCAAGATTACACTCGACGAACTCGAAAAGAGATTCGAGCGAAAATGATGGAGGAAAAAATGCGAGTTATTAGGTTTACATGCTTTCTGTTTGCGATCGCTTCACTTCTGGTTTTAGCGTGTGGATTCGGACCCGATCCACCTCCCGAAAATGGCGATCAAACATACACTCTCTCTTTCCCGCTTCTCGATGGAGTTAATTGGACATACAACTGCATCGAGGAAGGCCCGGACACGAGCTATACCATTACGAAAACGATATCGGGCACTCAGGTCTTCCCGCATGATTCGACAGGTTATGTTCAACCGGAGTATCCGCCGACGCTCTCCTGGTTCCGGCAGCTCGACAGGGACTCGACATTCTACCTCGATGACGGCGATTATATCTGGATGGGCTTTATGGATACTACATTGGAACGCTACGGAACCGATCCGTTCGTGTCGATACGCACGGTTCCACGGGAGTATGCCATCGGCGATACATTCTCGACACTCGTTCACAAAACCATTCTTATCATCTCGACGGATATAAAATCATCCGTAACCGCCACCTCGCACGAGGATGTTACGGTTCCGGCCGGGACGTTCGAGGATTGCCTGAGGCTCGATACGGAGCTTACGATCACATTCGGAAGCGACACCACGCTATCGACTATCTGGTGCAAAGATGGCATCGGTCTCGTAAAGAGACACGACTATTATAATAACAATTCCGATAAAACATACTACGAGGAACTCGTTTCCTACGACATAGATCCCTGATCCGGTGGACTCGACAAAAATCGCGATAATTCTCGCAGGCCCAACCGCCGTCGGTAAAACGGCGGTAGGGATCGCGTTGGCCGGGAGCATCGGCGGCGAGATAATCTCCGCCGATGCGAGGCAGATATACCGGGGCATGACCATCGGCACATGCGCCCCCGTCGATCCTCCGATTCCGCACCATCTCGTCGGGGACCTCGATCCGCGTGAGCGGAGCACGGCGTTCCGATGGGCAGAGCTTGCCGTTCGATTTATGGAGGAGATTAATTCGCGTGGCGCGGTGCCGCTTATTGTCGGAGGAACCGGACTATATCTCCGCGCTATTGTCGAGGGCGTCTTTCGTGCTACGGCGGCGAATCCCAAAATCCGCGAGGAGTTGTATCGAAGTATTGCCGAAGGTGAAGATCTTTATGAGAGGTTAAAAAAGATCGATCCGGTGGCGGCGGGCAGAATCCACAGGAACAATGTTGTCCGCATCGTTCGGGCGCTCGAGGTTTTTTATTCGACCGGGGAAACGATCACCGAGAATTTTAAGAAAACGCAGTCGCCGGCTGCGGGATGGGATTTCGTTAAAATCTTCCTCGACCGACCGCGCGAGGAACTTTACCGAAGGATCGACGAACGCACGGAGGCGATGCTTTCCGGCGGATGGATAGAGGAGACGCGCGGGCTTATCGATTCAGGAATCGACGAATCCGCGCCGGGGATGAACGCTATCGGTTACCGCGAGATCGCCGCATTCCTACGTGGCGAGATCGACCGAAAAGAGCTTTTCGGGGAGATTTCACAAAAAACGAGAAACTATTCCAAACGGCAGATAACATGGTTCTCCAATCGCCCAGATTATCGGCGGATCGATCTTTCCACGGTGGACGAATTGGCGGCGGCGAATGGCATAATCGATAAATATCGCTGTAAAGCCGGGGGAAAATCCCGATGAATAGAACGTCTGACGACATTCCGAATTGTTTTAATGGGTTGTTTTTTCACTCCCCTTTAAATATTCTATAAAATTATCGAGGAGGCATATATGCTTTGGGCAGTAGTAGGACTTCCGGGCGGCGGCAAAACGACATTTTTCCAGTTGATGACCCATAAGGGAAAGTCCGGGCGAACCGGCAAGGGTTGGGATATCGCGGCAGTCCGCGTTCCGGATCCGAGGGTCGATAAGCTGGTCGAGATTTTTGAACCGCGTAAGATCTCGCCAGCAGAGATCGAATTTGCGGATACGACCGTTTCGGTCGGCGTGAGCGGCGCGGTCTTTTCCGAGCTTCAAGTCGCCGATGCCTTTGTATATTGCATCCGTGTTTTCGACGCCGGATTCGGACCTCCCGATCCGATGCGCGACTTTGCGGAACTTAACAGCGAACTTGCGCTTTTCGACCTGGCCCTTTTGGATAGAAAGGTTGAGAATATCGAAAAATCCCTTCGGTCCGCGAAATCCGATATAAAACATAGGTTCGAGCGCGAGATGGCTATCGTCTTGGAACTGAAAAAGCAGATCGAATCCGGCGGCTCGATCCGGGAAATGAAGCTCGATTCCTCTCATCTGGAGATCGTCGCAAATTTCGGACTACTTACCGCGAAACCGCTCGTAATAGTCCTGAGCTGCGACGATTCGACATATGACGACCGTGAAAAGATGAACGCGAAGGTAGCCGAAACCTACCCATCGATTCCGTCGCTGTGCATTATGACGCGCACCGAACTCGAGCTGGAAGAATTCGACGAGGGGGATGAGAAGATATTCCGCGAGGAGTTCGGCCTCACCGAACCGGTTATCGATCGGTTTATCATGAAGGCCTACGATGCCGCAGGCATAATGACATTCTTTACATGCGGCGAAAAGGAGGTTCACGCGTGGCCGATAGCGCGTGGATCGACGGCCCTGGATGCGGCGGGTAAGATACACACCGATCTCGCTCGCGGATTCATTCGCGCGGAGGTGGTTTCATATGAAGACATCGTCGCGGACGGCGGATGGGCCGGTGCCAGGAGCGTCGGGCATCTTCGCCTCGAGGGCAGAGATCATGTTATCCACGACGGTGACACGATCGTGATCAAATTCGCGATATAGGTTGTTTCTATGTCGGCCACGATAATTATACTGATCGCTACCGTCGTTTTTGTCGTATTGGCAAGGCTGAAGGTGCCCCTCGGTGTAGCATTTCTCGGAAGCGGATTCCTTCTTGGTATTCTCTCCGGCATACCGATCGGAAAAATTCCGGTCATCGCCGTCAAATGGCTTATCTCACCGGATACCCTTCGATTGATAACTATCGTATATCTTCTGAGCTTGATCGGCCTTCTTCTCGGTGAATTGGGATGGCTTTCTCGAACCGTAGCGGCGCTTCAAAGGCTTATTCCGAACAAAAAAATCAGCGCCATTCTTCCGGCGAGCATGATCGGTCTTCTTCCGATGCCCGGCGGCGCGATGCTTTCCGCGCCCTTGGTGAAAGAGGGCACAAAATCGATGGGAATCTCGCCGGAAAGGGTGACGTTTCTCAATTTCTGGTTCAGGCACCTTTGGGAATATGTTTGGCCGCTTTATCCAGGTATTGTGCTTTCGGTCGTGCTTCTCGACATACCGGCGGGAAGGCTCATCGCATCGATGTGGCCGCTCACCTTGATAACGATAATCCCGGGGTTCCTCTTCGGTTTCCGTGGTGTCGAGGTGAATAATCGGCATCGCGACTCGAAGATGAGCATCTCGAAAGCCCTCGGCGAATTTTTCATAACGACATGGTATATCTGGGCGGTGATTATCTTCGTCCTGGGACTGGGAGTGGAAATCCTTCCGGTCGTGGCGATAGCCGCGTCGATCACGCTTCTTATCCTCAGGCAGGACGACCGTTCGCGGCTACGGCATATCAAAAATGCCTTTTCGTTTAAGGTCGCCGGCCTGCTTGGCGGCGTGATGATCTTTAAGGGAATCCTCGAGGATAGTGGCCTGGTCGCGTCCATTATGACCGAATTGACTTCGGTTCCGGAGGCATTGCTGCTTTTCGCGGTTCCCTTTTCTATCGGGCTAATCACCGGTGTCAATTCGGCATTCGTTGGGCTTGGATTCCCGATTTTGGTTCCACTGCTTCTCGATGGCGGTTTCGATCCGGGAAATTATGCATTCGCCTATGCATCGGGCTTTTTGGGTGTGCTCGCCAGCCCGGTTCATCTCTGTCTTATCCTCACAAAGCAATATTTTGGCGCGGAATGGAGCGGTATCTATAAATACCTCGCACCGTCGGTCGCTTTCGTCCTAATATTCGCAATCGTCCTGCTTCTTATTCAATAAACAGGTCGAATATCTACGATTTGGCACCGGAAATGCGCTATGATTATAGCCGTCCTCGACATTTGCGGTGTGCATTTTCCCTCCTTTCCCCTTCTCATTCCGCATGTCGAGGGCGGTTTTTTGTTTGCACTTTAAGCTCTAATGTATATAGTCTTAGTATGCTCTGCAAAAATTCTGCGAAAGGCAGCTTTGGGTAAATCGATCGATGTATTTATTATCATAGTCGTCGGAATGGCTGTGGTTACATATATCTATCAAATGCGCATAAATGCCAAGGTCAAAAAGAGTATTGGCCTTATTACAAAATGGTTCGATTATATTGTAGCCCATCCTACGGATTTCGATCTCAAAACAGCGCGAGAGTTTGGCGATGAGGTCGATAGATATTTCTCGGAAAAAGACGTCGGCAAAAAAATTATGTATTTTGCCCCGAAACTTAGGAGCTACATCGCCGATCGATACGGGAAACTTCCAGGCGAAAGCAACGAAGTGGCATTCAAGCGCCTCGCACATTGGGAGGGCGATCAGGTTCGGTTGGATGTCTATTGGACCATCGTCCAGGGAAGCTTCGCGGAATATGTCGAACTTCTCCAAAAAGGCCGCCGACAGACATTCGCCGGTGTCTCGGCCCCGGTAGCGATAATCCGGCGGTATTGGAAGTTATGAGGCGGCTGGCGCGGGAAGAGTGAGGGGGAGGGAAGGGGTTTTTGCTTACGAAGTAAACGCAAAAACCGTGACAGCCGCGTGGGGTGGTATGGCGAATATCCTCGAATCGATCGATTTTCCGAAAAAGTAAATCGTGCCATCTACCCCGGCTGGCACGCTCCATGCGCCGTGCT
>CAYNTG010000096.1:0-8469 GCA_964400105.1 uncultured bacterium
GAAGAAGGCTTCCGTCGGGTAAGCTTTTCCCATGTAGCCGGTTTGGTCGTATTTTGGAACCTCGACGCTCGATCCGGCTGGAAGCATAGCTTCGATCTCGGCGAGCGCGGATCGCTTGGTCTCGCCCCATGTCAAACGCCGGTCGAGGTGCATCCGGCAGATGTCCGGTACCGCACACAGAGACGGCGATTCCGACTCGATCTTCGTCACCGCGACAGTCCCCTTGCCCAAAAAATCGTCCGTTGCAAGACGGTCGTTCAGTTTCTCAATCTCGAGGGCGATATTCGAGGCCTTATAGACGGCGTTGTCGCCACGCTCCGGCGCCGAGCCGTGTGCGGAAACCCCCTTTACGAGGATGGCCATCTCCATTCGCCCGCGATGTCCGCGATAAACATGCAAATTGGTCGGCTCGGTAATAACCGCGAAATCTGGCACGATCTTTTCCTCATTTATGAGATAATCCCAGCAAAGCCCGTCGCAGTCTTCCTCCATAACCGTGAATGTGAAGATAACGGTGAACGGAAGCTCTGCCTCGATCTCCTTAAGGATTCGCGCGGCGGTAATCATCGCGGCGGCACCGCCCTTTTGATCGGTGGTGCCTCGGCCGAATACTTTGCCGTCGGAGATCTTTCCGCAGAAGGGATCGAAATCCCACTGCGCGATGTCGCCCGTATCCACGGTGTCGATATGGGCATCGAAGGCGATCATTTTATCGCCGCTTCCGATTCGCGCGATAAGGCTGCCCAATCCATCCCTGCGAACGTCCTTTACACCACAGCCCGAGAGAATCTCGACAATTTTGTCGATAACCTCGCTCTCGCAACAACTGAGCGATTTTATCTTGACGATTTCGGCGAGAGTTTTTGCGGTGAAATCTTCGTATTCGAGCGATTTATTAAGAATTCGTTCTATCATATTATCTCTCCTTGAGTATAAGTGCATCGAATTTACAGAAATCGCGGCAAAAGCCACATCCGATGCAGCGTTCTAAATCTACTTTGCAAAGTTCGTCCGGCACCGAAAGCGCGCCCTGAATGCATCTTCCGACGCAAGCACCGCAACCGATACACCTGTCGGCATCGACCGACATCCGAACGGTTCGCGGCATCCGTTCGGCGGATTCGAGATTCTTTTTATAGAGGCCCTTTATCTCGTCGATGGAGTTATATCCGTGCTCGTCGAGCCATTCGGATATCTCGCGGGCGATCCTGCCATAGACCTCGTGGCCGTCGCGGATTGCGGCGGAGCATACCTGCACCGCCGATGCTCCGGCCATGAAAAACTTGATCGCATCCACTCCGCGCGAAACTCCGCCTACGCCGATAACCGGCTTCTCCTGAACATCGGTTATCTGGTGGACGATTCGGAGCGCGAGGGGCAATATCGGCGGGCCGGATATCCAGCCCTGTCCATATGTTGAACCGAGATGTGGCTGCGCCGTTTCCGGGTCGAAATCGAGCACCGGGCCGAACGAGTTGATCGCAATAAAGCCATCGACATGCGGCGAAACCGCCTTCGCGAGGCCCTCGATATCCGGGAAATTCGGCGAGACCTTCATGAATATCGGTACCGAGACCACCGCTCGAAGCCGCGACGCGATCTCGACTATCGGGTCGGTCGAACGACCGACATAATGCGTCGAGAACTCGATAGCATCCGGCGAAATGGCGTGCTCGACCATCGGGCCGAGAATCTCGACCTCCTCCGGCCGATAGCCTATCGATGCGATTATCGGGATTCCGGCGCTTTTGATTTTCTTGCAGTCATCGAGGAACTCTTCCGCAGATGTTTCCGACCACGTCTCGCAGTTCATAAGCCCTCGGCAAACGGCGCTTTGAATCGTCGGTCGCGGGTCCATTGCCGGTTTGACCGAGATCGTTTTCGTGACGATCCCGCCGACTCCGCCATCGACAGCCTTCATAATAAGCTCCGCTGTGCGGACGTTCGGGCCGGCGGCTGGCATCACCGGATTTTTGAATTCGATTCCGCAAATATTTACTTTGATATTAGACATAGAACCTTTCGTGGAGCCGCCTTGCGACCGGTTTTACTCGTTCCTGAAGCTCGCGCTCGTCGATGAAATTGATCTCGCCGCGCTCGACGATTATCTTGCCCTCGGAGATCGTATAATAAGCGCGCGCGGTCTTTGTTCCAAACAAGAGATGTGCCATAAGATTATCTGCATCGATAGGTGTCAGCGGCACATAGTCCAGGACGGCAATATCGGCTTTGGAGCCGGATTCGAATAAACCGGAATTTGGGAAAAAATTTCGTTTCAGTGAATTAACATTGTCAAAAAGTGCTCGTGAGAGCTGTTCGAATATGGTCTCCGATCCGCTGTCGTGGAGGAATTGAAACCTTGCCGCGGAGATCATGTCCCCCGCCATGCCATCGGTTCCGAGAACAAAATCGCCGATCCGTTCGCGGTCAATCGCACCGACGCGGTTATTGAAATTCGATTCCGGGTTAGAAGCCACGACCGGCGAAAATTCATCGATCAGCCGATAATCGGAATCCGAAAGGTGGATACAGTGCGCGAGTATCGATTTATCATCGATCAGATTGAAATTTGCCAGCCTTTGCACCGGCCCGTCGTAGCCGAGATCGCGGCAGAATTCGAGATCGATTTTTGATTCGCCGCAGTGGACGTGAATCGGCATGTCGTCCGGCTTTGCCGCAGCGATTTTGCGCAGGCTGTCGTCGCTCAGCGTCATGTTCGCATGAAGGCCGAACATCCCATTTAAATAATCTATCGAACGCGCCTTTTCGAAAAAGCGGATATTCTCCGTTATATGTGCGTCGATATCGCCCCGGTCGGAGCTTTCAAAACAGAGCACTCCATTTATTCCGGCCAGCTCGAACGCGGACGCTATCGCATCGAGGCTTCCGGCGACGAAATTCATCGAAGCGTGGTGATCGAAGATCGTCGTGACGCCATGCTTGACAGAATCGACGATTCCGACAAGCGCCGAGAGATAGACCGATTCCTCGTCGAGGATTTTGTCGAGCCGCCACCACATGTTTTCGAGAATTTCGTTGAAAGTAGAACCGCCGCCGACCGGAACGAGGCCAGTTGCGAGCGACGAATATAGATGGTGGTGCGCGTTCGTCAGGCCGGGGATTATCAGTCGCCCGCCGACATCGATTTTTTGGGAAGCGAGCGGCTCGATCTCCCCGGTCGAGCCGACCCGCTCGATCTTTCCGTGATCGATAAGGATCGCGCCGTCCTGTAAAAAAAGATCGATTCCGTCGGCCACGACTCCGTTAATCAATGCGTATTTTTCAAAATTTTTATTCAAAGCCATTGTCAATGCCTCTTTAAAAATTCCCCGAAACCGGGTTCTGCGATAACTCCATGTTTCTCGTCAAACACGGTTTTCCCGCGAATGATCGTGCGAACGACCTTTCCGCGAAATGTCGTTCCCTCGAACGGCGTGATCTTCCCCTTCGAGAGGAACTCATCGCCGCGAACCGTCAATGAGGCGGATTCGTCGATGAGCGCGAGATCGGCATCCTTTCCGACCTCGATCGAGCCTTTGCGGTCAAAGATGCCGTAACGCCGCGCCGCCGCAGACGATACGACCTCGACGAAACGGCTAAGCGAAAGCCTTCCCGCAAGATAGCCCTCCGAAAAAAGATATGGCAAAAGCGTTCCCGTGCCGGGGATGCCGGAATAGTCGCTCCAGATCGAGCCGGTGGATTTTTCCTCGCGGAGGCACGACGCGTGATCGGACGCAACGAAGGCGATCTTGCCGTCGGCGAGCATTTGCCATAGCCTGTCTGCGTTACCGGTGGATTTGACCGGCGGTGTAACCTTCAGCGCCGATCCGATCCGCTCGAAATCCTCCGTATCGAATGCAAGATAGTGCGGCGCGGTCTCTCCGGTGATCTTGCCCACACCTACCGACTCCGCCGCCTGCGCCGTCCCGAGATGGACGATATGGAGATCGGCGTCGGCCCGTTTCGCCAGAGCGACGGCGGCCTCCACGGCCAGTATCTCCGCGCTCTCCGGCCTGCTGAGATAATACGCGAACGCATCGTTTCGGTCGCGATTAAACTCAGTCGCCGCATCGACATAATCGAAATCCTCGGCGTGAAGCAGCACCGGCAAACCAAGCTTATGCGCGGCTTCGAGAACCTTCTCGAATCGAAAGTGGTCGAGTCGGCCAAAACTCTCCATCCCGGAGATAAAATAGGTCTTGAAGCCGAGGACGAATGGCGACATCTCTCGCATAAAAGCGGGAAATCCCTCGTCGAACGACTGCCGCGAGACGCCGCCGAAAAGCCCGTAATCGACGACCGATCTTTGCGATATAACATCGAGCTTGTTTTGTAGATTTTCCAAGTTCGTGACCGGCGGCACCGATGTGCACGGCATATCTATAACCGTCGTTATCCCGCCGGAAGCGGCGAACGAGCTTCCGTGGAAAAAATCCTCGCGACTCGTATATCCCGGCTCGTCGAAATGGACGTGCGGATCGATCCCGCCCGGAATGACGAGCAGGCCGCCGGCATCGATCATCCCGCCGTTGCCGTCGAGATCGACGCCGATCCCGGCGATTTTGCCACGCTCGACACGGATATCCGTGCGAACCGGCTCGTCGTGACCCGGAATGGCAACCTTTCCACCCCGAATTATCAAGCGATCCCCTCCTCCTTCATGCGACGATAAACCCTTTCCGGCGTGAATGGAGCCTCGAACATCCGCACGCCTACTGCGTCGAAGATGGCGTTTGCGATAGCCGGTATCGGGCCGTTGATCGCGATCTCGCCGGCGGATTTCGCGCCGAACGGACCGGTCTCCTCGAACGAATCTATGAGAATCGTCACCATCTCCGGTAGATCCGGCGCGGTGTAAATCTTGTAATCCCAGAAATTCGGGTTGAGCATTCGACCGCTTTTCCCGAAGATGTATTCCTCGCAAAGGGCATAGCTAAGACCGTTGACCGTAGCGCCCTCGACCTGCCCCTCGGCGAGCTTCGGGTTTATCGGCTGGCCGCAATCGATGGCGGACACGAATTTCTTGACATCGACCTTGCCGGTGCGAATATCGACCTCGACATCGGCGAACTGCGCGATAAACGGCGCGGGCGACTCAGTTCCGAAGAAAGACGCGCTCGCCTGAACCTGAAACTGGTCGGTGGCGTAAAGAGTGCGAACGCAGATATCCTCGAACGAAACCGAGCGTTTGCCGTCGAGCGTTAGGACCTTGCTTCCGTCGAGATACAGCTCTTCGGTGTCGCATTCGAGCATGTCACCGGCGACCTTCAGAAGAATGGCCTTGATCTTCTCCGCGCAGAGTCGAACAGCGTTTCCGGAGACATATGTTGTCGAGGAGGCGTATGCGCCCACGTCGAACGGCGTCATGTCCGTATCAGAAGAATATACAATTAGCTTTTCTACCGGCATCTGCAGCACCTCGGCGGCGATCTGCGCAAGGACGGTGTCCGATCCGGTTCCGAGGTCGGTCGCACCCATAAGAAGGTTGAACGAGCCGTCCTCGTTCATCTTCATCGATGCGCTCGCCATATCGACGCGCGGGATGCCGGAACCCTGCATCTCTATCGCCAGACCGACACCCTCGACCTTATCGCCGTTGCGGATTTTTTTGTCCCGGATATTATACCAGTCGATGGCCTTCGCGCCGCGATCTATGCACTCGCTGAGTTTGCACGAATGGATGATCTGGCTCACGCCCTCCTTGCCCTCGCCGAGGGCCTTGAAAATCGGCGACGTCTCCCCCTCTTTGATATGCCATTTTTTGCAGAACTCGAGAAAGTCCTGTCCGGTGCGTCGCGCGATCATATCGAGAATCTGGCAGAAACCGAAATATCCCTGCGAAGCGCCGTATCCTCGATATGCGCCGCCTATCGGCAGGTTCGTATAAACGGATTTTCCTTTGAAATGGATATTCTCGACCTTGTTGAAAAGCGGCAGCACCTTCGACCCGGCGTTTGAAAGAACGGTGAGCGCGTGGCTTCCGTATGCCCCTGTATTCATTAGCGCGTCCATCTCGATAGCCGTGATCTCGCCGGAATTCTTCGCGCCGGCGCTAATGCGAACGCGCATCGGATGGCGGGTTCTCGAAGAGATGAATACCTCTTCCCGGTCCAGAACGATCTTCGACGGCCTGTGTGTCCGCCACGACACCAGACCGACGACCTGTTCGAGGAAAACCTCCTGTTTTCCGCCGAAACCGCCGCCGATCCTCGGTTTTATCACGCGTATCTTTCCAACTGGGATGCCGAGCACCATGCTGACTATGCGTCTCACGTGAAATGGAACCTGCGTCGCCGTTACGATAACCAACCGACCGCGTTCGTCGATATATGCAAATGCCGAGTGCGGTTCTAGCGCGCAGTGGTTGGCGTATTGCGTTCGGAATGTCTCGTCGATGACGAAATCGGCCCCGGCGAATCCCTTCTCCATATCGCCGAACTTGATCTCGGCCTCCGCAGCCATATTTTTCTCCGGCTCGAATGGAACCGGTATCGGCACGAACTCATCGCCGTCGTGAATTCGCGGCGCGCCCTCGTCCATGGCGCTTTCGTCGTCGAAAAGCGGCTCGAGAACCTCGTATTCGACCTCGATTTTTGCCGCAGCCTCCTTTGCTATGTCAAGACTCTCTGCAGCCACCGCCGCGACGCGATCCCCGACGAAACGAACGACATCCTCGAACATGTATGTATCGTATGGCGACGGTTCGGGGAATCCCTGTCCGGCGGTCGTATGAAGGACATGCGGAGTATTTGCATAATGTAGAATCTCGACCACTCCATCGATCTTCTCCGCCACGGACGTGTCGATCTTTGTAATTTTGGCGAACGCGTGCGGAGAATATAGAAACGCGATATATAGCGGATTTTCCAGCGGAAAATCATCGACATATCTTTCGCTGCCGGTTGCGAGAGCCAGAGAATCTACCTTGCGAACCGATTTGCCAACCCTCGTGAATTTATGCATTTTCCTTAACCCTTCTTGCCGCAAGCTTGACGGCATCGATGATTTTGACATAACCGGTGCACCTGCAAAGATTCCCGTCGAGCGCCCTTTTTATCTCATCCTCCGTTGGGTCTGGATTTTTCGAGAGGAGCCACGATGTAACAAGCACCATCCCCGGCGTGCAGAATCCGCACTGCACCGCGCCGGCATCGACAAATGCTTCTTGAATCGGATGAGCATTTTGAATCGTGCCCAAACCCTCGACGGTAGTGATTTCGCGTCCGATGGCCTGAGCGGCGAATATCTGACATGAATTCATCGGAACGCCATCGACAAGCACGACACACGCCCCGCAAAGCCCCTCGCCACAACCCTCCTTCACATCGACGTGTCCGTTAGCGCGCAGAAGCTTTAACAGCGTATCTTCCGAAGCGAATGATAATTTGTTTTCCGAGCCGTTTATACTGAAATTGCCTTCCATTATTCACCTCTCAAAAGCTTGTTAAGCCCGCGCTCGAGCTCGATCTCGAAAAGATGTCGCAGGTAATCCTTGCCGCCCATCGGCTTATTTCCGAACTCCGCCAAAGCCTTTTTCCCAATGCCGACAAGCTTAATGCGATCTATCGATGAGCCTCGAAGTTCGGATTCCACATCGCTCAAACGGCGATATTTGCGTTTGCATCCAACGAGAACGATGCAAATGTCCTCTATCTTTCCATCGTCGATATCCGCGAACATCGATATATTGAATGCGGAGTAGTCGAAAACGGTCCGTTTGGCGGAGAAGAAGTAGTTACGCCAGCCTTTCTCCTCGAACTCGACACCGAGGATCAAGCGTCCGGTCTGCAATTTTCTATCTTCTAAAAATTTTTCGAGTGGCATCGCGGATCCGCCGTTCCCTGAAAGGTGAACCTTCGCATCCAGCGCCAGCAGCGGTCCGATGACGTTCGACCACATCGGAAACGCGGCGATGCTTCCACCGATAGTGATATGATGTCGAAGTGGTGTCGAAGCTGCGCTCGCAAGCGATTTTACGAGCAATGAATCGCCCGGCAGCACGCGAAGGACATCCGCGTAATTCGCCATCGCACCAATAAATATCTCGCCATTGCTATTTTTGATTCCGTCGAGCGACAGCCGGTTCATATCGACGATGTCCCGGATTTTCGACACACCCCTTCGGAGAAGGAATGTTCCACCGGCGCACAGCGTCGCGCCCTCTGCTATAAGGTTCTCCGCCTCATCGGTCGATTCGGGGAAATGCCATTTCAAACCATGATCTATCATTATCTGTGCCTTTGTATGTGGTTACATTTATAAAGTAAATAATACTGAATTGCAGGAAAGTCAAGGCTAATCGTCGTGGGTGGGAAACGACCGATCTTAACGGCAATGACCAGCGACTTCCACCGCGTCGCCACGCCGCGCTGTCACGATTTTTGGTCGCCAGCGGCGACAGGCAAGGCCGATTCGGCGACCGAGGTTTAATATATCGCCGTTCCGGATCGTCGTAGGCAGCGATTTTCG
>CAYNTG010000097.1:0-8278 GCA_964400105.1 uncultured bacterium
TGCTCTGGTTATCCGTTGGATTGGGATTGGTGCTTTCGCTCGCATTCGGCGAGCTTTTCGGCCTCGCGGCTGGAGGACTCGTCGTGCCGGGGTATATCGCGCTTTTCTGGAATCAACCGATGAAGATCGTCGGCACGATCGTTATCGCGTTTGCATCTTACGGAACTATCCGCGTAATTGCCCAATGGACATTGATTTACGGGCGTCGCAAACTTGTGTTGACCGTGCTAATATCATTCATCTATGCGTGGCTTTTCAGATTTGTATTGGGAGGTGAGCTTGGCACCGTCCTCGGCGGATTCGACCCGATCGGATTTATCATCCCCGGCCTTCTGGCATATTGGATGGATCGCCAGGGGATACTCGACACCCTAACGACATTGGTCATCGCGAGCGTCATCGTGCGTTTGCTGCTGATCGTCTTTGGAGGAGGTGAGCTTCTTGAAGTGGCGCTCCCGACGAGTTAGCCTCGTCGCTTTGATATTTCTCGCTATTCTCGGAATCGCCGCGATGGCGTTGGTCGAGTTCTCCAAGGTCCGGGTTAAAAGGCCATTTTACGAGGAGAAGGTCGCAGCGGCAAATCTCGCTCAAAAGGCGTTTTTGGCCTTGAAGAACGCCGGCGGAGAATGCATAATCGTCGATCCGGTCGTCGATCCGAACGGCACCGGACTTATCGGCGATCAGTTCACGATAATAACGACCGATCGAGGTAATCTGACATCGAAACTCACGACGACGAACCCGAATTTCGCTGCGATAGTGGTCGATATGCTTCGCGAGGCCGAAGTCGATCATGGAGACAAGATCGCTGTGGCCTTCACCGGATCGATGCCCGCGCTCAATGTCGCGGTTCTCGCGGCCATCGAGACGATCGGAGCGGAGCCGGTCATTATTTCCAGCATCGGCGCATCGATGTGGGGCGCGAATAATCCGGATTTCGCATGGCTCGACATGGAAAAGGTCCTTTACGATAAAGGCATATTTAACAGTCGAAGCATCGCGGCGTCGCTCGGCGGGCGTGGCGACCGTGGAGGTAATGTCTCACCGGAAGGCCGCAATGTCCTACGTGAAATAATCGAGCGTGATTCGGTGATGTTGATCGAATCTTCGACGCTCGACGAGTCCATCGAAAAGCGGATCGAGATTTACGAGGAGCACCTCGAAAAGGACGAAAAATACGCCGCCTATGTCAATGTCGGCGGCGGTTTGGGGTCGATCGGCAGCTCGCAGAACCTCGTTATCCTTAATCCGGGACTAAATAAGCGACTTCCTCGGACGAATTTCCCCCGGAAGGGCGCGATGATTCGATTCGGCGAGCGCGGCGTGCCGATGATCAACCTTTCCGATATAAATAATATCGCGAGACGATATGGCCTTCCGGTTGCGCCGGAACCGCTGCCGGATATTCCGCACGGCGAGGTCTATTCGGAGCTTCGGTATAGTTTATGGCTTGCCGTAGTCGTTCTCGCAATGTATCTTATTATCGTATTTGTGGTTATTCGGGTCGATGTTACAAATTTCATATATAAACGAAAGCCCTGATGTCATTGCATTCTATCGAACGAATGATTGACAAAATGGGAATCTGGAAATACACTTAGACGGACTTAAAAATTATGAAAAAATTAGCGATTCTGATATCGATTGTAATTGCGAGCGTTGTCTTCGGCTCTGACGCGAGGTCGTGTGTTAAGGTTGGCCAAACGCAGCTTTTTTGTATGGAAAATCCGGGCCTGGCGACCACTGTCGAGAATAGGGCGCAGCGTGCCACAGAAGCGATCGAGATGGTAATGGCCGATCCGGACGCGAATATCGATTCGATAGTCGTCCGGCAGGTTGACAGCAGTTTCGTTGTGAGCCTCTCCAGAATCCGTTTTTTCTCGGTCTATCCCGCCGACACGAACGGAACCGGCGCAACGGTCGAGGAGATCGCCTACCGTTGGCAAAAGCGCACCGTTCAGGGGATAATGGACGAGCGTAAGCGCTCCGTTTCGACGGGGAATTTGGCCAAACTCGCCCTCGGATTACTGTTCCCATTCCTGATAATCGTTGCGTATATCCTAATTCATCGACTATATACATCGGTCTCCAAGAGCGTGGTCAAGCGCGAGGGAACGATGTTCCGCGGAATGAAATTTCGCGGTGTAGAGTTTATGCCAGCGAGGTTACAGGTTGGCATTATGCTAAAGCTGCTTCTTTTTCTCAAATGGGTTATCATTGTAATTGTTTTTTATGCAATGATCCTTTTGTTTTTCAATCTATTTCCTCCAACACAGGTATATACCGAGGCAATTTTGGAGACGAGCTTTAATTGGCTGAGAAGCGTCGGTGGGGTGCTTATCGACCTCTTACAATTCGTCGCTTTGGCTGTCGTATTCTATGTCGTCGCGCGGATTCTTTGGGGCCTCGCGGATATGATATTCCGGCATTATCGAACATCGCCCGGCACGGTTAAAATCCCGCCGGAGGCCATCGATCCGTTGCATCGGACGACGAAAACGGCGATTACATTGCTGTATATGCTTGTTTTGGTGGCGATCATTCCCGGCTCGAACGGCATTTTTTCGCTGGCGCTTCTGCTGGTCGGTTTCGTAATAACGGGTATCGCGGCGATGCCATTTATCGTCAGCGGCCTTTCCGGTTTTTCGATATTGATACTTCACAAGGTCCGTTCCGGCGACGAAATCGCCGTCGGGTCGATTCGAGGAACCGTTGTCGATGTCGGTGTGATATGGACGAAGATCGCTATCGAGGACGGCAAAGAGATGCTATTTTTGAACAAACTGCTTCTCGAACATCCATTCGCTATCGGCAGATGTTCGGAAAAGGACGAAACGGATGATACCATGAAACATGGAAAGGCCGAAGAAAAATGAATCTGAAGCGAGTTCTGCTTATCGGCTTTATAGCGCTCTTCATTTTTCCCCTATTCGGCGAATCGTATTGGGTTTTTTTAGAGGATAAGGGTTTTTCGCGGGGTTCGTCGGCGGAGAATCGCGCCCTTCGAGCGGCAAAGCAGCGCCTTTCGCCAAGAAGTATCGAGCGCAGGGAGCGGGCGATGCCGGAAGGCGAAGTTGTCGCTTTCGAGGATATCGATCTTAGCCGCGATTATGTCGATGCCATTGCGGAAATGGCACGCATTAGAATCGAGTCGCGCTTGCTAAATGCCGTTTCTGTCGAAGCAGATGCACCAACGATCGATGCTATTTCAAAGCTGCCATTCGTCCGAAATATAAAACCGGTGGCAAAATTTCAACGCGAACGCCCTTATATTTCACCATTCGAAACTCCATCTATCGGCGATTACGGTTCGAGCTATTCGCAGAATAATATGCTGAATTCACCGCTCGCGCACCGGCTCGGAATCTCCGGCGACGGCGTCTTGATTTGCATGACCGATACCGGATTCAAACTCGATCACCTGTCGCTCGACTCTTCGGAGGTTCTCGGCAAATACGATTTTATAGATGACGACACAATCGTCAGTTTCGAGCCGGGCGATCCTGACCTGTCGGAATCCCACGGAACGATGACCTGGTCGATTATCGGCGGATATTATCCGGGGCAGCTTATAGGAGTGGCAAGCGGCGCGTCCTTTCTTCTCGCTCGAACCGAACATTACACGATGGAGGACCCGATCGAGGAGGATTACTGGATCGCCGCCTCAGAGTGGGCGGACAGCGCGGGCGCAGATATAATATCGACAAGCCTCGGATACTCCGATTGGTACACACCGGATTCCATGACCGGCGACATCGCGCCGATCAGTATCGCGGCGGATCTTATCTCCGCACGCGGCATCTGCTGTGTGATATGTTCGGGAAATCACGGCAGTGGCGGAGCTACAAGCATTACGGTGCCCGGCGACGCCGATTCCGTTATCACCGTCGGCGCGGTGAATTTAGAGGGAAACAGGCTCTCGTTTTCCGGGCAGGGGCCAACCGCAGACGGCAGAATAAAGCCCGATGTTTGTGCGTTGGGCACCGGCGTCAAGGCAGCGAGCGATCGCGGAGTTTCCGATTTTCGAACGAGCAGCGGAACGAGCGCCTCGACGCCGCTCGTCGCTGGATTGGCGGCGTTGCTCCTGGAGATTCGCCCCGGTCTTCTGCCGATGGATATTCGCGATGCGTTAATTAAAACTTCATCGAACAACGAATCACCGAACAACCAGATCGGATGGGGGATCCCGGATATTATGGCGGCGATAAGCTATCCAGTCGCCGGTCGATGTGTAATCCCTCTTTTCACCGGATGGAACCTCGTGAGCATTCCGCTCGCCGATACGATAAATATCGACGACGCTTTTCCGGGAAGGCTCGGCGAAGTTTGGTTCTGGGACCACGTCGCCGGTTCTTATATCGATGTTTCCGTGGTCGAGCCGGGGAAGGGTTATTTCGTGATGTTCAATCACGACACGCTGATCGTGATAGACGGCGAACCGCTGCTGTCGATAGATATTCTTACGACCCCCGGATGGCAAGCGATCGGTGGTGTCGCACGAACGAATTCGTTCGCTTCGGTCGTCGATTCGTCGTCGGCGAGAATCATCGACGGTTTTTACCTTTACGAACCAAACCTCAGAGATTATCAATCTTTAAACAATATCCCGCCCGGTCGAGGAGCATTCATCCTCGTTACCGGAGCCGGGGAAATAAGGCTTTCCAAATGATGAGTTTATTTAAGCGATTTACGATCATTGTAATCGCCGTTTTGGCGCTTTCGTGCAGCGGCGAACCCCGGCTCTCGGTCGATGAAGAGATTTACAACACAGGCAAACTCGCCCCGCGCGAAAAAAAGGTTCATTGGTTTATTCTAAACAATGAAGGCGATGCCGATCTCGTTATCGAGAATATCCGTTCGCTCTGCGACTGCATCGAAATCGAATCGGCGCCGGATACCATCCCGCCGGGAGAGTCGGACAGTATAAAGGTTATATATGTCGCGCCGGACAGCGCCGGGCCGGACGAAAGTTACCTAATGGTGCGCACGAACACCGAGCCGAATAATATCAAACTTGGATTTCTCGCCGAGGTCCTGCCGGTAAAATTGACAGCGGCGGATTCGTCGATCGTCGTGTTTCCATTTCAGGTCTCCGGTATCGAGGACGCCCAAAAATTCTCGCTCGATATTTTTCAATATATCGTAGAACACCTCCCGGAAGGATATCCTCCACAAAATCCAAATGAATTAACCAAACAACTTCGCGAAGACCCGGGTTTCAGAATCGAACCGCTTCACGATGTCGCGCGCAAATGGGCAAACATACTCGGTATCCGTTTCGTCGTGATCGGCGATACCCGTCCATCGGCCTCCGGCGAAGGCCTCGATATTGGCATCATGCTCGTCGATGGGACTTTCAGGCTGCCAATCGGCAAGCGAATAACCGGGGTTTCGAAGGATGATGCATTCGCCGTCGTTTCCGACACCGTCGCATTCATGCTGAATAATCTTTTCCCTATGGAAAAACAGGCTTTTATCGCGGACCTTCAGAGAAAATGGGCAGAGCAGCGCAGTAAGATGATCGGAAATCCGGCGCCGCCTCTCGTGGCGGAGAATATCATCGACGGCAAACAGGTCGATATAAATGATTTCAAGGGCAAACCGTTGATTATTCAATTCTTCTCGTCCGACTGCGACCATTGCGAGGATGAGATGGACTGGCTTTCCGATCTCGTCGAAAGGCACCCGGATATCGGCGCGCTTGGCGTCTCTGTGGATATCGGCGAGATCGATTCCGTCCGGAGCTTCATCGAGGAAAGGAAACCGACATATCCGGTCATACTTCCGACCGAGGAGAACGAGAAACAGCTCGATCCATACTACGGCGGAGCCACGCCGCAGACGGTTATAATCTCGCCGGAGGGAACCGTCGTCGAGTATTTCATGGGCTTCAGCATGCAGACGCTGGACAAATTCGAGAAGCTCCTTATAAGTATGCTCCAAGACGCCTCGAAGGAGTAGCATTTCCAAAACTCGATTGGATAGCTATGAACGCTAAGGTTATATTCGCCATAACGTTAATAACATTTTCAATCATCATTGCCGGGGAAAAATGCCTCGTCTCCGGTTTCGTAACCGACGCATCGACCGGCGAGGCAATCGCCGGCGCTAACGCCTACATTCAGGATGAACCATACGGCGCCGCCGCAAATATATATGGTTATTACACTATCACAGGGCTGCCGGAGGGCGGGACATGGACGCTCGTTGTCTCGGCGATGGGGTATTCCAATTATAAAAAGCAGTTCATTTGTCATGGTGCTCCGCTCCGGTTCGATTGCGAGCTGGAGCCGGAGGTTATCAGGGGAGAAGAAATCATTATCCGGGCGAAACGCGTCGGCGGAATGAGCGATCCATATGTCGGACACGTGGTTGTCGAAAGCAAACTAATCAGACACGCTCCCGGTCTCGTGGAGCCGGACCTCTTCCGAACCCTCCAGATGCTTCCGGGTGTTCAAGCGATATCCGATTACTCCAGCGGCCTTTATATATGGGGCGGAACACCGAGCGATAACCTCGTTCTGCTCGACAATATCGTGGTCTATAATCCGACGCATCTTATGGGCTTCTTCAGCACTTTCATTACCGATGCGGTGCGCGAGGCGAACCTCATAAAAGGCGGGTATCCCGCAAAATGGGGGGGGAGACTCGGCTCGGTGCTCGATGTCACCAATAAAGACGGCAATCGCAAAGAATTCGACGGCCTCGCGGAGCTTTCCCTTTTATCGGGGAAGGTTTTGGTCGAAGGTCCTGTCGGCAAAGGAAGCTATTTGGTGGCCGGTCGAAGAACATGGATCGATTTGGCTACGAAAATGATGGAACGTAATAACATAATTGACGAATATATTCCATACTATTTTTACGATTTCCAAAGCAGAATTAATCAGGACCTCAGCGATAGGGATAAGGTTACCTTCAGTTTTTATGGCGGAGACGATATATTCGCGTTCGAGGACGAAGCCGATGAATCGTCTCCCGGAGATACGCTCTATCCAGATGAGGAGGACGATGATTCCGAGTATCGGTGGGGAAATATCACTCTCAGCACTCAATGGACGCATATCTTCAACGAAAGACTGTTCGGCCATTTGGTGCTGGCCGGAAGCCGCTTTCGCACCAAACTCGATTTCGATGGCGACGATATGGAACTCGAAGACCGCATCGGCGATATTACCCTCAAAGGGGACATGACATATTCGCTTAACGATCGGCATATGATCGATTTCGGAGGGATGCTTAAATGGCGCGAGGTGCGAAACTATTTCGAGATCACGGATTACGATTACGAAACCGAAACGAGCCAGATATTTACTCAGGACGACTACACCGGTGCTTCGCTTATCGCGGCATATATCGAGGATGAGTATAAACCAAATGTCCTTTGGAAAATCCAGGGTGGGCTAAGGTTGGAGTTCGCCACGAACGGCGGCTATTTCCGCGTGGGACCGAGGCTTTCGGCTCAAAGAAAATTGGACGAATGGACAACTTTAAGAGCTGCCTACGGACATTATTATCAATATATTCATCTTATTAATCCATTGGAGGAGGCCGGAATTGCGGTATTCGATAGCTGGATTCCGTGCAACGAAGACCTAAAACCGGCAATGGCAGATCACTTTGTAATTGGATTTGACACCGATCGGTTGCCGGTGCATATTTCAGCAAATGCCTATTACAAAATAATGGATAATCTTATCGAAGCTCGTGAACATGTTATCTTCGGTGAAACCGACGATATCGATTCGAGATTCGAGAAGGGCAATGGATGGGTGGCTGGATTCGATATTTCGATGGAAGGTAAAATCAATAATTTCGCCGGATGGGCGGGATATGCGCTCGGTTTTGTCAATCGAAGTATGCCCGAGAAGAACAACGGCGAACCGTATCCACCGAAATACGACCGTCGCCACACAATAAAACTATCGATTGTATATGAACCGTCGAAGCGTGTAACCATTTCGACGACATTCAATTATGGCACAGGTCAACCTGTAACAGCACCGGTCGGATTCGAGGAAGAGGATTACCACGGTTATCTATTTTATTGGCCGATATGGGAGGATGGGGCTTTTCATAACGGACGACTGCCGAACTATCACCGCCTCGATTTCGGTGTAAATTGGATCGCTCACGATGGAAATTGGCGACTGATCCCGTATCTTCAGATTCTGAATATTTACAATAATAAAAACGTCATAATGAGAACGTGGGACGATCCAATGTATGAAAATACCACACCGGACGACGACAATATGCTTCCATTCCTCCCGACGATAGG
>CAYNTG010000098.1:0-8224 GCA_964400105.1 uncultured bacterium
TACTAATTTCTAAATACATACAATATGCTACATAATCCATGTCAGGTTTTTACCTTGATTTATAATACTTCATTATATAAGTTTAAGGGTTGATAAATCGTGTTTTTTTAGGGATATTTTGGGAAAAGTAATCGCTATCTCCAATCAAAAGGGCGGTGTCGGCAAAACGACTACCGCTGTGAATCTTGCGGCGTCGCTCGCGGCGGCGGAGAAGGATACTTTGCTTATCGACTTAGACCCGCAAGCGAATACTAGCAGCGGATTGGGAGTCCGGATTGGGGAGAACACTCCGTCGATTTACGAGGTGCTTTTGGGCATCGCACCCGCCAAAGACGCGATAAAAAAAATCGATTTCCTGGAACATCTGAAGCTTCTTCCGAGCCATATTCGATTGGTTGGAGCGCAGATCGAGTTAGTCCAAAATCCGCGCCGCGAGTATTGCCTTCGCAACGCCATCGAATCGATCCGCGATAATTATCAGTTCATTTTGATCGACTGTCCTCCGTCTTTGGGGCTTTTAACCCTCAACGCCCTTACCGCCGCCGACAGCATCCTGATCCCGATTCAATGCGAGTATTATGCGCTCGAAGGATTGGGACAGCTTCTCAACACGCTGCGGCTCGTGCAAAAAGAACTCAATCCCGAACTCAGGGTCGAGGGTGTCCTTTTGACGATGTTCGACCAGCGACTCAACCTCTCGAAACAGATCGAGAACGAAACGCGCAGTTACTTTGGAAACAAGGTCTTTAAGTCGATAATCAAACGCAACGTCCGACTTTGCGAAGCGCCGAGCTTCGGCAAACCGATCATTCTTTACGATGTGAATTGCACCGGAGCGAGGAACTATCTCGCACTCGCCAGGGAGATCATCGATGGGTAAAAGAAACGCATTAGGCCGCGGATTGGACGCCCTGCTTCCGGCATCGATATCGGATGTGCTTTCGGGCAAAGAGGTTTTCAATATCACGATAGCGAACGTTCGCCCGAACCCCGATCAACCGCGCAAATCATTCGATGAAGACTCGTTGAATTCGCTCGCGTTATCGATTAAGACGAATGGGGTGTTGCAGCCGATTCTGGTGCACCGCATCGATGATAAATACGAGCTTATCGCCGGGGAAAGACGATTTCGCGCGTCGAAGATCGCGGGCCTTAAAAAGATTCCGGCTATCGTCATGACCGAGTGCGCCCCCGATGTCTTGATGTTCTTCAGCCTCACGGAAAACCTGCAACGCGAGGACCTCAACCCGATCGAGGAGGCCGAGGCATATCGCTACCTGATCGATAAATTTTCCCTTACACAGGATCAGATCGCCGAGAGGGTGGGGAAATCACGTTCGTTGGTGGCCAACACGTTGCGACTTTTGAAACTGCCGAAACCGGTCCACGAAATGATCCTTTCCGGCAAGATTACCGCCGGACACGCAATAGCGCTTTTGGCCGCACGCGACGAGGAACGCATATTGAGGCTCGCGAAACTCGCATCGAGCCGGGGGCTTTCGGTGGAGCGTCTCGAGATACTCGCAAGAGAGAACAAGCCCTCTCCGAGACATCGAAAATCCAGGCGATCGAGTGGTAAAAAGCGCAAGCTTACCCCGGAGATCGCCGCGCTCGAGGATGCTATGAAAAGCCACCTTGCAACGAAGGTCAAAATCGACTTATACGGCGAAAGAGGATCGATTATTATCGATTTCTATAGTGATGAGGATCTGAAGCGTATCGCGGAGATTCTTGCGGAGGGATGATTTGCCAACCAAACACGGACTGACAATTTTTCTCGTTCCACATAACCGCAAAAGGGCGGTGAATATCCGCCTTAAGGGATGGCAGGTTATCGCAACAACGATAATTCTCGGAGTTGCACTTATCCTTTTTATTATCGGCGTAACCCTCGGAGGACGTTCGTCGAAGCTCATCGCCGAGAACCGCGCCATACGCGCCGAAAACAAAATGCTGCGACAGCAACGGGTTAAAATAATCAAGCTCGAAAAGGAGATTGCTGGCACATCGAAGTTGCGAAAATGGATGGAAGATATTGTCGGCATCGAGAGGATTGATGAAAAGCTTCCTAACATGGCTTCCGCAGCCAGAACCGGTCTTTCGTCGCTGATCGAATCACCATTTCATACGAGGCTTTTTCCGGAGCTTGAAACATCTGCCGCCGCCGCACTTCGACGCCGCGATTTCGTGCCTCGCGGATTGCCGGTCGAGGGCGCGCTGACAGCACGTTTCGGTGAGATGGACAGCAGGTATCTCAAGCCCCATTCCGGCGTAGATATCGCCGCGCCGAAAGGGAGCATCGTTGCCGCTACCGCCACGGGGATCGTCGCCGCTGCGATAAACGATCCGCTGATGGGCAACGAGGTCGTGATCGATCATTTAAATGGTTATAAAACACAATATGGCCACCTCGAAGCAATAACCGTTAAAAAAGGGGATTGGATCGAACGCGGCGAAAGGATCGGCACCGTCGGAAGCACCGGACACGCAGAGGGCGCGCACGTTCATTACACCCTCGAATCCAGCGGAATCGCAATCGATCCACTCGCCGAACCTGAAAACAAAAAGAAAGGTTGATATATTATGACCAAGGTAGAATCAGAACAGCGTTTAAACACGATAATCGGTCCGGGGAGCAAAATTATCGGCGATATTGAGGTCCAGGGCGGCCTTCGCGTCGATGGCACGGTCGAAGGGAAGATCGTCGCCGCAGGGCCGTTGACCGTCGGACGGGAAGGCTCCATTAAAGCGCCGTCGATCTCGGCTTCGAGTGCCACTATCGGCGGAGCCGTCGAGGGAGATATCACCGCGATGGAGAGAATCCGCCTCGAACCATCGGCGGTTATCGAGGGCAATATGGCCACGAAGGTCCTGATCGTCGAGGAGGGCGCAATATTCACCGGCAACTCCGATATGGCCGCAGGTAAAGCGCCTCACAACAAATAATAACTTGTGGATAAGTTGTGGATTATTGTATAGCACCTTAGGTTTAAACGCTTTACGCGTGTAGCTTTGAGCGAAATCTATTTATCAACAACTTATTTTAATAAGCAGCAGGTAGTTAGCTCATGTTCCAAATCGTTTTCAAGAATTATGTCGAGCCGTTTAAGATATTGAAAAAGCGTATTTAGTTTAAATTAGTTTAAAAGGGAGCAGCGATGCCGATAGATGTCGAGAAAATTAAGGATGCCGAAATGGACGCCAACGAGCGAATCGCCGAAGCAAAAAAGCGTTTTGCGGAGGAGGTCTCGATGGCAAAGACCGAAGCGGAAAAGGCGATGAAAACCGTCGATGAAAGGGCGCTGGGTATCATCTCAAAGGCGGTCGATGACGGCAAAAGCGAGGCGATGGAGAGCATTAAAGCGCTCGAAATCGAGCAAAAAACTGGTATAGTCGCCCTTCGTGAAGCCGCGGAAATGCGTATCGACGGAGCGATAGAAAAGATCGTCGAGGCGTTTTAAGATGGCGGTTGTTGCGATGCGTAAGGTGGGTATCGTCGCCCACCGATCCGTTTTCGGGAAATTGACATCGAGGCTCGCGGAACTCGGCGTCGTGCAGATTTCGACTCGCGAGGAACGTCTAACGGAGTCCGGCAGGGAGCTTGAATCGCGCATCTCCGACATCGAAAGCGCGAGGACATTCCTTGCATCGAAAATCGCCAAAAAAGCGAAACCGCTTAAACTTTCTTATAAGTCGCTCGTCGATCTGGCGGAAAAATTCCCGCTTGAAAAAACGATCTCCGGAATAGACAACATTCACCATTCCATCGACGATCTTTCCGGGCGCGAGCAATCGATTGAAAAGGCGATCTTCGCCGTTGCTCCTTTCTCTCCGCTTCCCGTTTCATTCGTCGATCTCGCTTCGATGTCCGATGTGCATTCGCGTGTCGGGTTTATCCCGAAGGCGCTGCACGCCGGGTTTTCGGAGAACTGCCCGGACGAACTCTGCGAATATCAGATATTCAATTCGGACTCGAACGGAAATTATGTCCTGATCGTTTTTCACAAATCGATCGAATCGGAGATCGATGAACTGCTTTCGAGCTGCGATTTTGCGGAGTTTCATCCGGGGAAGCGCACCGGCTTGCCCGCAGACGAGCTGGCAAAGCTTCGGTCGGAGCTTTCCGTGGTTAAGGAATCGCTCGAAGCGGCGAAAAAGGAGTCTCGCTATGCCGCCGGGGAGTATTTGCCGACACTCGACGCGCTTTATGGATATTTCGACATGGAGCTTTCGAAGGCGAGGCTCAGCGATCTGGCGGAACGCACCGAGCAGACGCTCCTCCTCACCGGCTGGGTGAAGTCATTCGATTTCGACGGCCTTTTCGAGACGATTTCGCATGAATTCGATGCGGTCGATCTCGATCAAATCTCGCCGGATGAGGGCGAGGCTCCGCCGGTCGCGCTCAAGAATCCGCCGGTGATCGAGGCGTTCGAGGTGATCACCGACCTATACGGCCGTCCGCGCGCGGGGATGATCGATCCGACGCCGTTTATCGCGCCGTTCTTCCCGCTTTTCTTCGCGTTGTGCCTTACGGACGCCGGTTACGGCCTACTTTTGACGGCGATAAGCGGCGCGGGACTGGCATTCGGAAAGCTCGGCGCCGGCGCACGCAAATTCATGCGGTTCATACTTTATTCCGGGATAGCGACGGTGATTATCGGCGCTTTTGCGGGCGGATGGTTCGGCATAGACCTCGCTTCGATGGACAACGGTTTTTCGCGCGCGCTTTTGTCAATAAAGCTTTTCGACCCGCTGGGCAATGCGATCGAGTTCTTCGCGGCAAGCATATTCCTCGGCGTGATTCAGGTCTCGACTGGTTATATCCTGAGCGGCGTGGTCGGTTTCCGCGAGGCTCCGAACGGCGCGCTAAAAATTCGCGCGGCGCTTCTTGCGATCTCGTGGATTTCGGTAACGATAGGGGCTGGCGTTTTCGTGACGAATTTCCTTATCCCGGATACGATAGCGCCGTTTATCAAGGTGGCGGTGAACATGCTGAAATTCGGCGCGCTCGGAATCGCCGGATTTTCGCTTATCCTCGGTGTTATCGGAAGGCGCGGGCTCGGCTCGTCTATCGGCGACGGACTCGGATTCGACGGCCTCTACGGCATCGTGAACCTATTCGGCGATCTGCTTTCGTATGCGCGGATACTCGCGCTCGGCCTTTCCACCGGAGTCATCGCGGGCGTGATAAACATCATCGCCAAGCAGATTATCGAGATGCTTCCGGGCGCGGGAATCGTGATAGCGGCTTTTCTGGTGATCGTCGGGCACGTTGCCTACACGGGAATATCGGCGTTGGGCGCGTTCGTTCATCCGGCGAGGCTTCATTTTGTGGAGTATTTCGGAAAGTTTTACGAGGCCGGCGGCGAACCGTTCGAGCCGTTTAAGCGCAAGATCGACGGGGTCGAGATAGTGGAATAAGGAACATGTTTTTGGGATTATTTAAGTTAATTTTATGGAGAAAAACAAGCTAAAATATATTGAGGATTTCTCGCTTATCGGAAGCTCCGACCTGTTCGCAGAGCAAGTCGTGTCACGTTCAAAGCTCGATTATATCGAATATGCAAATAAAAGAATACCCAAATTCGTCAACGAATTTTGGACATCGAAGCAAAGGCAGGCGGCGAGAATACATGAAATATCGTATCGAGCTTGTTTCAAAGCGCAATTGCCTCGATTTTTTATCGAGCTTTTGACCGACGAAGGCGATATCGTCTACGACCCTTTTTGTGGTAGGGGAACGACGCCGATCGAGGCCGGATTGATGAAACGCAGGATAATCGCTAACGATATTAATCCTCTAAGCATCGTTCTTTGCAAACCACGTTTGATGGTTCCGAATTATTCTGATATAGAAAAAAGACTTAACGAGATTCAATTTGATCCGGCTTGCAAAGCCGACATAGACCTATCGATGTTCTATCATCCCGAAACGGAAGCCGAGATCGTATCGATTAAAGAGTATTTAAAAGAGAAAAAAGAAAATGGCGTCGAGGATGAGGTAGATTCTTGGATACGCATGGTAGCTACAAATAGACTTACCGGACATTCAAAAGGTTTTTTCTCGGTCTATACGCTCCCTCCAAATCAAGCGGCTTCGCCAAAGGGACAAAAAAAGATAAACGAAAAAAGGGGGCAAGTTCCCGAATACCGGAATACCCGGCAAATAATTCTGCGAAAAACGGCTTCTTTATTAAGTGGGTTGACGACAAATAAAGCCGCAACCTTAAGAAAAGCCGGAAAAGCGGGATTATTTTTGACGAAGGATGCACGAAAAACAGGAGAGATCGAATCCGAGACCGTCGCACTGACGGTTACCTCGCCGCCATTTCTCGATATCGTTCAGTATGCGAAGGACAATTGGCTGCGGTGCTGGTTCAACGATATCGACGACGAGGAGATTTCGCGTAATATAACCGTGACGGGAGATATAAGCGAATGGTCTTCGATTATGAGTGGAGTTTTCGAGGAGCTTTTTCGCATTACAAAAAGGGGTGGATGGGTCGCATTCGAGGTCGGTGAACTGAGGAAAGGCAAGATAAAACTCGAAGAATATATAGTCCCGATCGGCGAAAGGGCTGGCTTCGAATGCAAATGCGTTGTTATCAATGAGCAAAGCTTCACGAAGACATCGAATATCTGGGGAGTAAGTAACAACAGTGGCGGCACGAATACAAACAGGATAGTGCTTTTTCAAAAGGGTGTGATAAATGGAAAAACCTATTGTTGTAATAACTGAAGAAATGATAAAAAAAGCTAGGGCATTAGAGAAAAGTGTCGAAGTCAAAAGGACTAAAGCATCCAATATTGATACTATAACCGGAATACTCGGTGAATTTGTTTTTGCTGAATATTTTTATGATGATTGGAAAAAGAACAAGGTCGGGATGAACAAAGGCGATTTAGATTTCGATGGAATAGAAATTAAAACTTCCGCTTATCCATTTAGCGAGAACTTAAACTTACTTGTAAGGGAAGATTATGGAGATAAAAGAAAACCTCCTTTCTATATCCAAATAATTATTTCAGTTGAAGATAGGATGGCAAACGAAATTAAGGAGGATACGAAGGCTTATATTTGTGGTTTTACTACTAGTGAAGAAGTAGAAAAAGCACCGAAAAAGGATTTCGGATCAAAACGTGGTGGAAGGGGAGGGTATTCTTGTTATTACATTCCTATAAGAGATTTACACCCAATGGCGGATTTCCGAAAGGTCTATAATCAGCGACATTAATGAGCTAAGCTTTTTCAATAAAAGACTTTATTCACCGGATTTAATACTCGCAGAAGGCGTTGTAAAAATTAATGGATAAAACGAAACATAAAATTATTATCGGCGATTCGCGAGACATGTCAGAAATATCTGAAGAATCGGTTCAGCTTATTTTAACATCGCCGCCGTATTGGCAGTTGAAAGATTACGGCGGTGATAACCAGATAGGTTTCAACGATAGCTACGAAGACTATATTAATAATCTAAATCTTGTTTGGAATGGATGCCATAGGATTTTGGAAAAAGGTTGCAGGTTGTGCGTGAATATCGGCGACCAGTTCGCCCGATCGGTGTATTATGGCAGATACAAAGTTATACCGATAAGGACCGAGATCATACGATTTTGCGAGACCGTCGGTTTCGATTATATGGGTGCGATTATCTGGCAGAAGGTCACGACCTGTAATACTACCGGCGGCGCCACTATAATGGGTTCTTTCCCCTATCCGAGAAATGGAATTTTAAAAATCGATTACGAGTTTATCCTGATTTTCAAAAAGCATGGCAAGGCAAATCACGTTTCTAAAGAAATAAAAGAGAAATCGAAAATGACGAAGGAGGAATGGAACGAGTTCTTCACCGGGCATTGGAATTTCAGCGGAGAAAAACAGGACAAGCATATCGCGATGTTCCCGCTTGAGCTTCCGCGCAGGCTGATAAAGATGTTCTCGTTCGTCGGTGACACGGTTCTCGACCCGTTTCTCGGAAGCGGCACGACTGCACTCGCGGCAAAACAGCTCGAAAGGAACTCGATTGGTTATGAGATCAACGGAGATTTTTTGCCGGTGATAAAGGACAAGATAGGATTCACGGACAGGTCGCTTTTTAAAGACGCCGAATATGAGATAATCACCGACGATAATCCAAAACCGACGGCAAACAAGCTGTCGGAGCTTCCTTATTTATTCAGAGACCCGTTAAAGTTACAGAAGAAAGTCGATCCCCGAAAA
>CAYNTG010000099.1:0-5974 GCA_964400105.1 uncultured bacterium
CGTAGGGGCGGGTCTAAGACCCGCCCGTGCCCTTTAAGCAATGGTTAGCTACCCCTTGTTCAGATATAGAAAAGGATTCATTGCAAAATTAGCAATGAGTAATGAGCAATTTCGAATGGGCAATTCATGAATTGCCCATTCGGATAGGGCGAGGAGACGCGCCCTGTTTTTATTGCGCACACTGTCTTCATCCATAAATTTAATCTCATGACGCTCGCGCTCCCTAAAAAAAGAGAGATAAAATGAAAAACACGTTCACTATCATTTTGCTGTTTGCTCTCTGTATCGCCGTGTTCGCCGATGCCGGTTCGATTACCGGGAAGGTTGTCGATATTCGTTCCGGCGAACCGCTCGCCGGAACGAATATCCTCGTAATGGATACACCACTCGGCGCCGCGACAAACCTCGACGGCGAATTCAATATCGCCGCTATCGAGCCGGGAAGCTATAACGTGAGTATCTCGGTTATCGGCTACAACACGATAATCAAGAACCGCGTCGTTGTCCGCTCCGGGAAATCGACTTACATGAATGTCGAGCTTGAATAATCCTTCCTCAAAGGCGAGGAGATCGTTGTTCGGCCAAGCTTTTTCGAGGAGACGAAGGACGCGGTCGTCTCCTCGAAAAGCATGGATTTCGAGGAGATAATCTGCCAGCCCGGCGGCGCGTGGGATGTCCAGAGAGCGGTGCAGGCGCTTCCGGCGGTCGTCTCCTCTGTGGATCAGAACAACGAGATAATAGTCCGCAGCGGCAACTACGGCGACAAAGCGTCTTCGGCGATGGACATCCGGTTCCGCGAGGGCGCACGCGACGCGCTTCACCTGAAACTCGATGTCGGAATGGCCGGTTACGGCGGCACGTTCGAGGGGCCGCGTTCATGCTCTCCGCGCACCGGGAGCTTTGGAATGACCGCGGTTCCTAACTATTACGCTATCCAGGGGAAAGCGACATACGATATCACGCTCCTGCCAGTCGAAAGGGGCGAGTTCTCTGCGGGAGTTTATATTAAAAACGTCGGATTCGATTGCGATCTCTGGGTGAAAGCGGAAACACTGTTTATCTACGACACGACTTCGGGCGAGATTATCTGCACGACGGATTACATCTACCAATGGGATTTTGCGCCCGAAAAGACTTCGTGGAAATCCGGCGGCTATTTCCAATTCAAACGCCGGCTGAATCGACTGACACTGACAACGGGGATTCGATACGACTATTTCGATTTCACAGATTTCAGTTGTGTTTTGCCGAGAGCGGTTCTGTCTTTCGCTATTTTCGAGGACACCGATCTCAATCTCGCTTACAGCCGTCAGTTCCAGTCGACATCGTGGCAGGAGCTGGCTTCCGTAAGCACGACCGGGCCGCTGAAAAGCAAATATACCGATTAGGTCGTTCTCGGCGTCGATCACCTTTTCGCCGAGGATGTCAAGGGCGTTATCGAGACATATTACAAGCTCTACGAGGATGTTCCGGTCGAGCTTTCGATGACCACTATCGACCCAAACGACCACAGCTCGGTCTATATCAATGCCGGGGCGTGTTACGCTTACGGCGCGGAGTTTCTTCTTCAGAAGAAGGTGCAAAAAAAATCTCTGGGGGACGCTGAGTTATTCCTATTCGGTCGCGAAGGCCTACAATCCGCGCTATCCAGACAAGGAATACAGCTGGGATTTCGATTATCGCCACGTGATGACTTCGATAACCGGCTACCGCATAGAATATCAGGACTTCAATTGGTATAAGAAAGTAATCAAGAACTGGTGGTATCGTGCGCTCGGATTTGTGCCGCTTATTCCGGCGGACGAGTCCGAATATTCCTGCCGGTTCCGCTATACCGGCGACAAGCCATACACGCCGATAACCTATTATCCCGAATGGCGCAAATGGACACTCGACGGAACGCAGGAGATAAACTCTGCGCACGCGAAACCGTATCACACATTCGACCTGCACCTCCAGCAGCGGTGGTTTTACAACAAATTGAGCGTCCTCGTCTGTTGGGAGTTCGACAACCTGTTCAACACGAAAAATATCTGGGATTATACATACAATTCCGACGGCACGAATGGCACGATATACCAGCGCGGGCGAATGATTGTCGGCGGTGTGGTTGTGGAATTTTAAGGCCTGCGTGACGGCGTCCGTGTAGTTTCCTTCGGTCACATGCGACCGCCCCTACGAAAAATCGTTGCTTTCAATTCGCAGGGGACGGTCTCGCGCCGTCCCGTTCGTTTTTGCCTATAGCATCGTTGTCGGAGAGTGATATCAGAATCTCGGGTTCACGATATTGCTGTATATCGAGCCGAAGGTATATGTCAACCCTAAATTCATGTTGAAGCTGTAGTCCGTCTCCAATTCCCTCTGGCGCAGGAGGATCTCCTCATCCGTGGCGTCCTCCCGGCGCAACGCGACTTGGTCGTGGATCATGGAATAATTGCCATTCAAGCTCAACGAGAACCCGGAAAAGACTCTCCACGAGATTCCCGTGTTGATATTCAACTGGTTCTTGGAGAAATCGTGGAGGTAATTGGAAGCCCCCACGGAAGCCCAAACGGAACCCCATTTCTTCGTCGATGACAACCCCATCTTGAGCGATTCTTTGAACAGCGTCTCATCTAATTTTTCGTAGATGGTTTCCTCGTAATAGTTGTTAGAAATAGACCAGAGCTTGTATTGGAAATAGAATTCGTGCTCGGCATACTCGGAATAAGGGAAAATATTATATTCGATCATGGGAGCCGCGCCGAAACCATATTTCATATTACTGTATTCGTCGGTATTATATGTCAACCATCCGCCGAGACTCAGGTGATCGCTCAGGCCGTGGGCATAGAGGATCGATGCGTTATAGCTGCGCGATGTGTTTCGCACATCGGAATCTTCCATTCTATAGAGATCATCGCTATAGTAAAAGCTGCCGTCGATCTCGAGCTTCTGCACTTCGGTTATCCTACGCGCTTCGATATCTGCGTAATACCATTGTTGCAGATTGGTTTTGGTGCAAAAAATCCAACCTTCGAGGCCTATCTCGAAAACCCAGTTGTTCCACTTATCGACGACCTCCTTCGCTTCGGCCTTCTCCTCGAACTCGATGGAGAGGTAATCCGCCAGTGGTGTTCGTGATATAAAAGGCGCCAGCCCGCGCTTGATCGTTTTGGCAAGCCCGGAGCGCGTTTCCTCCTCGGTAGCATCGACATTTGCGGTATATTTGAGTGTATAATTCAGGTCGGCATAATCCCTCTGACCATAAAAGGAAAGCGCATATTCCAATCCACCGCCGCCGGTGCTTTCGATAGTAACGAGTAGATGAACATCGGCTTCCTTACGTTCCCGCACATAGTTCACGAATACTATCTCGGATTTGATATATGGAATATCACATCCCAAATCGCAGTCGAGGTATAGTTTAGGTGCGTAGTTGCGCAAACCAATCGAATCCGGTTTGATAGGCTGTTCGGCATGCTCCTGTGCGTATGCCATGACGGATAATAATGTCATGGCAAGAACTATTGCGATGTATCTCATATTACCTACCTGTAGATTTTTGACAGGTTCCTCATCGGTTCTACTCAGTGCCTGCTGCTCCCCGATGGTCTAATACCAAATTCACATTGATTTTTTCAAATATTTTACTTGCACGTCGGTAATACGCTATGCAACAAGGGGTTGCAACTCCTTGTTGAGCTTATATGTAAAGTTTCAAACCAAAAATGGTTTAACCTATGTGCTCACGGCATAAAAACCAATTTTTACGCACAGAAACCTCTTTTTACAGACCCAATACGGTCCGCCACATGAAAAACGCCATCGCAAAGAAGATGCAGGCGGTCAAAAGCTTCACTGCCGGAGTGTTCTTTCTTAAGAACCTGGAGAGTTGTTCGCTTGTCGTACCGAAGAAAACCACGATAAAAACGATTATAAGCGGAACTATGAACATGAAATTATATAGCAGAAGATAAAGATATGCCTTGGCTTTTAAGCCGGGAGCACCCATAACATAAATAATGGTCGGCAGATAGACCTGACCTGTGCAGGCAAGTTCGAGAAGGCTAACCAAAAAACCGGTCGTCGCTGCTGCGACGATTGTGTTTCTTTTCGTGCGCGGTTCGTTTTCGGATATAATTACGCGATGGATTCGCTTCTTCAACTTGTCTGGAAGCTGAAGCAGCATATCGCCGTATTCTCCCTTTAGACCTCGGATGAAATCGTAAATGGAAAGAATTCCGAGCCCGACGACCATAACGCCGGTAATGATATACACCCATCTCGCAAATGTTTTTAAAAACGGAAGCGCCTGAAGAAAACGCAGGAAACCCGCACCAATCAGGATATATGTGAGAAATACGGAGACTGTGAACGCCACACCAACCCAAAATATCTCGCGCTTCCTGCGCTTAACGACAGTCAGGAATGTCACAAAGAAGATTATCGCTCCAAAAGCGCACGGATTCAGCCCGTCGAGCAGACCGGCCAGAATTACCGGAGCGGCCTCGAGTCCCCGAAATCGCTCGACAATGACATCATCTGCAGCGGACAGCTCCTCTTCCGTGAAGTTCCAAACCGTGTCGGTATTCGGTATCTTTTCGAGTCGCGTGATGGCTTCGTCAAGCGCACGGAAGCTTATCTGGTCGGTGATTAATGCAGTATCATGAAAGAAAACTGACGGTGTCGCGAGTTGAAGAAGTTCATCTACACCATGCCGAATCGCAAGGGCCTCGGCAAATTGCTTGGCGGCTTTACTGTCGATATTCCAATCGCGAACTTCGAGCGTCGGATGGCGTTCCTTTAAAAGCTGAATATCTAATACCACACGCGAACAATGCTGGCAACCCGTTTCCCAGAAATAGGCCAGAAAGACCGAATAATTCTCCACCGAATCCGGCTCGTCCCGCCGTTGATCGACTACCTTATCCTCCACGGCTTCCACTTCCACGACCGCGACAACATTCTCAATAACATCGACATCCGAAGAATCGGCCTTCCGTGCCGTTTCGATCAAACCCTTCAGATATGGAACGAAATCCTCCTCGCCGCCATAAACGCTGTCGCCGACGAAGATTACAGGAATCTCATTGTTCTCGTCGCCATAAATCCCTTCAAGCTCGATCAGCTTTTCGTAGTTTTCGTTATTATCCTCGATCTCGAACTTTGTAACCTCGAAATAATCGGAAAACTCATCGGCCATAGGTCGAATGATCTCCTGCATAACCTCTTCGCAGTGCTCGCAACTCTTCGAGTAGAAAAACCTTAGCTCGACTTTGTCCGCCGCGAAAGATACAACGGCGGAAACAAAAAGAGGAATTATGAAACTGTATCTTCGCAACGTTGCGATGCGTCCCTTCTGGATACGCAGACTCTTATTTGGATTATTTAGGACCCGAACCCTTGATCGGTATCGTGAAACGGACCGGATTTTCGCCGGCAGCCTCTATCGTAAATGAAGACTTGATATAATTCGCAGCATAATCGTAGTCTCCGTTCATCCTGACCTCGATCTCCGTTTTAGCGCCCGATTTAAACCTGGGATGCTTGATTTCGGGTTTGGATATAATATCGGATGTCCAACCTACAACCGAAAGCTCGTAGTTCTGGTCGGATTTGTTCTCGATCTCGAAGACCATCTTCTTCGGAGGTTTATCGCCATTTTCGATAGTCAGACCGAACGGCTCTATCCAAAACGGAAGACCGGTGGAATCCATATTCGCGGAGAATGTAACGCGAACGCTTTTGTTGAGAAGGTCGTTGGACGTGATGATCGTCCCCTTCGACGTCCGATGTTTGTATCTTCTGCTGTTGAAAATAACCATAACCTCGGTCTCCTCGCCCGGCTCGAGATTCGTCTTTGCCAACGGTGCGCTCGTGCAGCCGCAGGTCGTTCTCACGCGCTCGATCACAAGCTCGGCCTCCCCGGCGTTTCTGATCTTGAATGGATGAACCAGAAAAAATCCCTCCGGCGAATAACCGAAGTCGAACG
>CAYNTG010000099.1:6074-8095 GCA_964400105.1 uncultured bacterium
TTAGGGATTCCGATGTCAACCGGATTTTCGCCCTCGGGGATGTCGACGATTTCACCTTGAGCGAAAGCAACAAGACACAAACCCAGAAGAAAGATTGCGATAGAGGTGTAAATCTTCATTTAACTCTCCTTGAACAAATAATTAAACATGTATCGCTTCACCCACGCAGTCCAGAACGGCCTCTTTTAAAATTTCGCCGAATGTTGGGTGCGCGATAATCGATTTTTTCCAATCGTCGATAGTAAGCTTGTTTGAAACTGCCAAACTTGCGGCGCAGACCATCTCCGAAGCCTGTTTTCCCGCAATATGTATGCCAACGATGCGGCCATCCGCGTTTGCGACAACTTTCGAAAATCCTTCGGGCGAAGAGGTTGTCTTTGCACGACCGCTGGCTTGATATGGAAAATGTCCTACGAGAATCTTGTCGTATCTTTCGCGCGCCTCCGGCTCGGTCAAACCTACCGTTCCAACCTCGAGCGCCGTGAAAAAAGCTCCCGGAATCGCATCCCGATCGAGCTTTTTTTCGGCGCCGAACATATTCTCGACCGCCATCTCGCCCATGGCGCTTGCCCAGTGCGCGAGATATGGTGGTCCACAAACATCACCAGCAGCCCACACATTCTCGCCGGCACGCATATTCAGATCGACCTTTACCGCCGCCGCACCGTGATCGAGTTCGACTCCGACCTTATCGATGCCATCTGGAGGCGTAGGACGCCTTCCGACCGCACCAAGAACCTCCTCGGCCTCGAACCTCTCTTCGCCTGAATATCCGACGACGCCCGACGAGGTGCGCTCTATACGCTCCAAACCCACGCCTGTTCGGATCGCGACGCCCTCTTTCGCCAGCGCCTTCGTGACGATCTCCACGATCTCCGGATCGACACCGGGCAGAAGCCGATCCATTATCTCGACGATTGTGACCTTGCAGCCAAACGTTGAGAAGATATGTGCGAATTCGCATCCTATAACACCGCCGCCCACGATCAAAAGGCTTTTCGGAAGCTTCTCGGCGGCGAGGGCCTCCGTATTCGACCACACGCCGGCACCATCCCAACCGTCGATGGGAATCGAGCTTGGCTCGGACCCTGTAGCTATGAGTATTTCATCGCACTCGATAGTCCGCATTTTACCGGATTTGTCGAAAACATCGACGAATCCCTTTTTGCGGATTTTCCCGGTCCCCTCAAAAAGCTCGATCTTATTCTTTTTTATGAGATATCCGACCCCGACGACGAGGCGGCGAACAACGCTGTCCTTTTGACGAAGCATTCGCAACCAGTCGAACGAGAAATCGCCGAAGATAACGCGTTCCTTGCTCGCGCTCTTGATTTCTCTTGCGAGTTCCGAAAAATGATAATATGTTTTCGTGGGAATGCAACCAACATTCATGCATACGCCGCCGAGTTTTTTCGATTCGACGAGCGCGACCTCCGCGCCGAGCTGCGCGGCACGTATCGCCGCAACATAACCGGCCGGGCCGCCACCGATAATAGCGATTTTCTTTCCCATGGTCATTCCCTCTGGGTTTTGAAAAAGTTAGTCTTGAAATTTTAAGGATATGTGTCGATAATGTCAACCATAATCGGGGCGAGTCCGTTCGGTAAAGGGTAGTCGGTTTCCACGATTCTGCAATCACCATTCACCCGACAAACTGTCCAAATTTTCACCTTGCAATCGATATCTAAAGGGCATATATTGACGCTCGAAAATCGGAGTTCTTCGATGTTCTTTAGATATAATGCACGGCATAGCGTTTGCCCATAGTCTTTTATGTGCAACGTCTTATTGTAGGCAATATTGCTTTGCGAATTCGTTTCGCACTGATTCACATGAGGAGAGGTGTCCGAGTTGGCCGAAGGAGCACGACTGGAAATCGTGTATACCGCAAGGTATCCCGGGTTCGAATCCCGGCCTCTCCGAAAATATCGATGAGTGAATCATAAATGCTAATCCACTAATATTCTATTATCCTTAAAGTTCAGGGATTCGAGCCTGTTTGCTGCGCCGCGTGGCGCAGA
>CAYNTG010000100.1:0-7888 GCA_964400105.1 uncultured bacterium
TTTGTTCTCATTTTCAATTCGTTTGCGGCATGTCCACGTCTTGCCAGTGCGGGAATATTATCGTTGTCAATTCGTAGGGGTTTGACACTGGCAAACCCGTTGCGATTTCCACGACGGGCATGTCGCCGCCTCGCCCTTACGGTTATTCGTTCGCGTTGTCAATTCGTAGGGGTTTGCCGGTGGCAATCCCGGTTTCTCTATGTAATCCGAGTTCCCTCCGCATACTCCAGATAGCGTTAACCGTGCGGCCAATCGCTTTTGCAACCTTTTCCGCGCTTATATGTTCACGACACTTTTCCATCTCCCACTCTTCCCATGGGAAATTATTTCGCCGTGGGTTGCCATATTGAGGTATTTTCAACTTGCACCGTTTTGCTCGAACCCGGGATTTGTTAATTCCAAGCATCCGGGCGATACGCTCATCCGGTGCCGTCCCCAGAAGCTTCGCAGCCTCCGGTATCCATTTAAAAGGTTTTGGCGTGAAAGCCGGTATCTTCAAATTGTTACGACGGTGGCAAATCGCGTTGCGCGAACGGCTAATCTTCTCGGATACCTCTCTATCGGTCATCGTTCCGAGTAAGGCCAATTCTTCGGGTGTCCATTCTTTGAAACTTTCTGACATGGAAGAGAGAATGTTCTTATTTCTACGACGGAGTCTGACCTCATATTGCAAACAGCCAATCATCTCGCCCACCTTCCTATCGGAAATTGTTCCAAGTAGGGCATCTTCTTCGGGTGTCCATTCATGGGGTTTTGGCGTGAAAGGCGGTATCTTCAAATTGTTACGATGTATGCAAACCGCTATGCGCGAACGGCCAATCTTCTCGCCCAACTTCTTATCGAGCATCGTTCCGAGCAAGGCCAATTCTTCGGGTGTCCATCTAAGACGTTTTGGCCCGAAAGTCGGGATCTCCAATCTAATCCGCATAGTTCGAACCGTGAATAGGCTAATTCCAAGCATCTGACCGACATGCTGGTCCGTTGCCGTCCCCACCAGCGCCAATGCCTCCGGTGTCCATACGTAAGGTTTTCGATGGAAAGACGAAATCTTTAATTTTTTACGATGGTATTGAACCACTACGCGCGAACGGCCAATTTTCTCGGCCACCTCTCTATCGGACATCGTTCCGAGCAGGGCCAATTCTTCGGGTGTCCATTTAAGGGATTTTGACATGAAAGTCGGGATATTTAATTTATTACGTTGTTTTCGAATTGTCGGGAGCGAACAGCCAATTTTCTCGGCCACCTCTTTATCGGTCATCGTTCCCAGCAGGGCTTCTTCTTCGGGTGTCCATCGTTTTTTCATTTTTCCTCGTTCCAGTGATCTCCGTTGAAATGAGTATTTCGACGCTCAGCGTTATTTATCCTCGACCTTTAACCATCCGTGACGTTTGTCATAGCGGTAGTTGTCGCGTTTGAGTGCGATTTCGCAGGTAGCACCCGTGGCGTGAGCCAGACCCCGGAAGAGGATTTGGGGGATTCCGGCGTTTCGGCGTCGCGCGATGGCCGGGCATGTCCCGTAGTCCCTACGATTATCCAGCATCCTCGTTGCCGCGCCGCGCACCATATCAGCGGTGAGGTTTTTTTATGGAGATCGCTTCGTCGGGCGGCGCTCTCCTACACTGGTTTGAGGAGATCGCAAATCCAAAATAAATCAATCCATGGCGGGCGGAGGAAGACGTCGATCCTTGCGGAAGATATCCTCCTTGGGCGGGATCTTCTCCAGAACGAGGCGATAGCCGGCGACGGTCATGATTCGCTGCAGGCGCTCGATATTCGCTCCGATCTTGCCGTCTTTGTATTTGCCGACCGTGCCGCGGCTAACCTGCACTGCTCTCGCGATATATGTTAATCTCAATCCGCATTCGTTTATCGCTCTCGATATCTGCTCTGTAAGAGTTTCCATCGTTTTCCCCTATAATTCTTTATTCATGTTTATCCCATCGATAAACGAGGTGTTATATTCTCCTCTTCGGAAATCCGGGTTGGAAAGCACGCGCCGATGGAATGGTATCGTCGTTTCCACACCCTCGATAATGAACTCGCCGAGCGCACGGGACATCCGGGCCATCGCCTCTTCGCGGTCGCGGCCATGGCAAATGAGTTTTGCGATCATCGAGTCGTAATACGGCGTGATCTCATATTCGGCATATGCGTGCGTATCGACCCTAACACCGGGTCCGCCGGGCGGATTGAACACTGTAATCTTCCCCGGACGCGGTGCGAAATTCTTAAATGGATCCTCCGCGTTGATTCGGCACTCGATTGCATGGCCAAAGACCCGAACATCCGATTGCTTGCATGGCAATCCCTCTCCGACCGCTATCCGAATCTGCTCCTTGACCAGATCCAGATCGACTACGCTCTCCGAAACCGGATGCTCGACCTGAATTCGCGTGTTCATCTCCATGAAATAGAATTTTCCGTCTTTGTCCAGTAGGAACTCGATCGTTCCGGCGCCCTCGTAATTTATAGCGGCGGCTCCACTTGCCGCAAGTTCGCCTATCGACCGGCGCATTTCTGGCGTAACCGCCGGCGACGGAGATTCCTCGACAAGTTTCTGATGCCTGCGCTGAATCGAGCAATCTCTTTCGCCGAGGTGAATCACATTACCTTTGCCGTCGCCGAGGAGTTGCACTTCGATGTGTCGTGGATTTTCGACATATTTCTCGATATATACTCCGGGGTTTCCAAACGAGCTTTCCGCTTCGGTGCGTGCGGTGAGGAATGCCGTTTCGAGAAATTTGCCTTCGCGAACGATGCGCATCCCCTTTCCTCCACCACCGGCAGTCGCCTTGATTATCACCGGATATCCTATCTTCTCGGCGATGACCGATGCGGTCTTCACATCCCCGACAAGGCCGTCGGAGCCGGGGATCGTGGGAACTCCAGTCTCGATCATCATCCTTTTTGCCTCAGCCTTGTCCCCCATCTGCTTGATCATCTTCGCCGTCGGCCCAATGAACTTGATTCCATGAGCTTCGCATATCTCGGCGAAATCGGCATTTTCGGCAAGGAAGCCATAACCGGGATGGATGGCGTCGGCATTGGTGATTATCGCGGCGGAGAGGATCCTTTGCGTATCGAGATAGCTCTCGAACGGACGCGGCCCTCCGATACAAATCGATTCATCGGCGTGAAGCACTGGGAGGCTGTATCGATCCGCCGTGGAATAGACGACAACGCTCTCTATCCCAAGCTCTCGACAAGCTCTGATCACCCTGAGAGCGATCTCACCGCGATTCGCGACTAGGACCTTTTTAAGCACTTTCCCCCTCTTCCTGCGCATCGTTGTCTTTCTCCGCTTCTTCTTCGTTGATTTCGACATCGAGATCGCTCTGCAATTTCGCAAATTCTGCCCATCCGCGATCGGAACCGGAAAGAATGCCATCCACTCGGAGTTTGAAATCCTCCGGCGTCGTGGAATTCTGCAAGGCCTGTTCAAACGAGATAGCGTCATTTTGGTAGAACCACATCAGCGATTGGTCGTAGGTCTGCATTCCGTATTGACTTGCCCCCTCGGCAATAAGATCGCGTATAGACGATGTTCGACCTTCATCGACGATGCATTCGCGAACTGCGGCGGTTCCGATTAGAATCTCAATCGCCGGAACGCGCCCAGGTTTATCGCATCGGGGAACCAGTCTCTGCGAAACGACCGCCTGAATGGTGCTAGATAACAGATGTCGAATCTCCTGATGCTGGTGCGGCGGGAAAAACGACATAATTCTATAGATCGTCTGAAGGCTGTCCAGTGTATGGAGGGTGCTGAGGACAAGGTGTCCGGTATCGGCGGCGGACAGCGCGATCTGCATTGTATCCGCGTCTCGAATCTCGCCTACAAGAATGACGTCCGGGTCCTGACGAAGCGCCTGGCGAAGGCCCATCGAGAAAGACTTGCAGTCGCTGCCGATCTCACGCTGCGCTATTATCGATCGGCGATTCGTATGAAGATACTCGATAGGATCCTCGACTGTGAGGATATTAACGCCCTTATTGTTGTTGATGTAATCCACCATCGCGGCGAGGGTTGTGGATTTACCCGATCCGGTCACACCGGTTACTAAGATGAGCCCGCGCGGCTGCATCGATAATTTCTGAAGTATCCTCGGCAGATTCAGGTCGTAAAAACTCGGAACCTTATTGCTTATGAGCCTGAACGCGATCCCAGAAGTTCCCCTTTCGCGGTAAATATTAACACGAAACCGCTCGCCTGTCGGGATATTCAATCCCATATCGAGCTCCCAGGTTTCGTCGAACTTCTGTCGCTGACGATCCGAGACAATATGATGGATCAAGTCGTCCATGTCCTCTTTTGTGATAAAGCCTCTCGTCGCGGGCATGAGTTTTCCATGGATGCGAAAAATGGGAGGCATATTCACACGAAGATGGAGGTCCGACGCATTCTTTGCAGGCATACGCGATAGAAGTTTTAGAACATCGATAGCCATATTCTAATCTTTCCTTATGGAAAATAATACCTGACCGAATTCGACCGGTTGGGCATTTTCAACGTGGATTTTTTCGACCTTCCCGATAACCTCGGACTGTATCTCATTCATCAGCTTCATCGCCTCGACTATGCAAACGACCTGCCCCGGTGAAATCTCGTCCCCCTGATTGACAAAGGGTTCCACATCCGGGGCTGGCGCCCTGTAAAACGTGCCGACGATCGGCGAGACGATCTCGACGATTCCCTCGTCGATAGATTCTTCCGTGGTTACGCTTTCCTTTTTTGCATGTCTCTCCGCACCCGTTTCCTCTATCTCCGCTCCCACGCCGACGATATTTTGCGCGTATGAAACAGGTCCTTTTCGAACTCGAACAGCGCGCCCACCAAATTCCTTGACCTCGATTTCCAGTTCTTCGAGTTCGCTGTCTTCTACGAGTTTTAGCAGTTTTTCAATCTTGTTAATGTCCATTTAATAAACTCCCTATGTTCTTTCCAGTTTCCTTTTCGTGAAATTGATAAGCCCACCCGCTTCGAGGATACCGAACACCTCGTCCGATGGGCGTGGGAATCGATACACCTCCACATTCGCCTCGATCGTTCCGGCATCGAGATCGATTTTGATTCGATCGCCGGCTTCAATTTTACTTTGAATACTATCGTTTGTCAATGCAAATAAGCCGTTATTTAGGCAATTTCTATAAAAAATCCTGGCAAAGCTCGACGCGATCACCGCGCTGCAACCGGCGGCGCGAATAGCTATCGCCGCCTGCTCCCTGCTCGAACCGCAGCCGAAATTTTTCCCTGCGACGATGATATCCCCCGGCTCACATCGTTCTCGAAAACCGGGGTCGAGGTCCTCGAGGGCGTGCTCGCCCATCTGATCAGGCGTCATCGGCTCGTATGTATATTTCCCCGGAAAGATTACATCCGTATTAACATCGTCGCCATATTTGAAAACCTTGCCCTCGATAATCATGATAGTTCCCTCGGATCGATAATGTGCCCCGCGATAGCCGATGCCGCTGCGGTAAAAGGGCTTGCCAGATATATCTCCGAATCGCGGCATCCCATTCGGCCCTTGAAATTACGATTCGCGGTCGAGAGGGTAACCTCACCCGGAGCCATAACTCCCTCGTGCGCGCCGAGGCACGGCCCGCATCCGGGATTCATTATAGTCGCTCCGGATTCGGCGAGTGTCGCAAGCGTGCCGTCACGGCTTGCAGCGATATAAATATCTCTGCTTGCCGGGAAGATGAGCAACCGAACGGATCGCGCGATCTTTTTGCCTTTAAGGATCGTCGCGGCGTCGTGAAGATCGACGAGACGGCCATTGGTGCACGTCCCGATCAAGACCTGATCGAGCTTGATATCGCTCGCGTTCGCGGCGAGATCGACATTATCGACCGTATGCGGCCTCGCTATTATCGGCTCGATCTTTGCGAGGTCGAACTCGAATTTGCGCTCGTATTCCGCGTCCTCGTCTGGAAGGATAACCTCGAATTCGGATTCCGCACGATTCTCGAGCCAGCGGACGACCGATTCGTCGGGGTGACATATTCCGGCCTTCGCGCCCATCTCGGCTGCAAGGTTCGACAGCACCATCCGACCTTCGATGCCGATTTCTGAAAGCCCCGGACCGGCGAACTCGATAGCCTTATATATTGCGCCGTCGGCACGGATCTCGCCCATCATCGTGAGCGCGAGGTCTTTCGGCGTAACGAAATCCCTCAATTTGCCATCTATTGTAATGAGAAAACTCTCCGGCACCTTGAGCCAGAGCTTGCCGGTCGCCCAAAGGACGGCGACCTCGCTTCGCCCGATGCCCGCTGCGAACGCGCCGAAAGCCCCGTGCGTCGTTGTGTGGCTGTCCGCACCGAGAATGACCCTTCCGGGCAGCGATAGCCCCTCCTCCGGCAGAACCTGATGGCAGATTCCGCGCCCGATATCGTAGAAATGCGCGATCCCTTGCTTTGCTACAAACTCGCGGATCTTTTTATGGTTGGTGGCATAGGTCTCGGATGACGCCGGGGCGACATGATCGAGCACTATCGCCGCTTTTTCGGGGATCGCCATCCGTTCGACGCCGAGTTTCTCGAAATGGCCGATGATCGCCGCGCTGTTGTCGTGGGATAGCACAACATCCGGCTGTGATGTGATTATCTGTCCCGGCACGAGGTTATCCATACCAACGTTCTTTGCGAGTATCTTTTCTGTAATCGTTTTGCCCAAAATAGCCTGTCTTTTTTTTCTATTTTAATCCGTGTCGTTCTCAAAAAAACTTTTCATTTTCGAAAGAATTTCCCCATTCAACATATCATCCGGCGAAAACGGCTCCCCGATAACAACGCGCACCTCCGCCGGTTTTGGCCAATACGCTCCTCTCGGCAGAAGGTCGCGCGTTCCCTCGATTCTCACAGGAACGGCATAAGCCTTTGCCCATTGCGCGATCTTGATCGAGCCGGATTTAAGATCGCCTATCTCGTCCGAATGGCTGCGCGTTCCCTCCGGGAAAATAATAAAAGGCCGACCGGCCTTTATCCTTCGGACGATCTCGCGGATGTTTTTTAGCTCGGACCGGCTGCTCTTTCTATCGAGAAGCACTCCACCAGAAGCGACGATGATAGGACTAATTGCCAAGCCTTTTCGGGCGGCATACGTCGCCGACGGAATCACGAATCCTGAAAGGATAGGTATATCGAAGAAGCTCGCGTGGTTCGAGTAAATAACCATCGGCTTTCCATACGGCAACCTTTCCCGTCCGACAACCGTGATTCGCGAAAGTGTCGAATAAACAGCTAACCGTCCCCAGGAAAAATAAATCGCCGTCGATACTTTTCGTTTAAAACCTTCCCCAAACAAGCTTGCGATGATAAAGATCAAGTAAATCAGCAATAGCGACAAAACCAGAAAAGGCAAACATAGGATAAAGATAATAGTCGCTATTATCCGGCGCATTTATCGAAGAACGGCTTGAGGCGGTCGAACGTGTCCATGATATGCTCGGATATGATCTTAAAATCGCTGCATACCGGCATAAAATTCGTGTCCCCGAGCCATCTCGGCACGATATGGATATGCAAATGGTCGGCCAATCCAGCGCCGGCAGTTTTTCCGAGGTTAATTCCGACATTGAATCCCTGAGCCGAAACAGCTTTTTTGAGTATCGCAATCGAATCCTGCACGATGGACATCAATCCAGCGAGTTCCTCCGGCGTCAGCGACTCGAAATCCGCGACATGCCGGTTTGGAACCGCCATGATGTGGCCATTGGTGTATGGATAACGGTTCATGATTGCGAATGCTACATCGCGCCTATCGAGAACGAGCCTGTCGCGGTCGTCGGTCGAATCGCGGGCTTCGCACAGGAAGCATCCCTTCAAACCATCTATCTCCATCTGGATATATTCCATTCGCCAGGGTGCCCAAATATTTTCC
>CAYNTG010000101.1:0-7601 GCA_964400105.1 uncultured bacterium
GGGAAGGCGATTCTTTTTTCGGAGCGGTCGCAGAGCGGTTCGCGCCGGTCAAAATCGTTCACGCCGTTGGCGCTAAATTGTCGTTTTCAATCATCTATCCGGCGCGGAAGACTGTGGTTGAACTTGATTTCAAAAACAATTTTATCGTCTATTATCGGTCCAGGATGAATTCAATAGAAAATATCACTCATATCTCAATGCATCTATCGGATTCAGCTTCGATGCTTTCCGCGCCGGATAGTAGCCGAAAAACATCCCCACCGAGGCCGAGAACGCGACGGATAGAAACACTATCGACGGACTAACGACCGCAGAGAACGACGCGAATTTCGACAACAGCGCAATTATCCCCACCGCGAGCAGGATTCCGATTGCGCCGCCGATTAGGCTTAGCACAATCGATTCGAGCAAAAACTGCAGAAGGATGTCCTTCTTGCGCGCGCCGAGCGCCATACGGATTCCAATCTCGCGGGTGCGTTCGGTCACGGAAACCAGCATGATATTCATAATCCCAATTCCGCCGACAATAAGCGATACGCATGCGATTGCCGCGAGAAGCAGTGTCATAGTTTTCGCGGTCGATGAGGCCATTTCGGTGATTTCGGAAAGTGTCAACACACGAAAATCATCCTCTTCACTTGGATCGAGCCTGTGTTGTTCACGCATTAATGCCGTAATCTCCGCCTTGGCGGAATCCATAACTTCAGCGGATTTAGCGCTGGCATAAATCATGTCGATATACTTACCACCCTTGAGGCGATAGAGAACAGAGGTCGATGGTGCGATAATGAGATCGTCCTCGTCACGACCGCGAGCATCCTGGCCCTTTTCGGCAAGCAAACCTATTACTGTGAACGGGATACTGCGGATTCTTATTTTCTGTCCAATCGGATCGGTATCGCCGAAAAGCTCCTCTGCGACGGTCTTCCCGATAACAGCAACTTTCTTGCGTGAACGAATAGCTTTTGCGTCAAAGAATTCACCCTTTTCGATTTCGCGCGAACGGATTTTAAGATAGTCAACATCGACTCCTTCAATCGATGTATTCCAGTTATTGCCACCTCCGATAACTTGACCTCCGCTTCTAACCATCGCAGATACATATTCGATATATTTTGTATTTTCAGTAAGCTCTTCAACATCATCGAATGTAAAGCGATTGACACTTCCCGCGCCCTGGCTAATCCCGCCTCTTTGGCCCGAGGCGGGGAAAACCATCAGCATGTTTTGGCCAAGCGACTCGATGGATTGCTTGATGTCCTGTTGAGCGCCCTGCCCGACTCCGACCATAACGATTACCGCCGCGACACCGATAATGATTCCAAGCGCCGTCAGCAGGGAGCGGGATTTGTTTTTGCGGATGCTTTTAATCGCGTCTTTGAGGAATTTATTAATTCTCATATTTCAAAGTCCCCGATGTCTGTGCCAATTTCAGAAAAATGTTCGAGGTCGATGCGCGAATCGCGGTGTTCGGACACCGGTTTGTCGTGGAGAACGATTCCATCGCGAAGGATTATTACGCGGTTCGCATATCGAGCGATATCCGGTTCGTGCGTGACCATGATAATTGTCCGGCCATCGTCATTGAGTTTCTGGAAGACGGCCATGATTTCGAGCGAGGTTCTCGTATCGAGGTTTCCTGTCGGCTCGTCGGCGAGGATAATCGCCGGTTCGTTGACCAAGGCCCTGGCTATTGCGACGCGCTGTTGTTGTCCGCCGGAAAGCTGGTTTGGGTCATGGAACATTCTGTCGGTGAGGCCGACCGTTTCGAGCGCCCATTTCGCTTTGCCGACTTGATCGGCGATCCGTCCAGCGCGATCATAGAAAAGGGGGAGTAGCACATTGTCCAGAGCGTTTGTTCGCGGAATGAGGTTGAAACCTTGGAACACGAAGCCGATTTTATGATTGCGGACATCGGCGTAGTCGTCGTCGAGCAAAGTGCTCGTATCGACGCCATCGAGAAAATATTGCCCGGATGTCGGTTTGTCGAGGCAGCCGATGAGGTTCATGAAGGTCGATTTGCCGCTGCCGGATGCTCCCATAATCGCGATAAACTCGCCCGGCTCGACCGCAACGCTCACCCCTCGCAGTGCGCGAACCTCCTCGGCAAGGAAATAGGTCTTCACCAGTTTTTTTGTTTCGATCACTTTCGGCATTTTAGCGTCTGCCTCCGCGGCCTGTCGGCATGAAGGGGTTACTCGATCCGTTCGATTCGACCTCCGGCATTTTCACAACGATTTTTGTTCCTTCCTCGATTTCATCGCGGAGCGGAATTATCTCGGTGTTTTTGCCGTCGGTGGCGCCGGTCGTTACAGGTAGTGGGTTAAGATTGCCGTTAGAATCGAGCGTCCACAAAACTTTCATATTACTCGGCATAGTGCGCAGAGGCATTTGAGTCGTTTCAGAGGAAGTCGAATCGCCAACCCGAGCGATCGAGTTAGAATCTCCAGATTCTCTTGGAGGTTTTTCCATAGATGAATCGCCACCGTTGTCCGTGCGTTGTTTCGCCATTTTCTCGCGCATCGAGGCCAAAACCGTGCGGGAGGGCTCGAAACTGAGCGCGGTGTTCGAGACCATTAAAACATCGCGCTTTTCGTCGAGAATAAAATCCACCGTCGCTGTCATTCCCGGCATCAGCAGATTGTGTGGATTGCTCGCTTCGATAACGACAGTGTAATTCACGACGTTCGAGACGACCTTCGGTTGCAGGCGAATCTGCGTTACCCGACCCGTGAAAATACTGTCCGGGTAGGCCGGCACCTCGAAAAGCGCGGCCATGCCGGTGTCGATAAGGCCGATATCGCTTTCATCGACGCTCGCGAGGATGCGCATTTGCGAAAGGTCCTGCGCGATGACGATTAGTGTTGGCGAGGAAAGGTTTGCGGCGACTGTCTGCCCCGGTTCGACACTGCGATTGATAACCATGCCGTCGATTGGGGAAGCAATTATCGCATAGCCGAGGTTCTGTTTCGCGCGGTCGAGCGCGATTTGCGCGCTGGAATACGATGCCCTGTCGATTTCCATCGAAGTTCGGGCGACATTCAGCTTGTATTCCGATGTTAACTTGCGGTCGAATAGCTTCGTTTCGTTCTCGAACTCGAGTTTTGAAAGTTCGTATTGAGCTTTGGTTTTGCTGAGCGAATTTCGCGCGTCCTGGCAATGTGTCGAGAGGACGGTCGTGTCGATTATCACGAGCAACTGACCTTTTTTTACTATGTCGTTGTAATCGACGAAGACCGTATCGACTGTTCCTGAGACCTGCGTTCCAATATCGACTGTGCCGATCGGTTCGAGTTCGCCGGTGCTGGAGGCCGTGTTCAGAATATCGCCGCGAGTAACCGTAACGAATTCATAGCCGCTGCTGTTCGTCGTTTTGGAGCGGAAAACAAAGAACCAGAGCGCAAAAACGATAAGAACAAGAAAACCTATTATTATGATGAGCTTTTTCATCTCACTCCTTTGAAATTCGAACTTCTGAAAAATTCATAATATAGACACGAAATAGCATAAAAGGTTTAGTGGGAAATGAATTCTTCGGAATTCTACTCCTTTTTTGCCAATTCAATAGATGTCCATAACTCGAGTTGTTTTGCCTTTTGGATACCACCTCTTTCACCTCCACCCGGTTGTCCTTCGCCCATGCCACTACCCGGCGGTCTGCCACCCATACCGCCGCCTCCATGAGCACCACCACCAGAACCACCCCGCATGCTACCCGATGGCTTTCCCGTTGCACCCATATCAATATTGCCGGTTTCAAATCCTATGCCGATAAATATAGGTTCCGTGCTTGTATCATCAGGCTCGACACCAATCGCATAGGGATGCTTATCGTTGTGATAGAGCGGAATTTTAAATTCGTAGAAAAAAACACCGAGCGTCTCGCTCAACGCAACTCCTATGCCTATTTTTGCAGCATATTCCAACGAAATTGAGTTGTAGGTATTCTCATCGGAGGAATTAACTATATCGATGAATTCACCCGCCTGGCCAAGCATCATTTTCATATCCTGTTCAGTTCTTCCGCTTCCTCTATCGAAATCCATTCCCCGGGTTTCTTGTTGTTCGGAAGGCTTTTTCCCGACCGGATATTTTATACCGAATGATTTATCCTTGCCGTTATCGGGGTCGAAATAAATGGTAAATCCTGACATTAGTATTTGCTCAACGATTTGAGTCTCGCGCGTATTCAGCATTATATATATGTATTCCTCGTCGTTGAGCAGAGTCAGAACGATATCTTCATCTTCGATATAATAGCTATTCTGCTCCCAGTCGGTAACATGGCCATCGATAGAAATTTCATTCTTTCGCCATTCGCTTTGCAGTTCGACTGTGTTGCACCCTGAAAGAAGCAGAATTAAACCTACCAGGATTATCGGACGCAGAATAGCTTTTTCATTCTTATAATACATTGCACCCTCTTATGGACTATAATAGATTGCTTATTAGAATTTTCGATAGTTCTCACGGCCTCTATTATTTGATTATGGGAATCTCGATATACTTCATTAATGTTTAGACGAGTTTCGCATCGATAAGGTTTAGATTTTTCTCGCTTCCTTAAACCTAATTAAGCAAATTCCATCGTTCCAGCGGTTTTGTGGAAATGTGCCTCTTGACCCTCTGCGTCATTTATCGTCGATTATAAGTAGGGGCGGTTCGTGAACCGCCCGCGCTCTCCCATGGGTCGTTCTCGAACGACCCATACGGGTGTTCGCATGTGTTTCGCCGCACTCGTCACCAATTTAATATCTAAATTGGTTTTAATCAAGCCGCTTTCCGGTTCCGGGTCCATTAATATTACCTTCGTCAGCGGCTCGACCTCCCACGGATCGAGGTTGACGATGACCTTATCTTAAACAAGGTAATCTCTTTTTTCGTTTTCCTGCAAGGATTTTTTAATCCTTCAGCGCATAAATAAATCAACTATCCAACTGGAAAAATGTCGAGACCTATTTTACAGCTTTTCCGCGTAACTCATTGTCATTCATCGGATTTGTTTCCTGTTTCGCCGCGTCCTGACTCTCCCTATCCAATATCCGAGCCTCCTTCTCCGGTTTTTTTCACATCCACAGCTTTACGGGAGTCGAACGACATAGCGGGCGGCCCTTTTACCCATTACCTTCTCTCTTCTCCGGCATAAATGCAAAAATGGGCGACCGCAAAGTCGCCCATTCGGGGGTAATCCATTTCACCGGGCGTATTCCTAACGCTTCGCCTTGACATGGTTAAGTTTGCCGCCGGCCAATATCGTTTCGCGCTGAAGTTTCGACAGGCCGTGCTCGACCGCAAATTCGAGTCTGCGGGTCCTATTCAAAACAACCAACGGTTCGTTCTTCTCGAGCTTATCGCGGACATTCGCAATCTCGAGAGTATCGCCCGGCTCGATTCTATCATAATCCGCCGGATCGACGAATATGAGCGGCAGAATGCCGAAATTGATCAGGTTCGCCGAATGGATGCGCTCGATCGATTTGGCGATCACAGCTTTCACGCCGAGGAACATCGGGCAAAGCGCGGCATGCTCTCGCGATGAGCCTTGTCCGTATGACAGCCCGGCCACGATGATATTGTGAAGACCTTTGTCTCGATTTGCGCCTGCCCTCGTCGCGAATGTCTCATCTACCGGCTCGAATACGAATGTCGAGTATTTTTCGGTGTTCGAGCGATACTTGAGCCTCACGCCGGCGGGCATGATATGGTCGGTCGTGATTTTATCGCCGACCAGGATAGCTACCGGGCCGGAGATGTCGTCCGGTAACGGATCGTTTTTCGGTGGATCGCCGATATTCGGTCCGCGGAATATCTCGACCTTGCCCGGCTCGTCCGATGGCGAAATGATCATCGAATCGTCGATGGAAAAGTTTTCCGGCATCTCGAAAACCGGATAATTCTCTTCTCCCAGATCGCGCGGGTCGGTCATCACGCCGGTTAATGCACATGCCGCAGCCGTTTCCGGGCTGACGAGATATATGCCCGCCGACGTTGTGCCCGATCTTCCGAAGAAGTTGCGATTGTTCGTGCGGACGCTCACCGCGTCGGTTTGCGGCGCCTGACCGGCACCGATGCAAAATCCGCAGGCCGATTCCATGATACGTCCACCGGCTGCGATGATTTTTGACAGCGCGCCGTTGTCCGAGATCATGCGGAAGACCTGCTTCGATCCCGGAGCAACGATGAAACTCAACCCCGGATTGACCTTCTTGCCATCGAGAACCTTCGCAACAATCATCAAATCCTGCAAAGACGAGTTCGTGCAGCTTCCGATAGCGACCTGATCGACCTTCATGCCGGCGATCTCCGAGACCTTGCAGACGTTGTCCGGCGAGTGAGGCTGTGCGACCATGGGCACGAGTTTTGAAAGGTCGATCTCGATTATGCGGTCAAATTGCGCGTCGGGGTCGGAATCGAGCGGAATCCAGCCATCGCCGCGTCCCTGTGCTTCGAGGAACTGCTTCGTCAGCTCGTCCGAAGGGAATATTGACGTCGTAACGCCGAGTTCCGCGCCCATGTTCGTGATCGTTGCGCGTTCTGGCACGGAGAGTGTTTTCACGCCCTCGCCGCCGTATTCGACGATGGTTCCAACGTTGCCCTTGGTAGTCATTATTTCGAGGAGTGCGAGGATAACGTCCTTTGCCGTTACCCAGGGGCGCAGCTTCCCGGTCAGTTCGACACGCACGATCTTGGGGTATGTTATAAAAAACGGTTGACCGGCCATTGCCATAGCCACATCGAGGCCGCCCGCGCCGATAGCCATCATCCCGATTCCTCCGCCGGTCGGAGTGTGGCTGTCGGAGCCGAGAAGCGTCTTTCCGGGCTGACCGAAGCGCTCGAGGTGCACCTGATGGCATATGCCGTTTCCGGGCTTTGACAACAAGATGCCATATTTCGCCGCGACGGACTGAAGATATCGGTGATCGTCCGCGTTCTCGAAACCCATCTGTAGAGTGTTATGGTCGATATAGCTGACGGAAAGTTCGGTCTTCACGCGCGGAATTTCGAGCGACTCGAATTGGAGATATGCCATCGTTCCGGTGGCGTCCTGTGTGAGGGTCTGGTCGATTATTATTCCGACTTGATTTCCGGGGATTTCCTTGCCCTCGACGATATGCTTTCGAATGATTTTCTGTGCGATCGAGAGTCCCATTTTCCTCCTTATTTTTCCCTAATACTTGCTAATTAAATAAACGATTCGATAAGCTAATAATTATTTTATGTAATGCAAGAATAAAGTGCAGCTTCAATGGTTTCTATTTTGCGTCATATTATATTGCGATATATAGCAAAATCGCCGATTAAGATATTTTCATGGAGTGGTATCGGTAGTCGTTTATACGTTAAAGCTTATTTGAGATCGTAGAAAAAACTATACCGTAGTTGATTTTTTTAAATCCAACGCAAACGCATGAAATGATATTGAACAGTTAAATCATTTCAAATAGATAATTTTACTCGTGGTCGTCTCATCACCCATCCTCGCGTGGACCAGATAAACTCCGCTGCCGACGGATTCGTCCGGTTGCCAGACAAACAATCCCCCCGTCTCGCTTTGCTCGACACCCCCCTTATTAAGGGGGGCAGGGGGGATTCTTCCGACC
>CAYNTG010000102.1:0-7456 GCA_964400105.1 uncultured bacterium
GGGTGAGCAGCTCTTCCGACGCTCCGCATCGATTTATTTACTTCGTCTTCCAATATAATATGCTTCTCGTTCTTTCGCAAAGTATTATTTAATTCGCTTCGAGTCGATCAGCGTTAGTTGTCAACGGCAAATAAAAAAGCCCCGGCCAAAAAGACCGGGGCTTTTATCCATGCTAAAGATAATAATGTATTACTTGAGAAGCACGACCTTCTGAACGACCTCGCCGTCCTTCCAGTTCACGCGGACGAAATAGACGCCGCTCGCCTCGTTCGTGGAATGCCAGACGAAGCGATGCGTGCCTGCGGTCATATTGCCGCTTGCGATACGGTCGATCCTGCGTCCAAGCATGTCGTAAAGGCCGACGGAAATATCGCTTTCGTTCGGAACATCGACGGTGACGGTGAACGCGGCGTTGGCCGGATTCGGCTTTACCATAACAGCATATTCGCTCGGAAGCGGCGATGCGAGCTTGAACAGCGCGATATCGCCCTTTTCGAGGAAGAGCTGCGTTCCCTGTTCGAGAACGGTCGTCGCGCCGTCGATCCCGACCTCGATCATCGGCCCTTCAACGCCATTCCATTCGAGCAAACCTGATTTTTCGGTCTTGAAGGTCCAGCTGTCGGTATCCGATTGGATGAGGTCCCACATCTTATAACCATCGAGCATGAGCGCCCCAGAAACGGCGATCTCGCCGTCGGGGCTGGACGGTGGGATACCGCGACTGCATGACTGCGGACCGACGCCTATCGAGTAGCTTTCTCCGGCAAACTCGAACGAAGCCGTCCAATCCGGATCGTCGGCCTTCGCCGAGCGGCTCCCCGGAACGGTCATCGATCCGGGACTCGTCACGAGAACCCAATAACCCTTGCCGGCCTCGATAAACGAAGAAGAAACATACATCGTTCCATTCCAGCTCATCGGATTGCCTGCGAGACCAGGCGTGCTAGAGTAAGGCGCGCTCGATATGTTTGTGCAGCCTACGAGATTCCATCCGGTGTTCAGCGGAACCTCATAACTTGGAACCGGAATACCGCCCATCGAATATGTCCCGGCTTCGGTCGAGTAGATCCAATATCCTCGGCCTGCTTCGGCGGAATTCGTTGAAAAATAGCCTCTCGTTTCGGAATCGTAACCGTAGGCGTGATAAAGCCCGCCCGGGAATATATTCGGAACGATATTCACGCTCGGAATGCACGGGAATCCGACGAGGTTCCAACCGATTTGCAGATCGATTTCGTTCACCGTCGGAACGGGACGATCATAGACGATCGTGATAACTTCGCCTGCGGCATAGTTATATGAATCGTGATGATGCATCTCGATCATGCCGTTGAGTGTCAATACACCCTCTGGAAGACCGAGGGTAGACCATGTGAGCGTTCCCGGTTCGCCGATAGTAGCGATTTGCCATGTAACAGGAAGCGGTGCCGGTGCGCGAAGATCGCGTTCGAGCTTATCGACCAATGGATGAGCCGGATCGGAGATCGGGAAATAGGAATTCGTGCGGTTTGCCGGTAATGGATAGGCTGGAACGTCTATACCCAGATCGTATCCGTCCGTCGCGGCACTCTGCATCCCGAATGTGAGGATCGTGTTGATCGACGTAACATCACCGTCGAATACCAGATCGTGTAACCATGTTTCCGGCGACCACCCGACGAGAACCCATCCGTTGTCGATTATTCTATATCCGATATATCCGCTGTCGATAACGATGCCGTCTTCGGCAAAGATCAGCGGCGTGAACGATGCGCTCGGTGCGTTCGGGTTCACGATAGCATCGAGGAATACCAGAGTATCGATATCCGCAAGCGCGGTGGTGCCCGATCCAAAGACCGTAACCACGCCGTCGCTCGTATCGATGCCGACCGACCATGTTATCGGTAGCGCGCTGCCGATAACGGAAGCGCCGGAGAAAAGCAGAATATCGGGATCGTATTCGATGGAAACCGAGAAATTGTGAGGTGTGAAGCGATTCGGGTTAAACACGATTACCGGCAATTGGAATGTGTCGTTCGGCTGAACGATCATCTCCGGAAGATCGAAATCGAGGAAATCGATCACGAAGAACCAGCAGGTTTCGCTCTGATTCGGATCGCAAAGATCGGGTGCATCCTGCGCACCAACGCAGATAAATGCTGTGTCCCCAGCCGGGAACATCGCCGTGATAGCATCCGCTACCTCCAGCTGGATAGTGTAGCCGTCGAATGTCAGATGGCTGTCCGAGGTTGGAATCTCGGTTCCGTTGACCGTCATCCACCAACCGTTCAAGATGTCCAATCCGGCGAGATCGTCCACGACATTGACACGGACATACGCAGGCGGTCCTCCGATGAGCGCGTCGTTCGTTGGATATGGCGTATCGTAAACCGGCGGCTCCAGATCGACGATAAAGCTCCCCATCGGCCTATCGTATAACCCGAGACCCGAGGCATCGTCGAGCTGGTATAGCTCGTGCCACACCGTGTCACCGTGATGGAAGAATGAGATCGATTCCGCCGGTGCCCAGACGAATCCGGTATCCGACAACATCGTCAGGCCATCGCCGTTCCAGCCATACATAACCCAGCCGGGGCCGGTGTTCGTCTTGAATATAAACGATGTCGTATCGATAAAACACTTCGACGACATCGAGTATTGAACATATTGATCCGCGCAGGTTGTGATCGCCATATTCGGCGGGAACTCCTTGGTCGCAACCGTTCCCTCACAACCGCAGTCCAAGCCGAAGAAAACGCATCCGCCGGTAACGAGGTCCGGTATCGGCGAAACGCCGTCGTTGGCATGGAAAACGGTCAGGAAACAGAAATCCTCCGAGCTGTCCAGCGGGCATGTGATTGGATCGAACGGCTCCAGCCTCCATGTGAAGAGAACCGTATCCCCCGGTACGATAACGGCGTGGATATCCGGCACGGTGATTGGATCGAAACACGGCCCGGCGATAAGCTCGCCCTCGACGTCGTAAATCGGCGATGTTCCGGTGTTGATCACCGCGACGCTGATGCTCTGATAGTCGCGGATGAACTCGATGACTTCGCTGAAAATCGTCGTCCACGAAGCAGTTGATAGGTTATACCACTTTCCGCCGGTAGTCTCCGCAGAAAGTTCATACCAATCGGAATGATACGGAGCGGCGGGCACGCCGGTCCCCCAGGCAGGTGGCATCCTTGTGATATTGAAAAGGATGAATCCGCCGTCCAATAGCTCGTCGAGGATATCGTCCTTGTCCTCGTTCGAATGGCATTGCCCGCAACCGTCTCCCTTCTCGCAGAAAACAGCATCTATGAAGCCGATGATGATCTTCATGGAGAGAAGACGCCAGTCATAAAAACGCATAACCGCCGCAAGCCCGTCGAGATATTCCTCCGGTGTGTCCGCGCCGCCGGAGGCGCCACATCCGGCAAGTTCCGCTTGAAATGCAGTGATATCATCGGTCATTTCGTAGAACGGATGTGGAGTCGATAGATCGAAATCCCACATACCCTTCGTGCTGTCGGCAAAGGGACATGCGCCGAAACGACTATCGTATCCGGCGGTATCCAGCCCCATAGCAAAACTACCGATAGTCGTTCTGACTGCGGCAATCGTTCCGCCCATCGAACCGGACGAGTCAACAATGAAACCGACATCGACGCCGCCGGTATCGAAATGGCAGCTGATGTAAAAAACAAAATCCTCTCCGCCGAAAACGTCCAAATCGGCGCCGGTCATTCCCTGCTCGCCGAGATATGTTCTCCCGTGATGGACAAAGCCCATATTCCCCGGCGAAAGCGGAGAACGCGACTCCGCCATTATAACGCCCGCCAGTGCGAGCATAATCGACAATGCGATCACAAATTTTTGATTCATATCTCCTCCTCGATAAGTGACTTACAGCTCGACCTTGAATGCTCCTTCGAAGGCATTCCTTTTCCTTATATCCTTATAAATTACAACACAGATTTCAATTGTCAACGGATAACTCCAAATAAACGAAGTTTTTAAGCATTTTTTTTGCACAATATTTATGCGCCAATAATAAAAGATGTGCAATCCAAGTTTCAACACGATGTTGCAACTCCTTGTAAATCAACATGTTACGTTTTGGCACGCTTAGTGCACTATGTCTTTATGAAACCAAGGAGGTTTTTAAATGGAAACGAAAATAAAACTGGTCGGCTTTTTTCTCTGGATGATTATCCTGCTTTTTTTAACGTCCGGGTGCGATATGGTCATCGTCGATAACGATCCTTATTACGATCCATATTGCTATGACTGCTATTGCGATTGCACTCCGCCGCCGGTTCCCAACGGGGTTCACTCGATAACGGGCGATAACTATGTTTATCTCTATTGGAACCCTGCATCGACATGGGATCTCTCAGGCTACGATGTCTATCGCGGCAGTTCCCCGACCGGCTATTATGAATATATCGGATCGACTCCATGCGCGAGCTTCAACGATGCTTACGCCGATAACGGCGAAACATATTATTACGCCATAGCCAGCTATGATGTTTGCGGCAACGAGAGCGAGCTTTCCACCGATCTAATATACGATACGCCGCGCCCGGAGGGGCACAGCTATTATCTCTGGGCATCGGAGTATTATCCTGACGACGGCGGTTACGATCTCTCGGAATTCGCCGTTGTCGGTTGGGATCACCCGTCCTGCGACTTCTTTTTCGGACACGATTCCATTGGATATTACATTTGCGCGGCCAACGATTACACGGACATCCTCGATTATGGATATGCCACGAGCCTTTCGGACGTGGATGTCGCGCCGGAGAGCGGATGGAGCGCTTCCGCCGCCATCAACGCCGTTGCGGGTCACGCGTTCGTTTTCTGGACGGCAGATAACCATTTCGCGACCCTCCTGATCCGCGATATCACAGGCGAAAGGCTCACCTTTGATTGGGCTTATCAAACAGACACCGGCAACCCGGAGCTTCGGCCTTCACGTAGTGTTATCGATAGAAGAGAAAATCGCAAATTCAGCAGGGGGCTTCTCGCTTCCTCGAAGGGAGAATAAGATGAAAAAACTAATCATCATCGCATTGATCTCGATCGTTTCGATCGCTTTGTTTCCTCAAACCGCCAACGCCCGCTGGCACATCGGATTCGGGATATTCTACGACGATTGCGACTGCTACTTCGGCGATCCCGATCCATGGGGACCGTGGTGGGAATGCCCTTGTTACTGGGATGTCTGGGAATGGTGCGAATGGCATCCGTATTGGATGTGGCCCTATTGGTGCCGCCGCTATGTCGATTTTCACTATAGCAGATGCGGACACTACTACTATGTCTATTACGACCACTACATTCCGCATGGCTCGCGCGTCTTCGTCGATGGTGTATATCGATACCGTTACGCGGTGGATATGAGAGGGTCGTTCAGCATCGCCGAACGCATTCCGCGCCGAAGCGGTCTCGAGCGTCCAAGCCCAACCGGCTCGCCGATGCCGGAGGTTGCAAGTCGGGTGCTGTCCGATCTCGGCCCGGAATATCGTGTGAAAACGGTGGCCGCACACGCTGCGCCTCCGAGCCTGAGACCGAACGAAACCGTCGATCCGATCTCGAACGAGAGGCCGTCCGCTTCCGGCGAATTGAGAATGGCTACAAGCTCGATACCGGTCATCGGATCGAACGCCGAACCGGTCGATATCAGGAGAGTCGAAGGCGAAATCTTCGAAAAAACATCGGCTATCGAAGCACCAGATGGAGCGGTTACCATAACCCGATACAACCCCGATACGATCCATAAAAAGGAAGCTCCACAGCCAACTCGCATCGAGAAGCCAACGGTTCCGGCGAGCACAATAAAATCCAAGGATAACGAGAAACCTTCAAGCTCGATAGGGATTTCGAAAAGCAGCACGATCCGCGAGAAAACACCATCGCGCTCGACGCCATCGAATCCTACAACATCGAAATATCAAAGCTCTAATCGAACAAAAACGCCATCGACGAACCGAACGACGGTTTCGTCGAGGTCGAAGTGATTCTTGACAAATCTATTTACGTGGAATATATTGGAATGAAATGAAAAGACTATTTACCATACTTATTCTCGTCCTCGCCGCCGGTTTGGTATTCGCCGACGAACCGGAGTCGGAAAAGGATTCACTAAAAAGCATCGAAGTCGTGCGGGACGAATCGACCGGCGCTATGACCGTCGGCGCGAAGAAGTCTGTCGAGGAGACAAGCTCTTCTCATGGAATTTCTTCCGAATCGCGAGAAGATAAATTCGATGTCGGCGGTTTTCTACGGGAACTTTTCGATGCCGCATCCGTGGCAGCACCCGAAGCGGATATCGAAATCGAAAATGACTATAGGGAAAGTGTTCACAGCGCGACTCCGGCTTCTGGAAAATCGGCTAAAGAATCCGCGCCATCGATCGATAGGCCCGTAGCAAGAACCCTTTCCAGCAAGCGAACGAAAAGCTATGACACATTCCGGGACGATAACGATAACGGCATCGACGACCGCCTCGAAGAGGTAAATACGGTTTCCACAAAACGTAATAAGTAATAAACTGCAATCCAAAGCCTCGCTTTTTCAGGCGGGGCTTTTTAAATTATGAAATTCGTATCCACAAGTTTTTATCTTTCCCCAAAGAATCTCAGACGCGGGATTGCGAAATTTTCGGAGGATGAAAGCAACCATATCGTGCGGGTAATGCGTGCATCGGTCGGGGATGAGGTTCGCGCCGTGGATGGGATTGGCCATGCATATAAAATTTGCATCACGCGAACCGACCCGGCCCATGCGCGCGGCGAGATAATCGAGAGCATCGAGCCGGCACCGGAGCCGAATATCCGGTTTGCTTTAGGGATCGGAACCATTCTCCCGAAACGCCTCGAAGCCGCATGGGACACATGCGTGCAGCTCGGCATCTCGAAGCTCATTCCTATCGAAACGGCATATTCAAACAGGCCTATTCGCAATGACAGCAAGCATATCGAACGCCTCGCTGCCGTCGGTTGCCGTGCGATGTTGCAATGCGGGCGCGCAGTTTTGCCGGTTGTCGAGACCCCGATAAAGCTGCATAAATTGCTCGAAGAGGATCACGGCGTCGTCCTTTTCGGCGATTCGGAGGGATTGCCGAATCCGCCATCGGAGAGACCGAAGCTCGGCGAGGAGGTGCTTCTTCTTATCGGCCCGGAGGGCGGGTTTTCATCGGAGGAGAACCGCTTTATTGCGGAGGCCGGAGGAATCGGGATTTCCCTCGGGCCGAGGAGGCTTCGCACGGAAACTGCGGCAATAACGATGAGCGTTGTTGCCCTTCGATGGACCGGCGATATCTGACAATCGACCAGGCATTTGCAGGGAACGGTTTTGTTGAGCGAAGCGAAATCCCTGCTTGCGCCGTCGGCACATAGACCTTCCGCCGGAATGCAACAAGCCTCAACCGCGCCGTCGCCTGTTAGACGATTGAAAGCGGATCGTCCCGTAGATACATCTTCGGTTG
>CAYNTG010000103.1:0-6754 GCA_964400105.1 uncultured bacterium
ATTGGATCGGGATGGTATGCCGGTGCAAACGAGATGGAAATTAATGATATTGTCGATGAGATATCGATTCATGCATGGTATATATGGGCGGCTTTTTTTGGGCTTCCCTGGGATCAAGAAGACTGGCGAGTCGAATTCGATATAATAACTCCAGACCTCGATGTTTATGGCTACGAGGGGGTTTTTGGTGGTAGCTCGACAATTGTTATCGAAGCAACATCCGACACTGTCGATTGTTATAAACTCGATATCGACGGACGCGGATTAATCGGTCTATTCGCGCCCGATATCAAGCTTTATGTCCGCAAGGAGCCGCCACATATCCCGATCTATTGCACAATCGAAGGTGAAGGTGCCGTTTTCGAATTCTACGCCGATTCGCTTTAGCTTTTGGGCGAATATCCGAATCCGGCGAGGTATTCATTCAACTCGTCGAGAACCTTTACAGGGTCCATTCCGCACGACTCGACGAGTTCCGAGATCGTCCCCCATACCGGCTCGCCGCACTCGGTGCAATGCAGATTTTGCTTGAGAAGCCACCTATTGGATTCGGGGTATTTTTCCAATAGTGTTTCGACCAATATGTCCTGTTCGATTATCATGAAAATCATACTTGATTTTACTCGGCGTCCTTGAAACCTATCGGCTCCTTTGTATCTGAATGTCCTTCTGGCATCTTTATTTCGCCGAATCTTTCCTCGAATTTTACGATGTTATCCTTGAGCGCCTTCAACAGCATCTTCATATTCATCGGTGTCATGATAATTCTGCCCTGAACCTTGGCCTTTTGAGCGCCCGGCACCATCCTTGCGAAATCCATGACGAATTCGCTCGGAGAATGAGTGATGACGGTGAAATTCGCGTATATCCCCTCCGCGATTTCTGGCGGAAGCTCGATCTGAATTTGTCTCGATTTCTCTCTGTTCATTGTGTCCTTCCTTTAACTATTTTAAGTAAATAATCTTCTTGCTTAAACTATTTTCGCAATTGGGTTTCACGAAATAAATTCCGGAACGCGTTCCAGCACGTGGACGCCATTCGATTACATATTCGCCGCGATTTTCCACAATATCGATCGAATCGATGAGCCTTCCAGATATATCGAATATAAGGATTTCCCGAAGATTTCTATTAATAAAGCCGGAAAATCTAAGATTTATCGATGAGTTGAATGGAACCGGGAACGCTTCGATGCTCGAATATGTCGGTTTTTGCGAACCGAACTCCGGAACTCGATCTCCGAATCCCGAAAGATCGACAAACCATATTTTCCCATCGGCATCGGCGGCGCAGGCGACATCGTTGAACAACGTAACATCTACGATATTGCATGCATCCGGCGAGTAAAATCCGTAATCGGGCGTCGATCCCTCATGGAATAAATCGTAAATCCATATTCCACTTTCCCCCGCAGCGGCCAATAAAAGATCATCCGAAAAAGCCGCTCGATAAAGATAATCGTCACCGGCGGACAATGTTTCCACAATTGTGAGCATCGCCGGAACGGCGGCGTTTAGAATGTGCAGCGCGCCCTCGAATTCCACTGCCGCAATAAGCGTTTCGGCTCCGCAAAACTCGACGCCGACTGCGGTTCCCGATAGTCCGAGCCATCCGAGCGGATCTGACGGAGTGGCTAAATCCCATGCCGATATGCCGGTCGGGTCCTCCGCGATAAACATCGCACTGTTCTCCCATGCGACGGCGTCGAGCGCGGCTCCGCCGGTCTCATAATTGCCGATAGCCGATGCGCTCTCCGGATCGGATATATCGACGAGATGGACACCGGCGGCATTCGAGCTTATATATAGGCTGTCCCCGACGGCAAATACAGATCTCGGATGCCCGGAGAGGCTTATACCACCGACATCGCGCAGGCTGAACGGATCGGAGATATCGATTATATGTATGCCGCAGTTCCAGTCGGCGAGGAACGCATAATTGCCATCGACATGAATCCACCTTCCGCTCATCTCGGTGCCATCTGGAATCGTCGATCCCGACCAGCTTATGCTGTCGAGGATGACGGCGGATCCGCCGCATAGATAGCTTATCGAGTAGAGCTTAGGCGATTTCCCGAAAGCAAAGATAATCCCGCCGTCGGAATCGATTCCACGTAGCGGGGAAATATCCATGACGTGTAAAAGACTTGTCCCGAGGGAATCTGCGGCCTGCATCGGAAACGAGATCGAAACCAATATAATTGCGAATATGAAAATTAATAATCTCATTAATAACCACCTAAAATTAGTGGATATGCCGATCGATTGTAAAGACTACGCGAGATGCTTTTCCTTAAGCATATCGGCGAGTTTTGCCGCCATCTCTTGTGGATCGTCCCGCCACATCTCTCCACCTTCGCGCTTAGGAGGGGTAAATATTTTATAAACTCTGGTCGGCGAGCCGTCGAGTCCGAGTTCTCGTTCGTCAAGATCGAGGTCTTTAACCGTCAAGACCGGTATATCGGCCTTTTTGGATTTCATCATTCCGCGAAGGGACGGCAGCCGTGGGTCTTTCGGAAGCTTTATTACGCTGACAACGGCTGGCAGGCCAAGCTCCAATTCTTCGTAACCCGTATCCGTGATCCGCTCGATCTCGACGGCGCCGTCGGCGGAGATTTTAAAATCTCGGATGAAGATTCCCTGCGGCCATCCAAGGAATTCCGCGATTCCCGGCCCAACCTGCGCCGTGTCGCCATCGATAGCCTGTTGACCGGCCAAAACCAGATCTACATCGCCGATTTTTTTGATTGCGGCGGAGAGGGTCCTGCTCGTTGCCCAGGTGTCGCTGCCGGCAAACGCGCGGTCGGAGACGAGCACCGCACGATCGGCGCCCATTGCGATAGTCTCGCGGAGACTTTTCTCGGCATGAGGAGGCCCCATGCTGAGTGTAATAACCTCGATTTCGGGAGATTTATCCTTTTTCGATAGTGCGAGTTCGAGAGCGAACGCGTCGAACGGGTTTATTATCGACGGAACTCCCTCGCGTATAAGCGTGTTGTTTTCGGGGTCCATGCGAACCTCGGTTGTGTCCGGAACTTCCTTAATACATACGACAAATCTCATATTAACAAATCCTATTCATCGCCTTTTAGTTCAAAAGCCATCGGGAAAAGCTCGCCGATAGTGGTTTCTTCGACTATCTTTTCGCCGTCCGCGAGAAATATCTGCGTCGATGGGCTGGAAAACTCGGCGATCACCTGACGGCACGCGCCGCATGGCGGGATTTTCCCGATCGACGATGTAATGAGCAGCGCGGTTATCGATTTCATTCCCGAAGAAACTGCGGCGGCGATTGCGTTGCGCTCGGCGCATATCGTAAGGCCGTAACTCGCGTTCTCGACATTCACTCCGGTGAAAATGCGCCCACGATCGTCGAGAAGCGACGCCGCAACCTTGATATTCGAGTATGGCGAATATGCATTATCGAGAATTTTGCGGGCGGCCTCGAAAAGGCGCTTTTGGGATTCGCTTGCGATCATATAAATCGATTACGCCCTTCCAAGATAATCCATCGATCGCGTATCGACCTTGATATGATCGCCGATTTCTATGAACATCGGCACCTTTACCGATAGACCGTTTTCCGTCATTGCGCCCTTTGTAACATTGGAAACCGTATCGCCGCGAACGGACGGCTCGGTTTCCGTGATCTCGAGCACCACCGATGCCGGAAGATCGACATTGAGAGGCTCACTTCCAAAAAGAAGGATAGAATAAGTCTCGCTCTCTTGCAAGAAATAGCGTGTGTCGCCGATAGCCTCGCGCTCGAACGCGATCTGCTCGTATGTTTCCGTATCCATGAAATTGAATCCCTCGCCGCTTTCGTATAGGAACTGCATCTTTCGGGTTTCGAACTCGCCTTCTTCGACCGAAGATTGCTCGGTGAAAACATTCTCAAGCACAGCTCCGGTGCGGAGGTTCTTCAATTTGGTTTTATATTTGCTTCTGCCGCGTCCTCGAAGCGACATCCGAACCTCGACGATCTCGAACGGATCGTTCTTATATATAATCTTGAGTCCCTTGCGAAAATCTGATGGTTTATATGACATTTGAGTTTCCTTAATCCTGAATTGATATATCGTGTTGTATTTTAGGGTAATACTGCTCTAAAGTCAATGGAAAATTCAAATTCGCGGTGTTCGATTTGAACCGAGGATTTTATCATCCGTGAATCTTTCATGCATCGAAGCGACGCTTCTCCTTCTCGATAAATTCATCGATCTTGCGCTCGCGATAACGCCTAAACAGGCCATCGCCCAAAAAGATCGTTACAAAATGGAAAGATAACCCGATTCCCCATCCGAACAGGCACCACTTCGGCCAGAAGTAGCTTCCGGAGCCGGATGAAAAATACCAAATCCCCACCAGGACGGCATTAATAACGATATAGATAATCAGATGCCAGAAAAAGCCGATCCTCTCCTCGACCCGCTGTTTCGCTTGCTCATAAACCTTTTCCCTGTCGAATTCTTTCACGATAATCCTCCTTGTTTTTTATCCGTTTCTGCGTATTCACGCTTCTAACAATATCGAAGATGACCCGCGATCGGCATGGCATGTCGCCGCCGTGCGCCTATAAATCCGCCAATCGCGCCCCCCGTAGGGGCGATTCGCGAACCGCCCGTTACCCGACTGGTCGTTCTCGAACGACCCCTACGACCGAACGAAAATAATAATCTAAATGAACAACCCGATGGACGCCACGACGCCCAACACCAAGAACGGCCCAATCCATTTTTCGCTATGCAAACGAGGTAATTATTTATCCTTCTTCGTCAGGTCTAAGCCTTTATTGGTTTTGCTATTTATCTTTTTTATCTCCCGACAGCTCTTGTTTTAATTGATTATATTGCGCCTCGATTTCTGAATAGAAAGGGAAAAGAGGTTTCTCCGAAATACCGAGTTCCATTAGGGTTTCAGCAGGTAGACGGCGATGCCATAAAGCAACATATTCAGCGAATTGATCGAACCAGTTTAAAGTTGAATGAAATGCAAATTGGTTTTTCGTTTTAAGAAGGTCGAGCATTGCGTCATATGCGGGGATATCTTCGTCGTTAAAACGCTTGTTTTCATCCTCAATCTGTTTCTTGAAAGGTGCGAAATATTTATTGTGATCAGGAAATGGTTGTGGATTACGCGCACAAATTTCACGCCATGCTTTTCCGGATGCTTTGCTTGCTTTAACGCGCAACTCGGCGTTAGCTCTAATACTTTTACTATAGCCATAAAATGGCGCGTAAAACTCGTCGAGTCGGCGCTGACTAAATTCATATCGCTTCTTTTTGCAAAATGTGAAGTAATAGGTAAATACCGCTGTGAAAATAACCACGATGATGTTTGTTAATATGGGATTCATCCCATCGCCTCCTGAATGGCTTTGAGTTCGTTGTCTTTCATTCATCTCCCAAATTTCTTATCGTTTTCCCCCGCGACGGCGCTGGGAACGGCTCTTTCGACGCTCTGTGTTGTTCTCCTAAAATCTTTTTACAATATAATATGCCATTCGTTTTCGCGCAATGGAAATATTACGATATGTCGAGGTGCCGTTGCGTTTGTCGGTCTCGAACGGCTGGCGAGGGCGAGAGTTTTTTATGATAACCCGAGTAGCGCCTTCATGAACCGGTCGCCGATAATTGTGCCGAAACTTCCGCATTTCGCGCTCTCCTCGTCGTAACGTGTTACTGCATCGGGTTCTAAAAGCGGGTTGTATATCAAAAATGGAACCGGGTCGTGCACATGGGTTCGCACCGCGCAGGGCGTTCCGTGGTCGGGAGTTATCGCAATCGCGACCGGCTCCGGCATTTTCGCGGCCTTCTCCGCAACGAACTTGACAATTCTATTATCTAAATATTCGATAGTCCGAATTTTAAGATCGACATCGCCCTCGTGTCCGGCCTCGTCGGTGGCCTCGACATGGAGATACACAAGGTCGTGATCGGCCAGCGCATCGATCGCCGCGCGCGCCTTGCCTTCGTAATTCGTGTCATATAGGCCGGTCGCGCCCTCGACCTCGATAACGTCCATGCCTGCGTAGATTCCAAGCCCTTTGACAAGATCGACGGCGGAGATCACCGCGCCCTTTATTCCATAAAGTTTTTGAAGGGTTTTCATTTTTGGGCGATGTCCCGGAGACCAGAACCAGACCGAGTTTGCGGAGTCTTTGCCCTCGGAAATTCGCTTCAGGTTGACCGGATGCTTTTCGAGAATCGCCTGCGATTTTATGACGAGTGTATTAAGGATTTCCGCAGTCTCCGCGCCATCGGGGGAATTTGCGCAAATCATGACGTCCGTGAACGGCGTGCCGGGAACGTCGTGCGGTGGCGTGCAGGATATTTCGTCGGAGCCGTTTTTCAGCACGAAAAGATGCCGATAGCTCACGCCGGGATGGAAGGTCATTTCCGGCGAACCGATTTTTCGATTAAGCTCTTTGATAAGTTCTGTTGATTCCGCCGTGCCGATATGTCCCGCAGAATGGTTTTTGATCTTGCCGTTTTCGATGCAGATGAGATTGCATCTCATAGCGAGGTCGGTTGTGTCGAGTTCGACGCCCATGCTCGCGGCTTCGAGGACTCCCCTGCCCTGAAATACCTCGCGGGCGTTGTAACCGAGCACTGCAAGATTCGCCACCGCGCTTCCCGGATGCATATCATCGGGGACTGTAACTAATTTGCCGCATCTTCCGCGCGCGCATAGCGCGTCGATATTCGGAATATTCGCGACCATAAGCGGCGTTTTGCCGCCGAGTTTTTCGAGCG
>CAYNTG010000104.1:0-1961 GCA_964400105.1 uncultured bacterium
TCTTATCTCGTGTTCGGTGGTCGAGGCGGTTATTTCGGATATTTAAAGGCGTGCTTGAAACGTCGATGAGGCCAGAAATACATCTCCGGTGCACGCCGGATGGATGCCTCGATGCAATCGGTATAAAGCTGTGTGATCTCGATAATCGCCTCTTCTTTATCGGCGGGAAGATTGTCATAATCCGGCTCCAAAATCTCGAACTCGATGGTCTGCCTTACCGATCCGCCATCGCGAAAAATGACGGCATAGACGATAGGACATCTCAATTTCAGTGCAAATGCTCCGATCCCTCTCGGCGTCAAAACCGGATGGCCGAAGAACCGGACGGATACGGAGCTTGTGCCGGCGTCCTGATCGGAGAGCATGGCCACCATCCGACCGGAGCGAATCGACTTGATAACTCCGCGCGTTGCGACTCCCATATGGATAATTCCAGCCCCCATAGAGGAACGAAGGCCGTTGATAAAGCGGTCGACCTTAGCATTTTTTTGTTTTCCGACGAGGAAATCCACGGGGATTCCAGCATCGGCAAACGATGTGCCCAATAGCTCCCAGCTTCCGAAATGACCGGCGACCCAAAGCACGCCGACGCCATCTTTCATTCTGTTGGATAACCTTTCGAGGTTAACGATCTCGATGTATTTCGAGGTTCGACCGCGCAACTTCGGCATCAGCGCAAATTCGACCATACTTCTGCAAAAGTTTTTATAGCTCTCCTTAAGAATCCTGTCGGCTTCGATCCTCCCGTATTCTGGAAGGCATATCTTCAGGTTAAACCGCGAAACCTCACGCCGAATGCCGAGCCACCAAAGCACCCCCCCCATCGCACCACCTATCGCCACCGCCCATCGGAACGGCAAAATCCGCAGCGGCAATACCAAAAGCAACACTGCGGCATATTCCAACGCGTATTTAATCTTCTTCATCTTCGGCTTTCTTTCGTGCAATTCTCATTCGAATCAACTTTATCGAACCGAACAGAACAAATAGTAAGGTTATCGTTGAAAAAGTAATACGCCAATCGGCCAGAAGCAAGGTCCAATTGAACTTTCTCGCGCTCTCGGAGGCCCATATCCGGTAAAATTGGTGGATCGTCATCCCATAAGCGGATGAAAATCCCACCTCGAAATCGCCCTCTTCGGCGATGCTCTCGATCATCCGCATTGGAGATTTATCCTGCGAGATGCTCATCAGAAAATCGAACGCGGCACGACTTTCGGCATAAGCAAGCTCCGCCCGGTCGGCGCTCCATCCATTTACATCGTCGAGTCGCGAAAGCGGGATCGTGTTTCCAAACATCATGGCCATCGAGAGGCGCGACGACTGGTGAAAATCCATCGGCCCGGTAACCCATTGCGCAAAGCCCTCGTCGAACCATCGTGGAATATGAACATCGCCGACGGCGCGGTGCAGGAAAATGTGTCCAAGCTCGTGCACGACCAACTCCGCCGCTTCGAACGACCTACTCCCCTCACGCAAGAAAAGCACGATCTCGCCGCGCGATGGGTTCGCCGCGCCGATCCCCCAATCGGGGATCGTGCCATGCGTCAAGCGCTCGAATTCGGACCTCGAAAATGCGACGGCAATGCGAATCGTGTCGGTCGAATCGAACTCGAACGGCATCCGCTCCTCGAATCCTTCGATAGTGGCGACGACCCTCGACTCGAACTCATCGATATTTCGTCCGCCATCGTCGAAAACCAGAGGAATTTCGCAGAGTGCGACGTCGATCAACAAAAAAAGGAGCGCCAGACGCTCCAGGATATTCGAACCCCGATTTTTTCTCCAGATAGATTTAAGATTCTGGCGCAATTCGGTTTTTACTTTTTCTTCATGTATAAAATATTATAATGCAAAGCAATACGCTGAGATTAAATGTTCGATTATTAGATGATATAAATCCAAATGTCAAAATCCAAATAACATAATGTCGAATTGGTCCTATGGACGGATGCCTTTAC
>CAYNTG010000104.1:2061-6671 GCA_964400105.1 uncultured bacterium
TTACCTAATTTCGCACAGGAACCAAATTAAAAACTCGACACAAGCTTGAACTCGAAACCATCGAACTCCGGCTCATAACGGCAGCTTCCGCCGCTACACGTGAACCCGCCGGGGCGTTTGCCATATGCGAGCGTAAGTTTGTTCCGCTCCCCGACGGCGATATCGAGATAAAATCGACCGAAAGTCTCGTTCCCGCCGTCGCCGGAAGATATGCTCCCCCCCTCGATTCCCGCAGAACCATAAGGCGAAAGGGCGAACTCCATAAGGCCGTAATAATTCGTCACGTCCTCGCCATATTCGACGCCGGTTTGAAATTCAATATCCAGCAAAATCGACGCACGCTCATTAAGATAGTAAAGCGGTTCGACGACGATGTTAATAGCTTCATCGTCGCCGGGGAAATCCTGATACTCGGCGACAATCTTGCCGGAAAGGCTTTCAAAATCTAAATATGTCGATCCGTAAATTTCGAGATAACCGTCGGCTTCACCATCGATATCACCCACAGAAGCTGCGGAAAGCATCGCATCGCCGATCCCGAACGAATATGATAGCTCGCCTCCAAAAGCGCGAGTGTCCATCGGGTCGATCTCCGCGAGATGGCGGCTCATCAGCGTATAACTCGGTTGGTGAACGATGAGCGGAAGCGTTACGAGCTGCGAGTTATCGCCGTAGCCCTCCGCAATAAAATCCTCCGCCTGAAGATACTCGCCGAAGATGACGATCGGTCCGGCGAATGCCGATGCGTTTCCGTATATCAAATCGCCGCTCTGAAAATCGCCGCCGTCCGTCTCGCTTCTCCACGAAGCTGAATATTGCGCCTCTGCATAAAACGGCCCGATCTCCGGAGCGATATTCGCACCCCAGATTTCTCCCTTCAGGTCGTCGAGGATGGAGTCCGGGTCGTGCACCTCGTCGTCGAAAGCGATATAGCTCGCACCGAGATTCAGATAGGGAATATCCGATGTTCGCAGGTCAAAACCCTTGATCGAAAAATCATCGAGGTAGTTCCAATTTGCCGCGCCGGCGAGAATTGTCAAATCCGAGGACGGCAACTCGAAATCGGCAGAAACGCCGTCGAGGTGGTGATCCTGTTGAATCTCCGAACGTTCGCGGGCGTCGAGAACGAATCCGTTTCCAAGAGTAGCCATGAACGTCCCAACCGTTATTTCGATCCGTTCGGCATCGATAGTCGCCCAGCGCTGCGTAATCTCGTCGTATTCCTCTGAAGGTCTTGTTATTGCTGAAGCTCTCGAAGGATGCATCGCCTCGAACCGCGCGCCGAGCGTTACGAACGATTCCGAGACGCGCAGGTTGAATCTATCTTCCAAAAAGCTGTCGGAAGAATCGTCGCCAGCGAGGCGGAACTCGAACGTGTTATTGCCTGTGAACGAGATTGCGAATGCCGAACAAGAAAGGATGAAAATCGCAGCAGTGGCGAGGATAAAAACTCTATTCAACGGCTTCCTCCGGGATTTCTTCCACGGCTACCGGAAAAAGCGTCTCGATCTTTTCCCTATATTCAGCCTCGTCGCCGGGCTTGTAACCTGGATGTTGATAGAGGATCGCGTTTCCCTCGCCGACAATGAAAAACTTCGGAAGTTCCGCCACGCCTGCGGCGGTTTTGACCTTGCTGCCCGGATCCATAAGCACGTTGAATGTCCACCCCTCCTTTTTGGTGAAGGGCTTGACCTTCGGGCGCGTTCGCGGGCCGTCCTCATTTATCGCGAGAACGGTTACGCCGTGCTTCTCGAGGAATTTTGACATCCCTTCGAGCTTTCGCAACTCCTTGATGCACGGCTTGCACCACGTCGCCCAGAATGTCACTATCGCGGGGCCTTCGCCGGTGATTTCCGAAAGCGTAATGTCATCGCCGTTGCACGATTTGAGCGTGAAATCGGGAAACGCCGATGTCACATCGTTTCCCGCAAAAAGCGCCGAAACGGTAAGCGTAAAAACAATTAAGGTTAACGGTAAAATCCCGCGCCTCATATCTGCTCCTATTTTAGAAGTAGCGTTTTACATCCAACCGAAAATCCATCTCCGGTGGCTCGAATCAGATATAATCCACTGGAAAGGTTCCCGGTTTTCCACCTGACATCGAATGTTCCCGCAGAAATCGTGCCGTCGAATATCGTTGCGGCGACCATGCCGGTAACATCGAACGCCTCGATCTTCAAATCGCCGGCGACCGGCGAATTAATCTCGATGGAAAGCGCACCGTTGAAAGGATTCGGAGACGCAGATAGGATTTCCACCGATTCTGGAATCTTCCGCTCCTCGACGCCGACACCACCCCAGAATTCCACTACCCGATCCCAGAAATCGTCGCGCTCCGTCTCGCTCGCCACAGTTTCGAGCATGAAGGTGATATAAACCAGCTTGCCGCCGCCGGTAGTAAAGGTTTTTTGGATTCCGCATGTCGGGCCGACGTTCAACCGAAGGATGCCCTCGGAACCGGTCCCAGCGCGTGCCAAAACTCCCTCCGTCGGAAGACCGGGCAACGTGCACGAATATCCGGTGAAATCCGTTCCGGGATATGTTCCCATCACGCCCATCACGCCGAATTCGAGTCCGTCGTAATCCACACCGAGGCCGAGATGATAAAAAGCGTGGTCGTTGCCGATATCGCGACCCATCGAGCCGGAGGTTATCAGCATCTTTCCGCCGTTTTCGAGGAAACCGATCATCCCCTCACGATCGGAGAACATGATCGAATCCTCGAGGTTTATTCCGTCGTTCCAAACGATCGCGTCGAAAGCGAGGTTCGTGATATCCGGCAAAAGGCCGTGCTCCTCCATCGACCAGATCCCGAACTCGATCCCCTCGTCGGTGAACAAATCCTCGTAATAAGGAATATCGTCCGTCGCCGCGCTGCTGCTTATGAGCAGCATATCGCCGCCGGAATAGGCCTTGAAATGGAATGTTTCGGTTCTTGCGTCCGGGTCGTCGACCGGACGGACATAGAGATAGACATTGCCATATCCGACATCACCGCACGGAGACATATGAAGCTCGAAATCCTGCAACTCCTTGCTCACAACGGAGATCCGTGTTGAATCGAAAGGCGCGCCGCCGGAGCGAACATCCACGCTCCATCCCGCCGGAACGTCTTCCTCGAACCAGACATCGTATTGATCGGCGTTCCGGCCGAAATTCAATATTGCAAAATCGAACACAGTCGTGTCATCCGGCGCGACAAGCTCGCGGAATCGATCCGTCTTGACATTGTGATAATAATCGAGCAGATCGAGGGTCGCACGCTTGTCGCATTGGATAATCGAGCTATCGGTCGTGAAATCCTGGATAAAAACCGTGTACCAGCAGTTTTTAAAATAACTGGTATAAGTGAAATATGGTGTGAAATCGAATTCGCGCTCGATAACCGTATCGCCATCGACATGGATAGGCTCGCCGAAAGCGCTCGGAAGCATATACCTCATCACCTGATGAAACTCGGTGTGGCCGTTCGGAGCGGCGTAGTGCATCGAGTCCTCGCTGAGCACGCAAAAGAGGTTTAGCATATTATCGTATCCGCCATCTTGACAAGTCAGCCGAACGCGGCATATCCCGCTATCGACAGGGAACACCTCCAGCTCGAACGGCGTATAAACGCCCGCCTGCGACTCCGCGACTGGTCCCGATGTTGACCAATCGTCCTGCCGAATACCGTTCACGACAACCAGCGGCACGAATCCGAGGCTATACATACCCGCTCGCCGGTTATTCTGATCGACATTCGTAAGATGAAACGGATCGTCCGTTGCCGGGCCGTTCGTATGGTATCTCAGAAGACACATCTCGTCGAAGTGCAGCGGGAACCATTCGTCGAGCCATGTGTCGGCGGCGGCGCAGCTCGGGCAACCTGTATTCGTATTGATCTCGACCATCGAGCGGCGCGAATAGCCGAAGGCGATTCCGATAATCGAGAGGATTATTATTACAACCGGAAATCTCTTTTTCATGCGTATCTCATTTCTTTTTTATTATTGCTCGCAAACAAAACGTCAATGATTACCCAATATACTTAGGGCGGAAACGAAATCAATAATCTTTTGTTAATCTTTCGCTATATTGCCGTCGGGTCGGCAATGCCGACTGATAACGTGCTCAACCGCCTTCGGCGGATTCGCTTTGCAGGCGAAAATCTCCGCCCTCGGCGCAATAAAAAAGAGGGGACGCGTCTCCGCGCCCCCTCTCAGCATTTGTAGGACGGACATTCCTGTCTGACCGTTTTGAACAGGCAAGAATTCCTGTCCTACCGGTTACCGTTTTCAAATCATCCTCCCCCACCAGCGCGCAACCCGGTCGTTTCGACTTACCTCGACTCCGCTCGATAACCGCCGGTCGCCCTCTCTAAATACCCATTACCTAATACCTATTACCTTATAAGATAATTTTTTTCAGATATTTAGTTGATTCCGATTGCATTATGAAAAATACTGTCTTAAATTGCAAACATGCTTGCCGAACCGAAATTAAACAGCGCCGGAAAAACGGATGGGATATTGAGTTGTAAATCAAATATATAACTTGACATTTTTATAAATATACATTAGTGTTTTTGTATGTGATAATCTTTCAAAGGAGCTACTATGCCGAACGATTAT
>CAYNTG010000105.1:0-6658 GCA_964400105.1 uncultured bacterium
ATAGTCCCGACGAAAAAATATAATCAATGCCTTTCGAGCAAGGTGTTCGATTATATGTCCAAGGGCACGATTCCTATAACAACGTGGCTCGATGCTTACGACGGCATCCTCTCCGAATCCGACGGCCCGATTTTCGTGCCTCACGGACAGGAAAACCGCATCGTCGATATAATAGCCGATCTTATAAAAGACGAAACGGCGATGGCGCAGCGAGCCGAAACTTGTATGCGCGCCGCTCGCGAGAAATTCAACTGGGAAAAAGATGCGAAGATTTTCCCGGAGTTCATCGAAAAAATATATAAAGGAAAATCGTAGGGGAGAGCCTATGTGCTCTCCCGCACGCATAATAGGACATGGCGTAATTTCACCGACCGGGAGCACACGCGGTGCTCCCCTACGGAAGGAAAAAACATGACGATAAAATTTAAAAACACACTTGGAAACCGAATCGAAGAATTCCACCCGATCGAGCCGGGGAAGGTTGGTATGTATACCTGCGGCCCGACGGTCTATGGCTTCGCCCATATCGGCAACTACCGCGCGTATATATTTGAGGATCTGCTTCGGCGATGGCTAAAATATCGCGGCTTCGAGGTCAAGCAGGTGATGAACCTCACCGATGTTGACGACAAAACTATCCGCGAGAGCCGCAAAGCCGGCATCTCGCTCGACGAATACACCGCGAAATTTAAAACCGCCTTCTTCGAGGACCTCGATACCCTCGGAATCGAGCGGGCGGAGGTCTATCCCGAAGCCACGAAACATATTCCCGAAATGGTCGAGCTTGTGAAGCGGCTTCTCGATGTCGGTGTGGCATACCGTGGTGGCGACGGCTCGATTTATTACTCGATCGAGAAATTTCCGGGATACGGCAAGCTCTCCGGCAAGCGAATCGATATGAACATCGCCTGCTCGCGGATTTCCCACGACGAATACGAGAAGGAACAGGCGGCGGATTTCGCCGTTTGGAAAGCCTGGAACGAGTCCGACGGCGATGTTTTCTGGGAAACGGAACTCGGCAAGGGCCGCCCCGGATGGCATATCGAGTGCTCCGCGATGAGCATGAAATACCTCGGCGAGAGTTTTGACATCCATACCGGCGGCGAGGACAACCTTTTCCCGCACCACGAGAACGAGGTCGCGCAATCCGAGGCCGCGACCGGCAAGAAATTCGTCAATTACTGGATGCACAACGCGCATCTCATCGTCGAGGGCAAGAAGATGTCGAAATCGCTGGGAAATTTCTTCACGCTTCGGCAGCTTCTCGACAAGGGCTATTCTCCGCTAGCGATTAGATATGTTTTAATATCCACGCATTACCGCCAGCAGCTCAATTTTACGTTCGATGGTCTCGATGCTGCCAAGACATCTATGGGGCGAATCTGCGAGTTCCGCGATATGGTCGAAAAGCTTCCAGAAGGCTCGGTTCACGATGAAGCGACAAACGCTCTCGCGGCGTCGCGGGAATCGTTCGAGTCATGCATGGACGACGACCTAAATATCTCCGGCGCGCTCGGTTCCATTTTCGAGCTTATTCGCGTCTGCAATAGATTGCGTGACGAGGGCAATCTTTCCGCTGCAGATGCCATTCCTATAATCGAATTTCTACATGGTTTCGACCGCGTAACCGGGCTTCTTCCGCCATCGAGCGAATCCGAATCGGCGGGGCTTACTATCGTTATCGATGGCCTAGAGATGGATGTTGAAACCGCCCTAGATAAAAGACGTAACGCCCGCGAAAGCAAGGACTGGTCCGCCGCCGACGCTATCCGCGACGCGTTCGCCGCGCAGGGCTTCGAGGTCCGCGACACGCCAGACGGCCCCGTCGTCAAGAGGATGTAGAGGACGACCTACGCGCCCTCCCAATTTTGACAAGGCACCGTCCCGTTTTATTCGGTCGAGGCCCTACGGGTTTCTGCAGGTCACATGCTTTGACCCTACGGAATTTAAAATTGTGATGAACGATGCGATAGACGCCGTAACGCTGGGATTATTTATTCCAGCGCTATGCGGGGAATGAGGGGAATCTACTTTCTCCAGTGCCCTATAAACCCATTCCCATTTATGATTATCATAATTCCACCGCCAATGAGCTCGAATCCAATTATGTTTTCCATGTGGACATGGAGTTTGCGGAACCTTACCGGCGTTGTGTCGTTGGGCGGTTTTTTATCGATGTCGAGGTTCAGGAACAACCTAAAGCTTATGCGATCTGCGGCTTCGGCGGCCACCTCGTGGGATGGGTGGTATGAAAACCCGATCACGGGATTACATGGGTTGAATTTATGGGAAGAACAGGGAAAATAATATTTGAAAAGAACGATGACGCCGGAGCGGAAGAACGAGAAAAAAACATTAATTCGCTACTACGGCGAAAATCTCCAATTGCTTTTTTCTCGGAGTTTCTTTCTCCTCGTAAAATGTCTCGAAATTCGTTATAAGAGCTTCGAGCATAGCGTTTCGATTCTCTTCCTTGCCGCCCAAATGATAAAAATGTTCGCGAGTCAACATGAAAAAATCCGCCCAAAGTTCGTCGATAAAAGTATTAGTCCTATACTTATTGCTATGCCATGTCGAAAGAACAAACCGGGCCCTTGTTGCCCCTAAAAGCTTCGCTAAAATTCTCTCGTCTTTTTCGTCCCAACCATTGAAATAGTCGGTATAACGGGCAATATAGGGCGGGTCGCAGTAAATAATGTCTCTGCCGTCCGCAGCTCCGATGGTTTCCGAGAAGTCCTGGCATTTGAACTCATAAGAACCGAAAGTCAACGCATCGACTACACCTTGTATTTGGTTGCAAATCTTTGTTATATAGGCTTTTGCAAAGCGGTTTGGCTTTTTACAGAAAGGGACATTAAATCCCCCTTTTCGATTGAAGCGAATCATCCCGTTGAAGCAAGATCGATTGAGGAAAAGAAAATCTAACGGATTGCCCTCTTGGTTAAAACGTTCGCGAACCACATAATAGTGCTCTCCGTTTGTCCGAAACAACTCCGCCCCCTCCTTCTCAAGGAACAGCCTCGCAATGCGTGCAGTGATTTCGCCATTCGATACCGCCTGATAGAAGCGGATAAGGTGAGGGTTCGAGTCTGAGAGCAAGGCTTCGCGTGGCCTAATATTAAAGGCAACGACGCCCGATCCCATAAACGGTTCAATCCAACGACCGTCGAAATTAGAAGGAACTATGTTCTTAATCCACGGGACTAATTTCGTCTTAATGCCCTGGGTTTTAATCGGGGGGACTATTGTTTTATAGATGCTCATTCTTTATTATTTTTCGGGACGATCAATGAAGGATCGCCTTTGCGATATTCCACGAATTCTGAAAGTGAAGTAATCTTCTTCGTTGTCCCATCCGGCCCCTTCACGGTTATTTCGCCGAAGTTCATCCAATAATCGTCGAACCAATCCTCGCCGAGTTTAGCAAACATTCCGTTTCCGTTAATAATATCCTCGATTCGTTTTATGCTTCCGATATTGGCCGTATTATAAGAACCTTGTATATCCCCGGCTATTTTCCATTTTTCCGCAACAAAGAATTGGATATTCGAAATTACGGAAGTGATAGAATGCAGCTCATCAATTGAATGTATTTGCGTTTCGTCGATCGTGGCATTTGTCGCGCGATCATATATTATACCCAAACAGAAATGCCCCGAATAGCTTCCATAAGGGAATTGGATGTTCTTTGTGCTTGTTCGCTTTCTAAAATATTCTCCGTGTGAACCAAGCGTAAATCCATTGCAAAGCCACGGTTTTTCGGAATTGCGATATGTCGTCTTAAAATCGACTGCAAAGCGAACCGATTCATCGCTTTTTAAAACAAACGAGATATCCGGATAGTAGTTTTGATGTTCTGCTAAGACCAATGCGAATCCGTGTTTTTCGGCGAAAGCTAATATTCGAGGGAATAGATGGATTTCTAATATTTTCGAAACGACTTTAGTATCTTGTGAAATTGTATAGACGTTTTTATAAACATCGATGAATCCTTTTACGGCCCATTGGCCGTCTTTGCTACTCACATGTTCGGAAAGGGTAGCTGCAAGTTCTCTCAAAGCAGTTTCAAATTTTCTCTTATCCTTCAATTTTGTTTCTCCTTCATATCCCCATCCCCAATTTCTCGTCGCCGGGTTTGGTTATGCGTTTGGCGCGTTTTAGGGTTTTTCGGGAGCGCCCGCAGAGACCCACGCTAATGGTTATTTCTTGGTAAAATCGATTGGCCGTAGCACGCCATCTGCGGGCATTGCCCGCCTATTTGATCAGAGTAACCTTTCGGGTAGCTTGATTGCCGCTCGCGTCGCGCGCACGGACAAAATATACTCCGCTGGGAACATTCCAGCCGATATCCGAGAAGCTGTCCCATGTAAATCTTCGACGGCCGGCCTTAAGGTCGCCGTCAAATATGCTCGAAACCGTGCGACCGGTTATATCGACAACCTCGACCGTGTAATTTCCCGGTTTGTATGTATCGAACCAGAACGCCGTCGCCGCGTTAAACGGATTTGGATAGCCGGAACCGAGCCGGAACTCAAGCGGCACGTTTGGGTTAACCCGCTCGGTGATATAGTTGTGTCTTGGGCCATATGCCGTCCCGATTAGATCATCTTTATTCAAGCGGAGATAGGCGACATCGCAAAGCGAGACAACGCCTTCTTCGAGAAGGAAAAGCCCCGCATCTTTATCGACTATAAACGAGATATGGACGCAGTCATCGACGCGGTCGGCGACGGTGACCTCGACCTCGGAAAGGCAAACACCGGCGCTGCATCCCGGTGTGGTTGTATTCGAGATATTCATCGGATCGGACCAGAATCCGCTGTCGGGAGAATATACCGCGCAGTATATCTCGCTGTTTGGGAAACCATTCAGGGCGTTATCGACTACAAGCGTTCCCGTAGTGGCCCACCAATACTCCGACCAACGCTGCTCCCAGAATACGAATACATTGCCGTCGTCATCCACCGTAACCTGCGGTTCGTGGCTCGGGCCGTATTGACTCGTGCGGAATTGCGTAGTAGGCCTGGATGTGCTGGGCGGCTGGAACAACCACATCGGGTCCCATGTTACCGTATCGATAACATCGCGGACCTCGTCCCAGTGATAAATGATCTCCATTCTATACGCACCGACGGAACACGCCGCCGCGCAGATATTTTCCCATCCCTTGTTGGGAGACATAACGAACTCGCCCCAAACGGCGTGCAGAACGCCATCCGGAGAGTATGTAATGTTTAGATCGACCGGGCGTGTATATATCGGAGAGTAATTCTGAACCGTCTCCGGCGGACTAACGCTTGAATCGAGGCTCCATCCAATATAAAGGGTCTCAGGATAATCGGAATAGATATGCGACATCGGCTCGGTGATATATTCTGGAAGCGACCAACTGTCGCCCATATCCGAAGAACGGCGGATCATCAAGGCTGCGGCATCGTAAGACGTTGTAAAGTAGTTTTCCTCGGTGCAGTAGCATGTGTCGGCTTCGATAATCGTGTCGCGGCGGATATATCCCATCGTGATTTTGTTGTTACCGGCGGGATTCTTCCATGCCGTAATATCTGCCGTGATATCCACCTGATCGTTCTCGATCTCGATCGGGTCCTCGAAAGAAAGGGTAGTAATCAACGTCACATCGGGTTTTAAGAAACCGCGATAATAGATTATCCGCTCGCCACAAGGCTCCCCGGTCGTCGGAATCGTATCCAGATTATTCGAGCAGTTGGTAACCATCCAGACGGTCGTATCGATCTGGGCTATAGACGGCCATATCGCCGAGCAGTCGAACGTCGCGTCCTCCGGCACAAAATATGGGTCGGGTCCGACATACGGCTGAAGGAAGATGCACCGCGACGCACCGCCGGTGGCATAATATATCCCGTCGAAAGCGGCATTAGCCTTTGGATTCTCCGTTCCCTGGACATCGTGGTAAGCTACCGTCGGGACTGTGTGCTCGTCGTCTATGGCGATAGTCGTATATCCGGCATTGTCGCGTCCATCGACCTGTGCGCCGTCGTAACCGCAAACCCAACCCGTGCTGGGATCGCCGCCAATAACGGAATCGATATGGAAATAGTTATATTTCACCCTTCGCTGAGTTAAAGCCGCATTTATGCCGTCCATCCACGAAACATGAACGCCGCCATCCGGATCGACGGCGATATTCCGCCCCTTGGAACAGTTATGCTGCATGTCGTAGTATGTATCGCCGGTGATATACAAGGTTAGGTCGTGGTATGGCGGAAACGGCGGAATCGAATCGACCGCCATTGGTGAAAAGCTGTGCGTCATATCGACGCTCGGCGGCATATTCCCGACCTGCAGATGAATCCCATGATGGTTCGACATAACCGCATCCGAATCGGCCATGCCCGCAATTGCGATAGCCATAATGAAAACTACTGTGAATAATACTCTTTGCATTTTTCCTCCCAATAAAATACTGCTTATTATTATAAACTACATACTAATGATTGAATTTCAATGAGAAATACACTAAAACAACCGATTACCCTACTTTTTCGATAGATAGCAACGTAAATAGGTTAAAATGTCCGGGCGGATTGCGAGTTGTAATAATCTTGGATATTACCCACTTTTATTCGACAAAGTTTTTTTCGATAGGTTGTTGCATTTTGGATTTTTTTTTATATGTTAA
>CAYNTG010000106.1:0-6616 GCA_964400105.1 uncultured bacterium
TTGTAAAGCGATCTGTAAGCGCCGTTTCGCGCCAGAAGTTCGTTGTGTGTGCCGGTCTCGACAATAGCGCCATCGACCAGAACAACGACCTTATTGGCATTGACGATGGTGCTCAACCGATGCGCGATAATTACCGCCGTGCGGCCTATCATAAGGTGATCGATAGCCTCCTGGACGAGTCGCTCGGATTCCGTATCGAGTGAGCTAGTAGCCTCGTCGAAGATCAGGAATTCCGGGTTCTTCAATATCGCCCTCGCGATGGCCAGGCGCTGACGTTCACCGCCGGAGAGCCGGACTCCCCTATCGCCGATCACCGTGTCGAGACCGTTCGGCATTTTACATATGAAATTCCATGCATTGGCGGCCTTCGCAGCCTCGACGATCCGCTCGTTCGGCCATTCGGAATGGCCGTAAGCGATGTTTGCGCGGATCGAATCGTTGAAGAGGATGACCTCCTGCGTGACGATGCCCATCATCCCGCGCAGGTTGGAAATCTTTATGTCCCGAAGGTCGGTGCCGTCGAGAAACACACGCCCTACGGTCGGATCGTAGAACCTCGGAATGAGATCGACAAGCGTCGATTTTCCCGATCCCGAATGCCCGACCAGAGCGATTATCTGCCCATTCCGGATCGATAAATCGATATTCTTAAGCGCCATTTCGTTCGAGCCTTCATATTTGAACGATACGTTCTCGAAAAGGATCTCTTCGGTTATCCCCTCGACGCCCTTCGCGTCCGGTTTATCGACGATAACCGGCGGTGTGTCAAGCAGCTCGAATACCCTTTCCGCCGCAGCCAGACCGCTGGTTATCCGCGCGAATTTGTTGGAAAAGGTCTTGACCGGCTGCATTATGAGGAAAAGCACGATCACGTATTGCATAAATGCCTCTGCGGCCATGCCGTCGCCGGAAATAACCTTGCCACCGGTGAACCATAAAACGCAAACCGCCATCGCCGTCGCTACGATCTCGTTGAAAGGCCCGGCGAGCCGCCGAACGCGGATCATCTTCATAATATTTCGAAGATATTCATCCGCAAATCTCGAAAATCGCTTAAGCTCGAATTTCGCCATGTCAAAAGCCTTGACAACCCGGATTCCGGAGATCGTTTCCTGAAGGATACTCACAGAATCGGCCATGCGCTCCTGACTGCGAGTGGTGTATCTCCTGAGGTGTTTGCCTATCGCATTGAGAAGCAGGGCGATAATCGGCATTAGCGCGGTGATAACGAGGGTCAGTCTCCAGTCGATTAAAAGGAGGATTATGTAATAAATTATGAGCGAGAGCGGATCGCGGATGAGGTCGGCCACGGAGACGGAGATCGAGTCCTGCATCGTCTGGACATCGGAGACGATACGGCTGATTATATCGCCCGCTCGCTCTTTGTTGAAGAATTTTAGGGAGAGATTATGGACGTGTTCAAAGAGCTTTTTTCGATAATCGTTCATAATCCCCTGAAGCGCGACGCTGCTTAAAATAGTCTGCCAATAGAGGAAGAAATTCTTGCAGAACATTATGATGATCAACAAGATGCAGAAATTGGCCAACGTCCCTTTGCGGGTATCCTTATAAACAATTGGATCGACTTTTGCCTGCAATTTTGCTCGCAAAGAATCGATGAAGTCTGCATCTTCGGTTTCCGTTTCGCGCTCGGCCTGAACCGCTTCGAGTGTGCCGCTATCCGTCCTGAAAAGTGTTTTCAAAACCGGTGAAACCATATACACCAGCGCGACATTGCTCACCGTGAAAAGCAGCATCGAAAGAATCCCTAAAAGCAGTGGAAGCCAATATGGGATAAGGGATTTTGAAAGTCGAATAAATATTTTTGTGGATGATTGATTCACGCTTTATACGCTGGATTCCGGGATTTCGTGAACTATATCTGCGAGGCCGGTGCGCCTTTTCCATATATTGATTGCGGCGCTCGCGGCGGAGCTTAATCCAAATGTAATCGACAGAATGGACATCGGGATCTGTGTCGATGTTTGAAGGCCGTCCAGCCCGAGCCTGCCTGCGATGAGAACCGCGATTCCCAGACCGACGAATATTATCGCCATGAAAATATTAAATACATCCTCTAAAATGCCGCCCGATGGCTTGCCGGAATCGGGCAAGACGCCAATATGCCGGGCCTTTCGCCATGCCAAAAGCTGGATACCGCTTCGCACCAATCCAAAATCGACGGCGATAACCGCGATCCAGATACCACCCACGCATACACCGGTCAATCCACCTTTCGCAAAAATCGGCAAACCGTGAATGGAAAGCATTATAGCAAATACGATAACACATGCGGCGCTGATAAGCGAAAGCAAACCTCGAACCGTAAGGTCGAAGCGCACACTGTTTTTTTCCTTTTCGCTTAATTCCCTCGTCTTAATATCTATTTTGTGATCCATGATTCTCCTATGAATTAATCGTCCACGACAGACGCCGACACAATAGCCTGCGTAATGGCTTCGCGCTCGGTGAGCTTGCCGGTTTTGATGCCGATATCCACCCGCGCGAGCGTCTTTATCGATTCGTGAAGCTGTGCCGTCGTCCAATTGGAAGCGCAGCTTTTATATAATTTCATCTTCCATCCCGGAACGCGAATCCTCGCATTGCATTTGGGTCCGGACTTAATCTTGAGAAGATTCATCACCGCGCCTTTCAGGAAGGCTATCAACATAACTCCGGATTCGCCGAAGTCAAATAGCCTTTTTGATAGGGCGAGCGTCGTTTTGAAATCGCGTTTTACGAAGCTGTCCGCGAGCTGGAAGATGTTCGCACTTCGGGACATCGCGGTCATCCGATCGATGTCCGATTTTTTCGGCGCGTCGCCACCGGTCGATAAAAAGAGCTTGTCCAGTTCGGCGGCGAGCGTTTCGAGGTTTTCGCCGGAGCGTTCAACAAGGTATTTTATCACCGGGCGGGTGATTTTTAAACCGCGCTTCGACGCCATATACTCGACCCACTCGATCATCTCTGTATCGTTGCGAATCGAGCATTCATAGGCTTCGAGGCGTTTTACAAGACCTTTGTGAAAGGCGTTTGTTTTGGTTTTGGGATTCGAATCGACAAGGAAAACGCACCCCTGCGGCACATCGAAATCGATCATTGCTTTATGCTGCGAGGTTTTTTTGAATTTATGGGCCTCTCGAAGGATGACGATGCGATAATCCGCCATCATCGGGATCGATAGAAGAGCGTCGAAAAGCGGTTTGGTGTCTCGAAGCTCGCCACCCCAGAACTCATCGACGTTGAAATCTGCAAAATCTGGATTCACCGTGACGTTCTTGACAGCAGTGATCAGCCCTTGTTTTATGAACTCCTCGTCACCGTAAAGGTAATACCCCGGATTATTCGGTCCCTTAGCGATTCTATTCGTGATTTTTTTGTATTCCTCGATATTCATTTTTCCAATATAATTCTCCGAATCAGGCAAGTCAACAACCGAGTAACAATAAGCTGGCCATAACCGGAGCATCGTTCGCAATCGAGACATGATACGCACATTGTTTACGTTATGAACTCAAAATTTGCTTATCCATTATTTAATCGCTATATTAAATATAACAATTAATATAATAATCACTAAAAAATTAGCATGAAGGAGGAGATATGTCTCGTAAATCGATGCTATTGTTGATCTTGTTGATCCCTATGGTCATCGTTGCCGCCGGCGGCCCGGACGATTACGGATATTATTGGGTGGACGACGAAGACGGCACAGTAGCTTTCTCCTGGATCGATCCCGACACTACGTCAGTGGTGATATTCCCCGGAACCGACGACGAATTTACGCCTTTATCGTTGCCCTTCCCCGTTCATTTTTACGACAGCACATACAGCACCGAGGCTTATGTCTCAACGAACGGAGTGCTCGGATTCAACAACCTTTTGATCGATGGATATGCGAACGATTTAATTCCTTCGATGGGGCTTCCAAATACCGCTTTATACGTTTATTGGGACGACCTAGCGAGAGAAACAAATTCCCATGTCTATTACCAAACGGAGGGAACATCGCCGAACCGAATATTCGTCGTAACATGGTATAACTGGTATATCCGCTCCGAATACTACGATCCGGAGGACCCGCTTTTCTTTCAGGTCTCGATCTACGAAAACTCATCCGGCGACGAGAACGATATCAAGTTCCAGTATCTCGATGCTTATGGCGGCTCACTCACCGATATAAACGGCGGAGCCGCTACGATAGGAATCGAAAACCCAGATGGCTCCGATGCCCTTTTATACTCCTATAACACGGCCTCACTGGATTCCGGGCGGGCGATTCTATTCTATAAACCGGTAATTATGGGCCACGATTGTCGGATGAATTCGATAATTTCACCAACTGGAATCCATATTATCGGTTCGCCTATCGGTCTTTCCGCAATCGTGGAAAACGGTGGAACGGTCAATGAACCTGTGGTTCCGGTTTCGTTTGCGATAGTCGATTCGACCGACGATACCGTGTATTACGAAGTTGACACAATTTCCCTGTCGATCGACGAAAAAGACACGATCTATTTCCCGGATTGGTCGCCGATCGATTCGCGGAGCTACCGTGCACACTGTCGCGTCTCCGTCGATGGCGATACGCTTTCGATAAACGACGTCGCAACATCGTCCTTTACAGTCTGGTCGCATATCAGCAGCGGCGGGCCGGACTCGGCCGGTTATATGTGGTATGATTCATACGACCCGTCGGGGCCGACATATATGTCGCCGCCGTCGGACATTGCGACTATCGTTCCAGAGCTTTACGGCGACGACGAATATGTTAGGATTGCATTGCCGTTCACATTCGAATTTTATGGCGAGGATTACGACAGCATTTGGGTCTCGAACAACGGCTGGGTATCGTTTGGCGAAGACCCATTTAGCGGCTACTTTACAAACGACTCCCTACCCGGCGGCGACAGTCCCGATGGCGGAATGCTCGCCGTGATGTGGGACGATTGCGAAGCCGACACGGCTTTCGATACGACGGCATCCGTTCGCATCTACGATGAAGTATCGAGCTTTTGGGTGATCTGGCATAACGTCTTCTGCCCGTATGTCTATTCCACAATCACAGGGCAGGTTACTTTTGCCGTGAGGATGTTCCCGAACGGAATTATCGAATATCATTACGAGGATGCCCATACCCCGGAGTCCCCAGACCACGACTACGGCCTCAGCGCAACGGTCGGTATTGAGAATCAGGCGGGGACGGTCGGTCTCATGTATGAGTTCAACGGCTATCCACCCGGCAATCCGCTGTTCGACCATTTCGCGATTCGGTTCATTCCGGCAAGCGCTGGTCCCGATACCACCGGCCCGTCTATCGCCCACACCGGCGCGACGGAGAACTTCACCGATCCGCCCGAATTCTGTATCGACCTTGTCGCACGGATATCCGATTACAACTGCGTGGAGACCGATTCGCTTTACATGACCGAACCGATCGACACAGTCGTTGCATCGGACACCGTTATCGGTGCGGAGTATCATTACACGATATGCGGCCTCTATCCCGGCGACACGCTATGGTATTCCTTCGCCGCAAGCGACACGCTCGACAACCGATCCACAAGCCCGGAGTTCTACACGATAATTCAGGACCCGCACTCCGGCGGGCCGGATATGATCGGCTATCGGTTTGCGGATAACTGGGCGACATTGGATACGATGGCCCCGACGTATTCGTGGTTCGAGATCAATCCCGATTCGGGCGGCCCGGGAACGCATCTCGCGCTCGGCGGAGCCATCGTTTCGGACCCGATTTCCATCGGGGGAAACTTCCCGTTTTACATATCGGTAACGAGCGATTTCGTGATATGCAAGAACGGATGGATTTCGACGGATACTATGGCAAGCGCGGGCGATCCATATCCAGAAGATGTATTTCCAAATCCCGATTCGCCAAACGCAATGATTGCACCGCTATGGTCGAATCTCGCGTTCATGACCGACGGCGTGATCTCATATTTCGAGGATGTTTCCGCAGGGCTTTTCTATGTCCAATGGGAGATGTTCGATTCTATAAGCAGCGGCGAGCTTCTTCAGTTCCAGGCGGTGATCGACTATGGGCGCGAGGGATCGTGGATCACATTCAATTACAAGAACATCGATGGATACAATCGGGATTATTCCGCAGCGATAATCGAGGATCAGGTCGGTATCGACGGTCTGGCGTATTTCTACAACGACGATCCGGCCGGGGCATATGTCCCAAAGAGCGGGACATCGGTGCTTTTCTACAACCCCTGGCTCACCGGGATAGAGGATAAAACGACCCTTCCGGAGGAGCTGTCCCTCGGCGCTTATCCGAATCCATTCAACGCATCGGTCGCTATCGATGTAACCGGCTCGGATAAAGACGCATCGCTCGATATATTCGACATCTCGGGGAGAGTCGTGCGTTCGTTCGATCTCGATGCGGGCCGAAGTCGCATTGTCTGGGATGGCACGACACCGAACGATACGAGGCTACCGTCGGGGATCTATTTCGTAAGGCTCAGTTCCGGCGACGAAACGTTGAGATGCAGGCTGATATTGATAAAATAGCCGGATAGAGCGAACATAACAAAAGGCGGTGGTTTTATTTATCCACCGCCTTTTTTTATGCCACCCCCCACCCGCG
>CAYNTG010000107.1:0-6550 GCA_964400105.1 uncultured bacterium
ATCTTCGCGCAAGGAAATTGTTTCGCGTTCAGTTGCGCACACCACTGGTTTTAATGTTCGGGATTCGACACCGCGTCGAAATAAGATTTAACTTGATTATCGGTTCGGAAATCCTATCTTATTGTCAAAATGACAACCGAAACCAGCATAACTCTATCGATCTTCGAGATTCTCGGCGGCGTCGCGCTTTTTCTTTATGGCATAAAAAAGGTGACAAAATCACTCGAGGATTTTGCCGGCGCGAGCCTTCGCCTCGTGGTAAAGAGACTCACCAAAAGCAGATTGCGAGGCTTGCTTTTGGGGCTTGTCGTCGCTCTTTCGCTCCAGTCGTCCGGCGCGGTGATGTTAATGCTCGTCGCGCTTTCGAACAACGGGCTTCTGCTTTTGGTAAATGCGACAAGCATCATTCTCGGTGCCGGAGTAGGTTCGACATTGACGGTGCAGCTTCTGGCATTTAGGATTCACGAATGGGCACCGGCGATGCTGCTCGTCGGTTTCATTTTGATGAGGATATCGACCTCCGGTCGTTTGAAGGACGTCGGCGGCGCGATATTCTCATTCGGCCTCGTTTTTCTCGGAATGAATTTGGTTACCACCGGAACCGCACCGCTGGTCGGCGAGGCCTTTTTCCCCGCCGCGATAGACTTCTTCTCGAAAACGCCATTCTTTGCAGCGGTGCTCGGCGCTCTGATGACGTTGGTTTTTCAATCGAGCGCGGCGACATTGGGGCTTTTGTTGACACTCGGTTTCAGCGGGTTGATCGACGTTCGGATGGCGTTGCCGTTTATCGTCGGGGCGAATATCGGTAGCTGCGGGATCGCATTTATCGGTGCTGTGGGCGGAGATTCCAGAGGAATGCGCATCGCATGGGCGGAGCTGATCGTGCGGTTTGTCGCGGGTTTTATCATGCTTTCCTTCCCAGACTTTTTTGTTAATATCGCAATAATTCTTGCGGACAGCCCCGCGCGCGAGATCGCACATCTTCATACTATGTATGCTCTTATAGCAGTGGTTGTCTTTATGCCATTCACGAAACTCCTCGCGCGTTTTGTCGAGAAGATCATCCATTCCGGGAAATCGGGAACCGAATTCGGACCGATTTATCTCGACACCAACGCACTTTCGAACCCGCCGATAGCTCTCGGAAGCGCCGCGAGAGAGATTTTGCGGCAAGGTGATATCGTGCTCTCGATGGTCGATGACATCTTTATCGCTTTGAAAAAGTTCGACGGCGAACTTCTGAAAAAGATCATAGATCGCGACGACAAGGTCGATACCGAGCAGGAATCGATCACGGATTATCTCACGTGCCTTTCAGAATCGGAGCTTTCGGCGGTGGAATCCCGAACGGAGATGGAGCTTATTACAATCGCGCTCGAGCTCGAGCATATCGCGGATGTCGTGAGCAAGAATATCTCCCGACATGTGGTAAAACGCCTCGACGAAGGATACTATTTCTCGAAGGAGGGACTCGGCGAGATCGAGGATTTCCATGCACGAATTCGGAATCTCCTTCGCAAGGCCCTGGATATTATTCCACTCCGGGACAAGAACATGGCGCGCTGGATAATCGATGAAACCAAGGATATCGTCTCGCAGCAACGCAGGCTGAACCAGAGCCATATCGAGCGCCTTCACGCCGGGGTCAAATACTCGGCGGAAACCAGCGCGATACACATCGACCTTCTCTCGGACCTCACGCGTATCGCCGTTCATATTTCATCCATAGCTTACGCTATCCTCGGCAAGGTTTAGGCCGGGATGAAAACTACCGAGCAAAAAAGGGTTGTTAAAGCTACGATGCGGGCGGCGTTTATATTTCTAATCGTCGTCGGCGGCGGTTATGCTATAAGCCAGTTTTTCCTCGCCGATTTTTCCAATACACTATTGGAAACGACCCTCTCAGACGCCCTGTCGGATACGAAGGATATGGGGAAATTTATCTCGGAAAAATTGAACGAGGGATTCATCTCCCCCAACGATCGCGCGCGGATACAGGAAATCAAGGACAAATACGGATTCGTTTATATCGTCGCCGCCGATCCGGACGGCGGGGTGGTTTTCAACATGGGTGTTCCACAGGCGTTTACCTTGGGCAAAGTGCATAGCAAAGGCGTTTCGCCTCTCGTCCTGAAAGGGCCGGGCGTGCATATACCGGTCTATGATATTGCGGTCGGGATGCCCGGCGGGCGTGTCCTTCATGCGGGAATTCCTCAGGAGGGATTGGCTCCGGAGCTTGCCGAGGTTACAAACCAGGCGGGCAATCTCCTCCGAATACTATTTGCTTTGGCATTGGGTGGAATAGCTGCGACGATAGTATATGGCGGGTATATGTTTAGGAAGGTGAAGGTTCTTCGAAGCGAGGTCGAGCGGCAGAGAAGGTTGGCATATCTCGGCGAGATCGCCGGGAATCTGGCGCACGAGATTCGCAATCCCTTGAACACGATCAACATGAATATCCAGCTTCTCGACGAGAAGCTCTCCTCGGCGGACGATAAAACGCGCGAAAAACTATCGAGAATCCGGTCGGAGATCATTCGCCTGGATGGAATCCTCACGAGCTTCCTCAAATTCGCGCGGCCACCGAGGCTCGCTATCGAGAAGGTCGATATTACAGAAGTCCTATCGAAATTGATCGAGTTTTTTGGGCCGGAGGTCGAAAATGCCGGACAGCATCTTAGCCTCGATATTCGGGAGGAGATACCGCCAATCCGCGGAGATCCCGAACAGCTTCGCCAGCTCTTTTTGAATCTGCTTTTGAACGCACGAGATGCATCTTCCGGTAGCGGCGAAATCATTATCTCGGCGCATAAAACGGCGCGGCGTGTGCATGTTTCCGTTAGCGATAGCGGATGCGGGATCGAGAAAAATCAACTCGAAAGGATATTCGAGCCGTATATCACGAACAGGGATAAAGGCACCGGCATCGGATTGGCTATCGTGCGGAGGGTCGCGATGGATCACAGCGGAAGCATCCGTGTCGAAAGCACGGTCGGCAAAGGGACGACATTTACCGTCTCGCTGCCAAGATGAGATAAAATTCGATTCATTTAATTAGATTGCTGATTTTTGATAAAAAATAAGAATTTAAGCTGTCATTGCGAGGAGCGGAGCGACGCGGCAATCTCCCGCAAATGTTGAGATTGCTTCGTTTCACCCGCAATGACGTAAGGTTTCAATTTATAACTTTGTAAAGTTTTGTGCCCTTTTTCAGTGATCTTTTAATTAGAATTAAGGAAAGATGCAATATCATGAAAAACAAAAAAGACCATCTGCTAATAGTCGATGACGAAACGGCGCAACTCGATGCCCTCGAAGAGGTTCTCGAATCGGAGGATCGAGCAATCCATACCGCGCAAACCGGCGAGCAGGCAAATAAGCTCATGGAAAAGATCGACATCGATCTGTTGATCACCGACCTCATGCTCCCCGGCAACATCGACGGCCTCGATCTTCTGGAGATTGCCCGCAAGGACGATTCCGCCACGGCGGTGATCCTCATAACCGGCCACGGTTCGGTCGATACGGCTATCGAAGCGATGAGAAAGGGCGCTCACGATTATCTCACAAAACCGATCGATATCCGAAGGCTCAGGGCGGTTGCGGAAAAGGCGCTCCAGGTTGCACATATGGAACGCCGGCAGAAAGAGCTTGAAGAGGTAATTCGAGGTGGATCCGGTTTCATGGGTATCGTCGGGGATTCTTCGGCAATTCACAAGGTTTTTGACAGGATAAAAGCAGCGGCTCCGATCGATTCGACCGTCCTCATTACCGGCGAAAGCGGCACGGGCAAGGAGCTTGTCGCCGACGCTATCCATAAAATATCGAACCGCGCGCAAAAACCGCTCGTTAAGGTGAATTGCTCGGCGATCCCCGAATCGCTGATGGAAAGCGAGCTTTTCGGCCACGAAAAGGGCGCTTTCACAGGGGCAATCGACAGCAGAGCCGGTAAATTCGAGCAGTCCAACGGCGGAACCATCGTCCTCGACGAGATCGGCGACGTGCCGATCAGGCTTCAACCGAAACTCCTGCGCGTCCTTGAAAATTCGACGGTGGAAAGGCTTGGTGGACGCGGCGCGAAACAGCTCGATCTACGCGTTGTTTCATCGACAAATCGAGACCTCGACGAGGAGGTCAGAAAGGGTGAGTTTCGCCAGGATTTGCTCTATCGCCTTCGCGTGTTGACGATCGATATACCGCCGATTCGGGAGCGAAAAGAGGATATCCCTCAACTCATCGATTTTTTCCTGTCGAGACTATCGACGCGGCTCGACAAAAAGATCGATGGACTCTCGGAATCGGCGATGGAGATTTTCATGAGTTACGACTGGCCGGGCAATGTCCGAGAGCTTAAACACGCCCTCGAACAGATGGCGATATTCAGCTCCGAGCCGGTGCTGTCGAACATCCCGGAAACGATCCGCGTCAAACCGGAATTGGAGACCGGCGATCTCGGCGGGATTCCAATAAGGGACCTCGAACGGCGGGCGATTATGGACACGCTTCGCGAGACCGGCGGAGATAAAAAGCGCGCCGCCGGGATTTTGGGAATCGGCCTGAGAACCCTGTATCGCAAGCTGGAAGAATACGGCGAAGCGTAAGCCCCGCAGGCTGTTACGGTGCTGCTGGAAATGTCCGGGGGCGTCGGAGCCACGCGGTAGCGTGGCCGACGTCTGGCCGGACCACGCCGGATCGCATGAAAAAAGTGAGGTATAGTCCGGCCAGACGCCCCGACGAGCTTTTGAAAGCTCGTCGGCCGACGCCCCCCACGCACAAAAGCACATCATATCTTGCGGCGGTTGCCATGTCCCATCACCGGACAAATTTATTTACATTAATTGTAGGGGCGGCATAAATGCCGCCCGCCGGGACCTTCTGCATATTCAAGTCCCGCAGACCGTGCGACCCTACTTGTTTTCGACGGCAAGTGCCTTTTCGCGCCCGCCATCGCGGAGCCATTCGATAGCGCGGTCGATGCGCGCGAGAACTTTTTCCCTGCCGATAACCTCGAGCATCCCGAAAAGCCCCGGCCCGGCGGTTATCCCGCTGACGGCGAGCCTCACCGGATGGATGACCTTGCCGAAACCGACCTCGAGCCTCTCCGCCGTCGTGCGGATCGCGCTTTCGACCCCATCGTGCGACCACCCGCAGACGCCGAGAGCGTCTCGCGCCGCCGTCATTCGCTCGATAATGTCTTCGCCCTTAAAGCTCTTTTTGATTCCCTTATGCTCATATTCGGTCGGCTCGTTGAAGAAGTAATCGGCGCGCTCGCGAAGCTGCGTGAGGCGTTCGAGGCGTTCCTGCATCAGCCCAATTACGGATTTGACATAACATTCGCCCATTGCACCCCATTCGGCATCGAGCCATCCCCATTCGGCCATCAGCGGTTTGAGTCGCAGCGCAAGATCGTCGATAGGCATCGCGCGGATGTAAGCGCCGTTCATCCAGTCGAGCTTCTCGATATCGAAGACGCCCGGCGAGGTGTTGATCCGGTCGATGTCGAAGGCCTCGATTATCTCATCGCGCGAGAGAATCTCCCGGTCGTCGCCGGGGTTCCATCCGATAAGCGATAGAAAGTTGAAGATCGCTTCCGGCAGATAGCCGCGCTCTTTGTATTCAAGGATATTCGTTGCGCCGTGGCGCTTCGACAGCTTCTTTTTGTCCGGGCCGAGGATCACCGGAACGTGGACGAACTTCGGCGGCTCGATTCCCATCGCCTCGTAGATTAGCTGATGTTTCGGCGCGGTCGAGAGCCATTCCTCGCCACGAAAAACGTGCGAGATCGCCATGTGGTGGTCATCGACGCAGCTCGCCAAATGGTATGTCGGAAATCCGTCGCGCTTTATGAGAACGAGGTCGTCGAGGGTCGAGTTCTCGACCGTGATATCCCCGCGAAGCTCGTCGTGGAATGTCGTCGCGCCGGTTTCGGGAATCTTGAATCGAAGAACGTGTTTGCCGTCGCCGGGTGAGCCTTTGAGATTGCGGTTTCTGCAGCGATTATCATATCGAATATCGACCTTGTCGCGCTGCTGCTTTTCTCGAACCTCGGTAAGGCGCTCCGACGAGCACTCGCACCAATACGCCTTTCCGGTTTCGGCAAGGTAATTCGCATATCTATTGTAAAGGTCGAGGCGCTCGCTTTGAAAATATGGCCCGTAATCGCCGCCTATCGGTTCCGGCCCCTCGTCGATGTCCATTCCGAGCCATTTCAGCGCACCGATAATCTCCTCGATAGCCCCCTCGACAAAGCGGGCGCGGTCGGTGTCCTCGATGCGAAGGATAAATTGGCCGTTGAAATGCCGCGCGAGAAGCCAATCGAAGATGGCGGTGCGGATGACCCCGACGTGCGGTTGGCCAGTGGGCGACGGTGCGAAGCGAACTCGAATAGACATATAAAAAACCTCCGGTAAATTTTGCATGAATATATACCGGGAGGTCTTCGATGTCAAAGCGAAGGCCATGTTAAATCCTACTTTTTTATGTTAATCGTTTGGCCGAAGCGCATCGCCGGACGACGCGTGCCGATTTGGCATATCTCGACCCGCCGTTT
>CAYNTG010000108.1:0-6304 GCA_964400105.1 uncultured bacterium
GGTAGTCGTCGGGGGGGAGATAGAGCGAGAGGTATTTCTTCACGCGGCTGACGAATTTGTCGCATTTCGCGCGGGCCTCCTGCGCCGTGCGCGTTTTCTCCTTTTTGATGCGGTTGGCGTCCTGCTGGGCGTCCCATGCGATAGCGTATTCGGCAAACGGAATAATGAAGCTGACAGGTGGCATATCGGCGGTATCTACGGTTTTCATGGAAAGCTCGATCAGGCCGCGAAGCTCCGTCCATGGGATATCGACATTCGTTTTCGGCAACGCGGGCAGGGAATCCACCATCTGCGCGCTTAGGGTAAATATGGCTGTCAGAAACACAACACAAAGAAGTTTCGCACGCATAAGCCATCCTTTAAAATGAATTATTGGATTTAGATATAAAATATAAGGTTAAATAGTGGAGAGTCAATAAACCAAATTGACAATGGGGTTTATTGCAACGCTATCGATGTATTTAATATATCTTGGTGCTGAGTGCCACACCATCGCCGATGGGGAGCCATACGGTTTTGAGCCTCGGGTCGAGTTCGAGGGCGTGATTGTATGGGTCGAGTGTCATGGCCTTTGGATCGTCGAACATCACCGGAAATAGAATATCGTCCGAAAGGAGGATCCCGCCCGGCTCCAAAAGCTCGATAAGTCGGTCGAGCATCGTTATATATTGGCTTTTGGTGCCATCCTGAATTATCAGGCCGAACGGACCCTTTTGATGTTCGATAATCTCGTTCGCGTCGCCGACTATAAGCTCGACATTTTTCTCCACGCCAGTGTGCTGGATGTTTTGGACAGCGGCGCTCGCTATTCGACGATTGATCTCTATCGTGACAATCCGTCCGCCATAGGTAGCCGCAATTCTTCCAAGCGCCACTGCCGTTTCGGCGACGCTCGTGCCGATTTCGAGGATTTTCTTCGGGTGTTTCGATGCGATCAAAAATTCGGCGAGTGTGAGCGGGAGAGTGCCGAGCGTTGGGTTGATGTTCACATCTTTGAGGTCGGAACCGTCGGTCGCAAGCTTTGGCCTTTTCGGTAGAAATTTTTCGATATATTCGAGGGCTTTAGAAAGATCGAATTCCGGCTTCAGCGGCGGCATTATTGCTTCTTTTCCCGTGCGAGAAGCCTGCTATATTTGCCCATGTCGTTAATGATCTTGCCGGTTCCCATCGCGACGCATGTCAACGGATCGTCCACGACATATACCGGAAGATTGGTCTCCTCGCGAATTCGCTGGTCGAGGCCGCGAAGCAGGCATCCGCCGCCTGTCAGGACGATACCTCGATCGACGATATCGCTGGCAAGCTCCGGGGGAGTGGCTTCGAGTGCGCGACGAAGCGCATGCATAATAAGTCGAACTGGTTCGTCGAGGCCATCCCTGATCTCCTCGCTGGAAATCTTTAACGTCTTCGGCAAACCATCGACAACGTCGCGCCCCTTGACATCGACGAACTCTTCGCCGCCTGGAAGTGGATATGCGGAACCGACCTCGCGCTTGACCCATTCGGATGTGTTTTCCCCGATTGCGAGGTTGTATTTCTTTTTTATGTAATTCATGATCGCCGTGTCCATCTCGTCTCCGGCAATCCTGATGCTTGTGTTGTTCACGATGCCCGACAGTGCGATAACAGCGATTTCGCTGGTTCCGCCGCCAATATCGACGATCATGTTTCCGCGCGGCTCCTCGACCGGAATCCCGACTCCGATAGCGGCTGCCATCGGCTCGTTCACGAGAAAAACATCGCGGGCACCGGCGTTTTCGGCAGATTCCGTTACTGCGCGGCGTTCGACCTCGGTGATTCCCGAAGGAACCGAGATCACGATGCGCGGCTTTATCAAAAATCGCTTGCGGATTACCCTGCGGATGAACTCGCGAAGCATCTCGGCGGTCATCGTGAAATCCGCGATGACGCCGTCTTTGAGCGGGCGAACAGCGCGGATATGTCCAGGTGTTCGACCGAGCATCTCGCGAGCGTCGTGTCCGATAGCGATTATCTTTCCAGTCGCGTTTTCCACGGCAACCACGGACGGTTCGTTGAGGATGATCCCTCTTCCCTTCACGAAAACCAGTGTGTTCGCGGTTCCAAGGTCTATTCCAATATCGTTCGATAATATGTCGAAAACTGGCATGGCTTCTCGTTCTGTCGATGCGGCACAAATACCGCTGTTTTCAATAACTATCTAATATCGTTTTTTATCTGTATTTTTGCAACTACTTTTTCGATACATGATGATCGATATGAAGATGGAATTTTTTTTGGGGTATGGGGGGCGTCGTTGCCCGCTTCATTTGTCGACATTGCCGACCGCGGACAAATTTGTTTTCTTCTAATCTTGACAGTTCGAGACTCCGCACTATATTGGTGTGTTACTATGGAATTTGACGAAAAAAACAATAGCGATAAAAAACGAAGGGTTCCGATAGGTCTAAAGATATTCCTCGGTTTCGCAGGGATATTGCTCTATGTGCTTATCGGAAACGTTCTTATCCTGTCCCAACTCTCGAAGCTGAACAACATTATCAAATCGACCGGCTCCGGGATGTTTCGCATCGCGCTTTCGCAAAAACTTCGCGGGACGTTGCGTCAGCAGCGAAGTTCACGGGCGCTATATAATCATCTTGATCATCTTGGCGAGCCTATCGAGCGTAAAATTGCAATGAAGGCTATCGATGATTTTTCGGACTCGTTCGAACGCGAGATAAAATCCATCTCGAAAAAGCGCAATTCTGATGTCCTGAAAGAGCTTTCCGAAGATATGGATTTCTATTCCTTAACCGTGAGAGACGCAATCGAATCGGCTGCGGAACGTTCCGCAATCGAGGCAAATAATCTTATTACATCGAGGGAAAACAGGGATCGAAAAGCGCGAATCGAAAAGGGCATCTCGACGGCGCGAAAGCGTTATTATTTCTCGATAACGCAGAACGAATTCGTCAAGGTCAACGAGACGATCGATCTGTTCATCAAACCGCTATATTACATCGAGCGATTCGCGCTCGAAAGCGAGGATTTTCGAGCCGGCGCGGAATCCCTAGCGGTTCTTTCATCGCGGAAAGACCCTCTTCCAAAAACGATTTCCGCCATCTCGGATACATTGCGAATCCTATTCGAGCGCGAGATCGAAAGCGGAGTTTTTACGGACGACCGTTCGTGGGACAGCGTCTATTCGGCGCTCAGCGATACGCTCGAAAATATCCTGATAACAGAGCTTTCAGACATCACAACGACCATCGAGAAATCGAGGAACGCCGTCGTTATGACGCGGCGGTTCGGTATATGGGGAACGCTGGTTCTTTCGCTGCTCGGGCTGATAATCGCGGTAACGATAGCGCGGATAATATCCTCCCCCATCAGTAATCTACGCGTGGCCACTCACGCCGCCAAACGAGGCGAATGGGAGAGCCATATCGAAAAGACAACGAACGACGAGATCGGCGACCTCACCGACGATTTCAACGCGATGCTGGTGGAGCTCGGCCAGCTCGACGAGATGAAAAACCGATTCTTGGCGAGCATCACGCATGACCTGAAAAGCCCTATCGGCAGAGTCCGGGGAAATATTGCGAACTTGCAGGATGGTCTTCTCGGGCCGATTACCGAGGGTCAGGCCGAGCTTTTCGAGATGATGTCGAGAGACATCGATAAGCTTTCGCGCCTTATCCACGATATACTCGACCTTCAAAAGATGAAGGCCGGGGCGTTCAAACTCGACCTCCACTCCGTCGATATGCAGACCTTCTTAATGGAAAGCCTCGAACAACACGCGAGCGAGTTTATCAAAAAGGACATCGAGATGGGCGTCAAGCTCGATGTGGAGGGAGTCAGCGCGAATATCGATAAGAGGCAGATCGATCGCGTGCTCGATAATCTGATCACCAATGCCATAAAATATACCAGCACGGATGGGAAAATAATCGTCGAGGCAAAAATTGAAAAAAATATGCTCGTGGTTAAGGTTTTCGATAACGGCGTCGGCATCCCGAAGGAGCATCTTAAAAGGGTATTCGGCGAGTTTTATCAGGTCGAGAATAAGGTCAAAACCGCGAAGGGATCGGGGCTTGGCCTTGCGATTTCAAAACAGATCGTCGAGGCGCACCGGGGAAGAATATGGGCCGACAGCGAATCCGGTATCGGCACGTATTTTGCATTCTCGATCCCATTAACACCGAAGGGATAGTTGTTTGAGCGAAAAAGAGAAAATACTTATTATCGACGACGAGGTTGGCAACCTTTTAATGCTCAAAATCCGCCTCGAACACGAGAATTTTAATGTCCTTACCGCCGACGATCCTTATGTCGGACTTGAACTGGCACATTCGGCATCGCCGGATATTATACTGCTCGATGTCAACATGCCCGGCCTCGATGGTTTCGAGGTTTGCAAGCGATTAAAGGCCGATTTCAATACGGGGAATATACCCGTTATAATGTTGACATGTATGGACGACACCGATTATAAAATCGAGGGGCTCGACATAGCCGGAGCCGACGATTATCTTATCAAAGACGAGATAGATCATCGCGAAATCGCGGCGCGTATCCGCTCGATTCTGAGGAGAACACGCGAGTCTATCTCTGCCAGCCCATTGACGAGGCTCCCAGGAAATCGAAGCATCGAAAGCGAACTTAACCGCAGATTCGCATCCGGGCAATTTTTTACAGTTGGTTATATCGATATCGATAATTTTAAGGCATACAACGATATATACGGATTCCAAAACGGCGATAAAGTAATATTGGCCATCGGAAATATCCTTCGCGAATCCGTAGCCGGACATCCGGGGACATTTATCGGCCATATCGGCGGAGACGATTTTATCTTCATCGGATCGCCCGATATCGCGGAACCACTCGCCGCAAAGATTATCGACGAGGTCGAACAGGTCGCGCCAGGTTTCTATTCCAACGAACATCGAGAAATAGGCGGAATAAATGCCACCGATCGCGACGGCAACCCGAGATTTTTCTCATTATTCGCAGTGAGCATCGCCATCATCCCGAGCGAGACGGTGCCGAATCCCGCGGCTTTATCGGAAATTGCTGGTAAGATCAAAAAGAAAATCAAAGCCCGAGGTGGCAATAGTTATGGCGGTCAAGAGTTACTCGATCAATAAAATTATTTTAGCAATCGTCGTGCCGACCATTATGCTAATGTCCTGCGCACATACCCCGGAAGCGACATTCGGGGCAACACAATTATTTGATTCCGCGACGGAAAACCTGAAGGATCAGCGCTTCGAGGAATCCAAATACGAATTCAGGCAGTTCTATTCGAAGCATCCGAATTCCGAATATGCCGACGACGCGCTATTTCGATTGGGATATATCTCATGTCTCCAGGGAAATTACGCCGATGCACGCGACTATTTCAGCACGCTGATCGATGATTACTCGAAGAGCGAATGGGTTTTCGACGCCGAGGTTTGGAAAAGCCTTCTCGACTCGTGGATCGAGAAGGATCGCGAACTTAAATCCGTGAAAAGCAAATTATCATCGATGAAACCGCGAGATAAAGCGGAAACCGGCGACTCCGCCGGGGATATCGAAGCCCTCCAGGAGAAACTCGACCGGCTTCGCGAGGACAACCGCAAGCTGCGTGAGATAATCGAATCGATGTAGGTGGGCAATGCCCACTGATGAGGCCGACTCGGCGACCGAGATTGAATGAAGCGCCGTTCCGGGTCGTCGTAGCCAACGATTTCCGCTTGAATCCCCCGTCCCCGCGCTGTCACGATTTTTGCGGTTCCTTCGGACGCAAAAATCCCAACCCACTTCCCACGCCAGTGCCCGACCACACGCCACCTGCGCATTCAGCAATTTAATAAGTTGACAAATAATAAATTTGTTTACAGAAAGTTCTTGACATTATTATTTTTGCGTCTTATGCTGATTAGGAAGATGTATGAAAAAAGATATTTTCATTTGTGAAGGGGAACATGTGATGACGATTCTTCAAAAACTCATACCTACCCACCACGAGGCCACGCCATGCCGTGGCCGAACGCACGAAAACAACAGGAAGTTATGAGAAAAATTAACCATGCTCAATAATTCCCTTGTTTTTTGATTTTGAATGTATTAAGTTGATTATAAAACTAAAACATAAGGAGCAAAAAATGAAAAAAATTGTTATTCTCACTCTCATCCTTCTCGCCGGCCTCGCCCTTGCCGACGGGCAACAAGGAAAGACAACCTACGACAGCCTGAATGTGCGAGTGCACTGGACATTCCTTGGAATACGTGAATTCAGCGGCCTTGCTATGGCACCGGATACGACTCTCTGGACCTGCTACCCCGGAACGAA
>CAYNTG010000109.1:0-6169 GCA_964400105.1 uncultured bacterium
TTATTAAGGGGGTTTTTCGAGGCGGCGATTGTGCCTGCCCTACGAATTGACAACACGAACGAAAAACCTGTAGTGGCATGGTGACGACATGCCCGTCGTGGAAATTGCAACGGGTTTGCCGGTGTCAAACCCCTACGAATTGAAAATGTGGCAATTATCTTTCGCAGGGGAACGCCCCCGATCTGCAAGGAAGTTTTTCAGAAATCTAAATATCTGTCAGCCCGTCCTCGGGCCGAGAACCTCGGCGAGCTTCCTCGCGATTTGAGATGCCTTGAACGGCTTTTCGATAAATCCCGCGAGTCCCCCGGACATAATCTCCAATTTCTCTTGCTCGTCGGCATAACCGGTAACAACGATGACCGGGATTTCCGACCAGAACTCCTGAATCTTCTTAAAAGTTTCCCATCCGGAAAGCCCCGGCATTACCATGTCGAGAAGGATAACATCGATTTCGACCTCGCCGTCCGCGAGGAATTCGATTGCCTCGACCCCGGTCGAGGCCTGGATTGTCCGGTAACCGAGCTGTTCGAGGATGCTCGAAATGACGCTCTGGATAATCTCTTCGTCATCGACGATCATAACCGTTTTATCTGTGGGGGTGATGATTTCGAGGTCGGCGAGCTGGCCGACCTTCTCCGGCTCGATCTCGACGACCGGAAAGAATACGCGCGTCGTGGTTCCCTCGTTGGGTTTGCTCGCGATGTCGATTATTCCGTCGTGGGAGGTTACGATGCTGTATGTGATAGCGAGGTCGAGCCCCGATCCCTCGCCGCCCCTCTTCGTTTTGAAGAACGGATCGAACAAATGTGGGATAATCGCCGGATCGATACCGCGGCCTGAGTCCCTGATAACAAGCTCGACATTCTCGCCGGGCAATATCCCCGGATGGTCGCGTGCGAACCTCTCGTCGGCGGAGAAGTTGTTTGTTTGAATGAGGATTTCGCCGCCGTCGGGCATTGCGTCCTGTGCGTTTAGAATGAGATTGATAACCGCCTGTTTAAGCTGGGATGGATCGCCGTAGATTGCGCCGAGTTTGCCCGAAAGCTCCTTTCGAATGGTGATTTTTTTTGAAAGGATTCGTTCGAGAAAATCTATCGATCCATCGACGATTTCGTTGAGATCGATGAAATCGAATACCATCTTGCCATGGTGCGCGTATTCCATGAGATTCTTCGTGAGACGAGCCGCCTTTTCAGCCGAATTAAGGACGATATTCAGGTATGCCTCGACCTCTTTTTTGTTGTCGCAATTTTCCATGGCGAGTTCGGCGGCGCCGAATATCGCCTCGAGGATATTATTAAAATCGAGCGCGACGCCTCCGGCGAGAACGCCCAATGATTCGAGCTTTTCGTTCTTAGACAGCCTCGACAGGAAGCGGTTACGCTCTGTAATATCGCGGATAACACTGATAATAATGTCATCCTCGCCGTGGACGAGACGGCTCGATACATCGATATCGATGCGCTCTCCATCGACCGCCACGAATCGCGACTCGAAATGAACGCTGTCGCCGCGTTTCATCCATGCGAGTTGGCGCAGCGAAATCTCACGAAGCTCGATATCGAATAGGGTATGGATCGACATGGAAAAAAGTTCCTCGGCGGAAAGGCCGGTGATCTGTTCGGCAGACGGATTTGCCTGAATGATCTTGCCGTCGATCGTTGTGATGAAGATCGCATCGTTGGTGTTTTCGAAGAGCAGATTGAATCGATTCTGACTGTTAAACTGCGGGCTTTCGCTTTTGAAAATTATAATCTGCGCACATATCTCCGCAAAATGGCCGTAAAGCACTGTCAAATCGACGATTCGGCTATTACCGGAGAGCGAAAAAAGCCTCGCGGAAATGATTTTCGTCGAGAAACCATTGTCGCACGACTTGTCGAGTATCGATCTTATCCTGCTGCGGTCGTCGGGGTCGAATATATCGAAGAACGGGCTTGAGATAAGCCTCTCGGCCTGAGTGCCGACGAGATTTACGAGTGGAGCGTTGACAAATTCTATTACGCCGTCCGCGACGATGGCGCACGGGTCCGATATTTTTTCCGAGAAATCGATCAAAAGTTTGAAAATAAGCTCATCGATTCGATCGGTTTCGTCGTGCTTTTCGACAGGTGTGAATACCGTTCGGATTGCCGGACTGCCATCGATGGAGAAAGCCGTGCATTTCATTGAAAAGGTGTGAGCATCGCCGCTGCAGTCGATCAATTGGATATCTGCGGTGCCCGTTTTGTCGGGGGATGTCTCGCAAAATTGGAGGACATTCTCGATTATCGACCTGTCGGAGATATGAACCAGATCCTCGATATTGGCGGGCATTTCGCAGTCGGGGCCGTAGCCCAAAAGATTTTCGACGTTCCCGGAAAGTCGAATTATCCGCCCTTCTATGTCGAACAACGCTACGATATCCGTGATGCCGTCGAGCGATAATATTAGATCCATTCGCTGTCTCTCAATTTCGATAGCGGCGCGAAGCTCGGCCTCACTCGAACTCGAAAGAACCCGGTGAAGATACTCGAATATCCCGGCGGAGATCGCTATGAACATCCCGAAAGCGACGAATAGGATAAGCGGTTCTTCCACGCCGAGAAGCAGCAGAACTACACATGCGAGCATGGAAAGCAGAATAATCACGATAGCCATGCCGATGCGCACGGACGACTTCTGGACTAATTCGTTTTTGTTTTTATCTTTGGCCATTAATAAATCGATCAATTTTCATTTTTATTCAACCATCGTATAAAATAATATATTATCCTCTATCAATCAAGGAGAAAAATTGGGTTCTTTGTCGATTTTCTACCGGAGGCTGTTTAATATTAGACAAACTGGCGGCGGTTCGATATAATTATCATAATGCCGAAACGGGTTTTCCCGGAGATCGGCAAAGAGTTTGCGTAACGACGGTTTTAAGGAAATTAATAGAGGAGTTCATATGCCCGAGTTGTCAAAATTTACCGAATCTTCATTGGGATATATTCGCAGGTCTCGTGAAATGGCAAAGGAAAACCGCAACAGTCAGATCGAACCGATCCACCTTTTGATGCATATTGCGGACGATATGTCCGGGATCGGCGCGAAGCTGCTCGCCATGATGGCGATCGATCCGTCCGAGGTATTTTTAAAGGCCAAGAATGTCGCCTCGAAGCTGCCGGTTCTGTCGGAGACGCCGGAGGATGTTCGTTTTTCAAACGAGCTTATTAACCTTCTCGACAACGCCCAAAAGGAAACGGCGCGTTTCGATGACGATTATGTTTCGGTCGGGCATATCCTGATGGCGATGGTCAAAGAGGATAATACGCAGGCCGGAGCGATCCTTCGGGATTTCGGCGCGACGGAGGATTACCTGCTTCGAGCGCTCAAGCAGGTTCGAGGACACGTCCGTGTCACCGATACGAATCCTGAAACGAAATTTCAGGCGCTCGAACAATACGGCATCGATTACACGGAGCTTGCGCGAGGAGGCAAGTTCGACCCGGTGATCGGACGGCAGGATGAGATTCGGCGCGTAATGAAGGTCCTTTCGAGGCGAAGGAAGAACAATCCGGCGCTTATCGGCGAGCCGGGGGTCGGAAAGACCGCTATCGTCGAGGGCCTCGCACAGAAGATTGTCGCCGACGATGTGCCGGACAGCCTTCGCGGTGTGAGGCTCGTCCAACTCGATCTCGGACAGTTGATCGCAGGGGCGAAATATCGTGGTGAGTTCGAGGATCGGCTCAAGGCGTTCGTTCGGGAGGTCGTGGAATCGCATGGCAAAATTATCCTATTCATAGACGAGATGCACACGATCGTCGGAGCAGGCGCGGCAGAGGGCGCTATCGATGCGTCGAATATGCTAAAACCGCCGCTCGCAAGGGGCGAGCTGCGGGCTATCGGCGCGACGACGTTCGACGAATATCGAAAGCATATCGAGAAGGACCCAGCACTCGAACGACGGTTCGCTCCGATAATTATCGGGGAGAACAGTGTCGATGAGACGATATCGATCCTTCGAGGCCTGAAGGAGAAATACGAGCTTCACCACGGAGTTTCTATCACGGACGATGCTTTGGTCGCGGCGGCGAAACTTTCAGATAGATACATCTCCGGGCGGTTTTTGCCCGATAAGGCGATAGACCTCGTCGATGAGGCGGCGGCGAATCTTCGCATCGACCTATTCTCGCAGCCTGAGGAACTCGACGAGGTGGAAAAAACAATACAGCAGCTCGAGATCGAGAAGCGCGGATTGGAGAAGGGGGATAATGCGGAGAAGGTCGGGGGGATCGTTAGGCGTATCGCGGACCTTTCCGAAAAGAGGGACACGATACGTGCGCAATGGATCGCGGAGAAAAAGATCATCGATAAGATAGGCAAGATACAGGAGAATATCGATAACGCGAGAACAGAGCTCGAATCTGCCGGGCGCGATGGAGACCTCGAATCGGCGGCGCGGATAAAATATGGCGCAATTCCGGCCCTCCGGGAAATGCTCCATGAGCAGCGAAGCAGGCTCTCGGATATGCATAAAAAAGATGGTTCTATACTCCGCGAGAAGGTCACGGAGGATGATATCGCAGATGTGTTGTCGAGTTGGACGGGGATTCCGGTGGAGCGCCTTACCGAGGCCGAGGCGGAACGCCTTTTAAAGCTCGAGGTCGAGCTGAAAAGGCGTGTCGTCGGTCAGGATAGGGCTATCGAGGCGGTATCGGATGTGGTGAGAGCGGCGCGGGTCGGTTTGGCGGACCCGGATCGACCGCTCGGAAGTTTCATCTTTTCCGGAAGCACCGGGATCGGAAAAACGGAGCTGGCAAAGGCGCTCGCGGTCGCGCTTTTCAACGACGAAAAATCGCTTATTCGGATCGATATGAGCGAGTATATGGAGAAATTCTCGGTGAGCCGGCTCGTAGGCGCGCCCCCAGGTTACGTCGGATACGAGGAGGGCGGCCAACTCACGGAAGCGGTGCGAAGGCATCCGTATTCGGTTGTGCTTTTCGACGAGATTGAGAAGGCGCACCCGGAGGTTTTCAACATGCTGCTTCAGGTCCTCGATGACGGAAGACTCACGGACAATAAGGGCAGGACGGTGAGCTTCAAAAATACAATATTGATAATGACATCGAATATCGGAACCAGAATGATAATGGAGCGCACCGCCCTGATTACGCCGGAGACCCGCAACGAGGTGATGGCGGGGGTCGAAAGGGAGCTGATGGAATTGCTTCGATCAAAATTTTCTCCGGAGTTTTTAAACCGAATCGACGATATCGTTTTGTTTAAGCCGCTTTTGATCGGGGAGATAGAGGAAATCGTAAAAATGATGTTTGGGGATTTGGCTGAAAGGCTCGAGGAGCGAGGAATCCATTTGACGTTATCGGAGAAGGCCGCAGAAAGTCTCGCGAAAGATGGCTACGATCCGACATTCGGCGCGAGACCGGTTCGGCGCGCGATAAACCATATCGTAGGGCGTTCCGTTTCAGAGGCCATTCTCGAAGGGGAGATTGTCGCCGGCGATTCGGCGGTTGTGGATATAATCGATAGCAAGATAGCTATCGTAAAACTGAACTGACCGAATATCCCTTGCGGTGATTTTGACAAAACCATAAAAAATCATTAAACTTAGCATATATATCTCCTTTTTTAAAATCGAAGGTGGTCGAATGATCCTAATCGGCGTGACAGGTCCAATCGCATCGGGTAAAACCTGTGTTTGTCAAACTTTTATTGAGATGGGCGCTTTGCTTATCGATCTGGATAAAATGGGGCACGAGGTTCTCGAAGAGCCATCCACAAAGGTGAAGCTGATCGAGTTTTTCGGCGACGACATTGTCGATGACGATGGTTCGGTGGATCGAAAGCGTATCGCCGATCTCGTTTTTCCCGACGAAATGGTTCTCAAACGGCTCGAAGATATAACCCATCCGGTTCTTATCAAAAGGCTACAGGTTCGCATAAATAATCTTCGGGATAGTAGGTTTCCGGGATTAGTCGTTATCGATGCAGCGATGCTCCCAAAATGGCCGGATGTTATCGGTAAATTGGATTATCTCGTTATGGTTCAATCGCCTAAGTGGCAACGAACCAATAGGCTCGTTCAAGATCGGGGTTATCCGCTGGAACAGGCGGAACTTCGCATCAAAAGTCAGGAAGCGCTTTTTGAAAAAATCAAGTCGGAAATCGATTACCTCATAAAAAA
>CAYNTG010000110.1:0-6066 GCA_964400105.1 uncultured bacterium
TCCAATATATTTCACATTGGTTGCCTCCTTTGGTTTGCCGGATAATCCGGCGCCGTGGTTTGGGGTTACTTAATTATAATCTATAAAACCCAAACCGAGGGGGCAACCTTTCATTAAATTACAGAAACGGATGAACGCACGAAACGGTATTTTGCGCCCCGGGCATGGAGATAACCCTGAAATACGAAGACCTGCGCGAGAAAAAGCGCCACGGCTGGTTACAGATTACCGATTGACGCTTGACTTTATTGCGTGATTGAGTAAATTGATAACAGAAATGAGAACGCTAACCGCTATTTCCCTATAATATAAAACTACTGTCCCATTAAAACATCAAAAGACGAGGATTTTCGTGTGTTTATAGCTACATTAGTTTTCACAATAAAAAACTCTCCTCAAAAGAGTTACACACCGGCCCTAAAGGCCTTGGGGCAATCCTCGCCTAGGTAGTAAGTCAAGTAAATAGACTTGAATTCGCCTCTTGCGTAAAAGATAATCACGCGGATAAATATGTCAAATCATTATTCTCGTGGAACATTTTTATTTTGCTGGTATTCGGCCATCTCGCCGAGGCCAAAGGCATGCGTCACCTTATTCTCGGTTTAAATTCCGCAGCCAAAAAGCTCTATCACCTGGGAATGAGAAGGATCGTTTTCGTGTCAAACAAAGGCAAATTAACTTTCCTCACCAACGACCTGAAATCGCCTGCCCGTAGGGCCTGTAGGACGAACGTGATTTTCGAGCTATATAGAATCCGTTGGGAGATCGAGGTCTTTTTCAAGTGGATCAAGCAAAACCTGAAGATCAAGCGTTTTTACGGTCGCAACAAAAATGCTATCGAGTGCCAGTTATGGGTTGTGATGATTGTATATCTTTTAATTTACATGCTGAGAAATAACCTATCATATCGGGGGACAAATTTGACCCTAATTAGGTTGATTAGCGCAAAATTGTTTTCTAATGTGATAATCGCACACGCGCTAAGTCCACCGGATACAATTACTTACAAAAACAGCAGTCAACTTAAACTTTTCAAATCTTTGGGATAATAGTTATATATTATAGGATTAAGCGACAAGAAATCAAGAAAATTTTTGTTATATAATTACATATAAATGTGAGCACATATTTAAGCATGAGTATTTATTTACTTCGTATGAAGCGATAGGTTGATCATGGTCGTATAGTAAAAACTTTTTTTATATAACCGCAAACGGTTTTTTAGCTCGGTATTGACCAACCTAATGCGGAAATAATGAAATTTACTATTGAAATATAGCTTTTAATATATATAATATTTTGCACAGGGGAGCGTGGATTTCGATAACAACAATTGTTGCGTAAGTAAACAATGCGCAACTTAGTAACGGGGAGGTGAAACAGTATAGTCGATGTGAATATTTCTTGATCTGCGGATTATGGCTTAAAACTCGGACTTTACTGTTAATTTTTTTGGTTTAGTATGTTACATGTCCGCTGAAAAGGAGAAAGCTCAATGATGGAAAAACATACGGAAATACTTATCTGTGAAGATAATGACGGACATGCCACATTGATAGAGAGAAATCTCAGGCGAGCTGGGATCGAGAATCCGATAAGGCGGTTTTGCGATGGTAAGGAAGCCTTGGATTTCTTTTTTGATAAAAAAAGGAAAAAGCGACAAGACTGTTACGAAAGTTACATTCTATTACTCGACCTTCGGATGCCGAAGGTCGATGGTGTCGAGGTTCTCAAGAGGATTAAAAAAAGCCCTCATCTATGTAAAATTCCGGTTATAATCCTGACGACGACCGATAATCCGCTCGAGGTCGATAGGTGCTATGCGCTCGGGTGTAACGATTATGTGAAAAAACCGACCGATTCTGCCAGTTTTGTCGAAGCGATAAAGCTTATTGGCAGGTTTCTTTTGGTTAATGAAATGCCAAATTTAAAACACGAGGTTGTGGTATGAGCGCTAAAAAAGGTGTGAAGAAGGTTTTAGATTCGGCTGAAAAAAAGAAATGGAAGGTGCTGGTTATCGAGGACGACGAGGGTCTTAATACTCTCATTAAAAAGAGACTGAACCGGGAAGGTTTCGAGACGTTCGGCGTTTTCAGAGGGAAAGAGGCATTCGATTTTCTCTCCAAAAACGACGAAACGCTTATCCTGCTCGATTATAAACTTCCCGATTTCGATGGCAAAGAGTTCGTTCTCGAGATGAGAGAACGTGGTTTCGATAGACCGTTTATCGTGTTGACTGGACAGGGGGGCGAGGAGATCGCCGTCGAGATGATGAAGCTCGACGCGAAGGATTATCTCATAAAAGAGGCGAATATCCTGGATTATCTTCCAGAGATCGTCGAGCGCGTGATCAAGGAGGTCTCCATCGGGCGAAATCTCGATAAGGCCGAGGAGGCGTTGCGGGAGAGCGAGGAAAAGTATCGAATGCTCGTCGAGAATCTCGGCGATGGTGTCGGCGTAGTCGATGAAAACGAAGTATTTACGTTCGTAAATCCCGCTGCGGAAAGGATATTCGGGGTTGAGGAATCCGGTCTTGTCGGCAGGAATCTTATCGAATTTTTATCCGATGAGGACTTCAAAAAGGTTAGAGATGAAACCGATAAACGCAAGAAGGGCGCCTTTAGCAGCTATGATCTTAAAATTACCAGACCCGATAACGAAACACGAAATCTGATACTCGGCGTTTCGTCCCTTCACAAACCTGACGGTTCCTATATCGGCGGTCTCGGGATGTTCAGTGACATAACGGATAGGATTGCGGCTGAGGAGAAGATCAGATATCTCGCCAAGCTTGTCGAGGGGGTCTCCGATGCGATAATCTCGACGGACTCCGATTTTAATATTGTCTCCTGGAATAAGGCCGCCGAAAAGCTTTATGGATGGAAGGCTTCCGAGGTTATCGGGAAACCGTTGGTGGATGTGCTTAAAACTGAATTCCCCGATCAACCGGAAAAGAAAAGTTATAGAGATATATTCGAGTTCGAGGAGGATATCGACGAGGTTATCCAATCGTGTAAGGGTGGGCGTAAAATCCACACATTGCCGTCGGTTGCATTCCTCAAAGACCCGGAAAACGATACATCCGATATGGTAATGGTGTTCCACGACATCACGAAAAGAAAGCTCACCGAAGAGGAGCTTAGACGAAGCTACGAACAGCTTAAGATCATTTACGACAGTGTAATAGATGTTATCGGTAGGATAGTGGAGGTCCGCGATCCTTATACTGCCGGGCATGAGCGCAGAGTTGCGAAGCTCTCCGTCGCAATGGCAAAAAAGCTCGGTCTTCCAGAGGAACAGATCGATGCAATTCAAACGGCGGCGGCGGTTCACGACATCGGAAAAATCTACGTCCCGTCCGAGATTCTGAGCAAACCCGGAACGCTTACCAAGCTGGAATTCGATCTTATCAAGGTCCATCCGGCTATGGGATACGAAATACTCGAGGCAATAGATTTTCCCTGGCCGGTCTCTGAAATCGTGTTGCAGCACCATGAGCGATTGGACGGATCGGGTTATCCAAACGGCATAAAGGGCGACGATATATCATTGGAAGCGAAGATAATCGCCGTCGCGGATGTCGTCGAGGCGATGTCATCGCATCGACCATATAGACCGGCGCCCGGCCTCGAAGCGGCGTTGGATGAAATAACTCAGAATAGAGGAAAACTATACGAACCGAAGATTGTCGATGTTTGCTTAGAGCTTTTCCGCGAAGATAGTTATACCTTATAACATTATAACATTGGCGTTTAAAAAAAACGGCGATAAATGACACGAGACCTCACAACGCAAAAATCGAATCCGAAAATGGAAGATGTCGTGATTATCGTCGTCGAGGACGATATCGGCATGAATAACCTCGTGCGAAAAGTGCTTTCGAGGGCCGGATATGCAGTGGAGGGTGCGACTTTCGGTGCCGAGGGATTGGATAAAATTGCGCAAACAAAAAATCCGATAGTTATCCTCGATTACGGCCTTCCGGACATGAACGGCAAGGAGTTCATGGCGGCGGTCGAAAAAATGGGGCTTCGCGTGCCGTTTCTTGTTTTGACCGGGCAGGGGGACGAGCGTATCGCCGTCGAGATGATGAAGCTCGGTGCGATCGACTATGTTATCAAGACCCCGGATTTCATAGAATATCTTCCGCAGACAATAGCCAAAGCTGTCGAGAAAATCGAGACGGATCGAAGGCTCGAGTTTGCGGAGGGTGAGTTGCGTCTGGTGAACGAAGAGCTCGAGCAGCGCGTTCTCGAACGAACGAACGAACTTGCCGAATCGAACGAGGAATTGAAAAAAGAGATTGTCGAGAGGGTAAAAGCTGAGCACAGACTCGAACGAACGATGATCGAACTCGAGCGCTCCAATCGCGAACTCGAGCAATTCGCATATGTTGCTTCTCACGATCTCCGCGAGCCGATTCGCAAGGTTTGCGCGTTTTCGAGACTACTCGAATCATCCCTCGAGGGCAAGCTCGATGCTGATCAGAATGAGAATCTGAATTATCTCACGGACGGCGCGAATCGCATGATGAAGATGGTCGATGCGCTTTTGTCCTATTCGAGAATCACGACAATGGCAAAACCATACGAGGAGATCGATCTTAACCGGACGGTGAAAAACCTCGAAACCTTCGAGGTGGCGGAAAGACTTCGAGAGACAGGCGGCGTTATCGATGTTCCAGAGAGGATGCCGACTGTTTGGGGCGACCAGATACAGATTAACGAGCTTATGCAGAATCTGCTATCGAACGCACTTAAATTTCACCGCGATAACGTTCCGCCGAGAATAACGATTTTGTCGAAAAAAAGAGACGACGGCTTTGTCGAAATAGGTGTCGTTGACAATGGGATCGGAATCGGCAAAGATACGAGCGACAAAATTTTCGTGATGTTCCAACGCTTCCACGACCGCAATAAATATGAGGGAAGCGGTATCGGACTTGCGATATGCAAAAAGATAGTCGAGCGACATGGCGGCGAGATTGGGGTTCGTCCGAATTCAGGCGGCGGATCGTTCTTTTGGTTCACTCTGCCGACCGTTAAAGAATAAATATTGAAATTCAAAGGAAATATCGAAAGAGAGGAAAAATGAAGACATACCGACAGGATGTGGTAAGGGTTTTGATCTGCGATGACGATACTGCGGACAGGAAATTGCTTCGCAATATCTTCTCGAAGATTCGCGACCGGGATTTCGAGATCGACGAAGCCGGCACCAAGGATGAGATCGCGGCGGCATTGGCAAAAGGTGGGATCGATGTTATTCTGCTCGATCTCGCAATGCCGGAGAAGTCCGGTAAGGTTTGGCTTTCCGAGATCACATCGAAATCGATTGCGCCGGTTATTATCATCACCGGACACAGCGAACTCGAGGACAGTTTCGAGGCCATGCGATTCGGGGCTTATGCATATATCTCGAAAAACTGGCTTCTCGATATAGACATCGCGGTATCCACGATCAAGAGGACCATCAATTACGTTATCGACCAATGGAATCTCGAGAGGGACCTCGCCAAGCAGATGGTAAATATACGTGGAGTCGTAAAAATTCTGATCTGCGACGACGATCCCAGCGATAGGAAACTCATAAAGACATATCTATCGCAGCTCGAGGGGATTCAGTTTGCTATAGAAGAAGCCGGAAACGAACGGGAGATCGGAAAGGCAATAAAGAAGGGTGGTTACGATATAATCTTGATGGACCATTCTATGCCGGGAAAATCCGGGATGGAATGGGTCGAGGAGATTGTGGCTGCCGGTGTTGCGCCCGTTGTAATGATCACATCGCAAGGGTCGGAGGAATTGGCTGTGGAGGCGATGAAGAAGGGTGTGGTAGATTATATATCGAAGGACCTTCTTTCGGCGAAGACGTTGTTTAAGGTGATAAGCAATATTCTTTAAAAAAAGTCGAGCAACCGTGGTGGGTTCGATTTTTCATATCACGGAAAAAGCAACCCTTCTGGAGAATCAACGCCCGTCCTCGTCAATATAACATTTCCCTTTCCTCCTTTGGGAAAGACCTTGTTCGTGCTATCGATATTGGCTGGACAAGGTTTTATTATTT
>CAYNTG010000111.1:0-6047 GCA_964400105.1 uncultured bacterium
TAGCGTTGTGTTAAATGGGTCTATTTATTGGTTATAGTTGACATATTATCTACTTATTTACTTACTTACTTTCATTGAATGAGCATCGCGCCGGAGTTTATGGAACGATTTGAGCGCCAAAAGCCGCGCTAACAAAGCCTCGGCCTTATCCCTCGCGGGCGCTTTGACAATAGCTTTCACCGTCGCCACGAATGTCTTGTTTCTCCAATGATACTTACTCCTTCGCGTTTTTGGAAGTTGAAAATTAAGATAACGCAAAAAATGAACGTGACAGACTCGATGAAGCGCATCGGGAAACATCTCTCTGACAGGTTTTACAGCATTTTCCTCTCTCAAAATCGGTGGTTATGCCGAGAACGCTGTCCGGGATTATTTCGGAAATAAGCTCCAGAAACTCGCCTGTTGCCACGGACAACCGAAGGCCATACGAAATATAACGACAACGGAGATTTATAGATGAAATTGGATACACGTCACTGCAGCGTTCGTTTGAAAAATTACGAATATTCGTCGTCCGGCGCGTGGCTCCTATTGCCTATTCGAGATCACTGAAAAGGGGCACAACTTTCAATTTTGGATATTTTATAGCTTTTCTCAGCTCAAGTTTCGACCTTCGGTGATTTTCAGGCCGGAGCGGGTAAGTTGCTTTTCAAGTTCCCTCATGAGCTTATCATAAAGGTTGTTTTCGTCAAGACGGTTGCGGAACCTTACCAGCATTGTGTCGTCGGGTGGTTTTTTGTCGATGTCGAGGTTCAGGAATAACCTGAAGCTTATGCGATCTGCGGCTTCGGCGGCCACCTCGCGGTCGGATAGGTTATACTATCTCTGGAGAAGGAGCATTTTTATGAGGATAACCGGATCGTCCGCGCATCTTCCGATATTTTTGTAGCACTCGTCGAGCATCGGGCGGAATTTCTCGAAGTCTATGATTTTGCTTATGTTAGCTAAGAATTTGTTTTCCGGGATTTATCTCATGAAGCCATTAAGAAGTGAACTTTGTATTTTCGGTCTTGCTGCAAAACAAAAATCAGCAATCTCGATTATTCTAAAACAGATGGGTTACCATGTCCCTTTACCGGACAAAGAAAATTATTCGAGTGCTTGAAAAATGGACATTAAAGCCATATAATATTTCTTAATATTTATCGTTAAGACTTATTGACAACGAATACTCAGGAGGAGAAATGAGAAACGCGCTGCTTATCTCGATCCTTTGCATCGTAGGCATTGCCGTGGCTTTGGATACATCGCCATATTTCCCGATAGAAATCGGACACGAATGGGTCTATCAGGATTCCACCGGTGACGGTTACGACACACTTACGGATGTTACGACCGGAACGACGACTATGAGTGGATACCCAACATTTATCGTCGAGGAGATCGGTGGCGAAATGCTGGATACCCTTTATTATCAGATTCGCACGGAAGGTCTTTACAACATGTTCAGCATGGAGATCGAAATGGCCGGCGTCTCGATCGATAACTATCCGGTTCTTATACTCAAAAATCCGGCTTTGGTCGGCGATGTATGGCTTGCTGTGGATATTGATACTACTGTGTCAGTTATGGGAATGGATGTCGATGTCGATATTCAGATAGAAGCCGAATTCGATGGTTTTGAAGATGTCACTACGCCGCTCGATAGCTACCGTGATTGTATAATGATTACCTCTACGGCGACATGGAAGATCGATGCGGGGGTTATGTTCTCAGATTCCGGCGTCGATGTGTATTCCGTGATCTATTTCTCCGAGGGTGTCGGGATAGTTCGCACCACCGAATACGACGTGGTCGGCGAGATTATGGGCACTCCCACACCACCTGTTACATCGCTCTTGATCGATTACGATTTCACCGGAATCGCGGATGTTGCAACGCTTCCATCGAATGCCGAAATTCGCGTATTCCCGAATCCATTCAACTCCGATGTCGAGATCGTTCTTCCAGAAGAGGGCGTTTCGTCCGTGGATATTTATGATGTCGGCGGCAGATTGATGGAGAGGATCGACGACGCATCTATAAGCGGCGTCTGCAAGTGGTCTCCGAAGGATGGAACCGAATCCGGCGTCTATCTGGTTCACGCGATGACATCGAATGGTGTCGTTTCGGCAAGGGCGATCTACATCAAATAATTGCTCTGAAAAAAATATCAAAATTGGCGGAATGATTTGAAGACAAAAACCGTATTCTTGCTCGGTGCCCTTGCGATTACATCGATCTTTGCGAGGACCGGTCTTATAACATGGGATTTTTTAAATCTGCGTGCAGGTCCGGGAACGAAATATAAAAAGGTTCGCAATTTCCAAAAGGGCAAATACTTCGAGATACTCGGTAAAGATGGCAATTGGATCGAGGTGAATGCCAACGGGTTGCGCGGGTATTTCTATATGGATGGGATCAAAGAGGTTAAGACGATCGGTGAATATCTGGTCAAGGGAGATGGGGTGCTTTTCCAGTGGGGTCCGGGCGAGCGATACGACACGCTCGCGATTCGCGAGGGTGGAATCTCCGTCGAGGTAGTCTGGGCACAGGGAATATATCTTTTCGGCCAGTTTAACGGTTCCGGCGTCTGGTTCGACAGCTCCGCCGTGATCGAGATATTAGAGAGCGAACCGCCGGAGGAGGATATCGAACCTCCGCTTCCCGAAGAGATACCAGATATGCCAGTCGTTCCTCCTGCTATTGTCGAACCGGTCGAGCCGAAAATCGCGCCGATCGAGAAAATAATTCCGAAGGTCGTCGAAAAAACTGTTCCAAAAGAGAAAAATCGATTTTCTTATGGCCTAATGTTGGCTGTGTCGCAAAGATGGGTTCGATCGGTGGCGGTCGATTCGAGCGAAAACATAATAATCCCGACGGTCGAGATCGGCGATAGTTATCGCCAGCTTTTATTTGGCATGAAAGCGCGCGCGAATCTATCGATCTTGTTGGGTGAGGAGCGGCGTTCCCGCCTTATGATCGCTCCCGCGTTCGAATATATCCCGAAAAAATATATTGTCGATACAGGCTCGCAAAGATTCAAACTCCGCGAGACCTATTTAATGACCGGCCTCGATCTTGGATTCGGTTACGAGGTTATGGAGGGATTGGTTGTTGCGGGTGGGCCTACGGTCTCGGCTATCCGGCATAAAATGGATTATGGTGCCGATGGCGATGATCCCGATATTGGGATACTCGATAGCTGGTTCTTCTCTCCGGGCGGATTTGCGGATGTCGAATACGGAGCGGGCGTCTTTAATACGGTGCTCGGAGTTGGATATAAGTATTGGAGATCGGACAACACGCGCTTTTTCATCGCAGACGACGGGGGAGTAACTCCGGTTGGCGGCGACCTGAATCGACATGCATTCGAGGTGTATTTTGGTATCATGCTTTCGAGATAATATTCGTCTGATATTTATATTACCGATTCTGGCGCTTTTTTCCTGTGGATGGGAGGATACGAGTCCTGTTTCGGCATATCCAGATGTCCATTACGCGGTTTATTATTTCGGTGAACGAGGTATCATCGAGGCCGATTACTGCGAAATTATCCATGACGGAGAATCGCATTCCGACAGCGTTTCGGCGAAGATAACCGATTTCGTTGTCATCGAAAGCCCCGATTCATCTTACTATTTTTATTCGCCGAAGCAGGGAAATCTGCCGGACCTTACGATACGGCGAAGTATCGAGGCGCTGGTTATCCTTCTCGGCGATGTCGGTTATTTCGATGTCGCACCAAAGAGGCCGAATATCTCCGCGAAATCCGATGTTGGAATCTCGATATCCGGTGCACAGGACGCGATGAACCTTACTTTTTCAAACGAGTTAAACCGCTTCGTTGCGGTGTCCTCACATGATACCGGAAGGGTTATTTCATCGAATGGTGGAGTCACCCCCATGCTGCTTCCGTTCGTGTTTTCCGAGTTGGGCGCACTTGTCGAGGGGACCGGGAATTCATCCGAGTTTCCATGCGATATAGCTCCGCCGCCGGATACCGTTTTGCTCTATAATGCCAACTCGTTATCGTTCACGCTCGAGCCGCTTTCCGGGATTTATCTTGCGGATTATGAGGATATTCTGCTCGACGGAGTTTCGATGTCGCCGAATCTTTATTCGAGGCTCATTGTCGCCGACATGCTTCATATATATTCGCTCGCGATCCATGAAATATGCGACGATACGCTCTTTCAATCCACAATCGGTAATGTCGAGAGCCTTTTAACCGGATCGCTCGATCCGATTGCAACGGCGTTCGAGGATGTTTTGATAAATTCTGCCGGCGATGATTTTGCCGGGCTTTCGATGGATATTCGCGATGTTGGTGCTACGCATTTTTGGGATCCTCTGGTATATTCGTTATCGACTTCTAATGATACTTTAAATGTAGTGGCTCAATTAGTTGTGGCAAGGACGTTTAGAAGGATCACTATCGGGGTCGATACGCTCAACGGCATCGAGCAGACATATTCTCGCCCGCCATTTGAAAAATGGGCGGGGCGGGTTCCTGTTGTAGAAATCGAATTGCCCGCAGACGGTGCATTCTTCGGATATTGGGACACCGTTAGCTTTGTAGGATCGGCTTTCGACCAAATCGATGGCGCTATCGCCGCCGAGAATCTCGTTTGGACATCGTCGCTGGATGGCACACTCGGCGTAGGCGAGTCTTTCGATCTTCCGCTCGGCCCGGGAAATCACATGATTATCCTATCGGCATTCAACAGCGACAGCATATTCGGCGCGGATACCATATCCATAACAAAGGATGCCGGCAATCCGCCTGTCGCTACGATTATCGAGCCGGCGGACGGCGCAGAGTTAATGGATTCCGACTCGATAGAATTTATCGGGAGCGGTTTCGACGTCGAGGACGGCGAGCTTTTCGACGATGCACTCGTCTGGACATCGAACGTCGATGGTTTTATCGGCACGGGATCGTTTCCTAAAAAGATGCTCTCGATAGGCGAGCATATAATAACGCTAACCGTCACGGATAGCGACGACATGACAGGCATCGATCAGATCACTGTAACTGTTGTGGAAAACACGCCGCCGACCGTATGGATCATCATGCCCTCCGACGGCGACACACTTTCGATGATAATACCGGGCATCTTCGCCGGTGGTGCGACGGATGCCGAGGACGGATTCGTTGCTGCCGAGAATCTCATATGGACATCGAACCACGATGGCGTGATCGGCACCGGGTTCTTCTTCACGACAAATCTATCGTCGATGGGAAGGCACAAGATCGTTCTTACCGCGACGGATAGCGGCGGCCTTTCCGCATCGGACACGATAGTAGTTCGGGTTCGGCCATTTAGATAAAAAAAGGCCGGGCAAAACCCGACCTTCGTGATTGATATATGTTAGAAGCTATTTTGCAAGGATAGCATCGACTGGACAAACCTGCGCGCACGCACCGCAATCGGTGCAAAGATTTGGGTCGATCACATAAGTGTCTTCGCCCTCACTGATAGCATCAACCGGACATACAGCTTCGCAGGCCCCGCAAGAAATGCAATCGTCCGTAATTCTATGTGCCATGATTCCTCCTATATATTGTGTCGAATTTTGAGGCTCAAGAAACGTCTAAAGAATAGAGGTAGTAATATCTGATGTCAAGGCTAAAAATTTTGTTTTTTGTCCGGTAATTGGACATGGTAACCCCACTGTTTTATAGTATAAGGGGTGATTGTGTCTAAAAGAACAGGAAAAATATATTGATTTGTTTGAGCTGGCGAAGGCGAATCGGCCTTATTGGAGCAATTCTCACAGACCTCGACGGGAAGATAGCTATAGTCAAATACACCACGGATAATCCAGGTCCTTCCACTGTAATAATTTGTGGATCTCTTTTTCACAGTTTAACCGACACTTTAACAAAAGAAGGACTTTTAGTTGAATATGATAACTTTTACGGCTGGCACAAACTGCGAGGATATGATATATATATCTTTGTCATTGATAGTCATTATACCTTAAAAAACAGAGGCGGTTAAGCGCGTAGCGGCGGTTCGAGACAACGACCTCTACATCGAAAAAAAGGGCACCGATTTTAT
>CAYNTG010000112.1:0-5984 GCA_964400105.1 uncultured bacterium
TTGGGATAGCAATGAAGCATCGCGTATTCACGGGGCATCGCTTTCGACTCGGTCACGAATATATCTAACTCGAAATGCGCGGTTAAATCGAGGTCGCCCGTCGGCACGATTACAATCGAAGAGGTATCGCCGATTTCAAGCGCTCGTGCGCCGGTCAATTCCAAATCGAAGCTGATATCCGTGCTGTTTAGGGCGCTTTGGTGGATTTCCGCTGCAAGGACGTTCGTCCCGGCGACGAGATAGCTCGTATCAACCGGGAACGAGAAAAAAGCACTCTCGTCGTCGTAGGTAACCGGTGTGCTTGCCAGCGTCGTATAATCGATTGCGCCCGCGGGCATGTTCGATCTCGCGACTTCGTAGCCGTTTAGATAAACTACCGCGCCGTCGTCTCTGAGAAGCGATAAGTGCAATTCGTAATATTCGGCAGAGTCGCTCAAAGAAATAGTCGTCCTAAAATAGGTCGTGACGTATCTATTGTCCGGGTCGGGGCCGTAACCGACAACCGTTGCCTCGTCGCCGTCGCCGTAACCGAGCTGAGCGTTGCCCGACGACCATCCCGAATCGTCGAACAACGGCGAATACCACGATGTTACCATATCCGAGCCGTTATCGAGATATTTCCATACCGAACCGCGAGCAAGCAAAACCTCGCCGCTGGAAGCGCCGCTTAATCCTTCCCACTCGACAAATCTGTAGCCCTCGGCCGGGATTGCACTCAATTCGAGAGGAACGTAGGTGAAGTAAATCCCATCCCACGGAAAGCTATTCAACGAAAGCGTATTTAAATCGATAACACCCGCGCCAGGCGGATCGACGTCGAGATCGAGTGTTAGAAGCGTATCCAATTCAAATTTCGTTATTATGTGCTGCCTCAGGTAGAAAGGCCTGTCGGTCACGTAGTTTCGTAGCTCCTGGACTTTTTGATTCCACTGGGCGAGTGAGCTTCCCCATCTATCGATTTGCATATAGACGTCGGATAGCAAGTTATTTTGCAGCGAATCGATTATCGGGACGGTATATGACTGTTTTAGATTGGTGTTGAGCAAGTCCGCGAAACGTATTATGAAATAATACTCGAACTCATCGTTTTCGAGGAGATTTCGAATGATTACGGTGTTGTCGCCCGTCCCCGACCAGCCGCCGCCGGGGCGTGTTGACCATCCAAGACAGTCCCAATCCGGGAAACCGTGATCATAGAACGGATAGAAACAACCGAGGCCGTATTCAACATCCCAGAGAATCCATCGCCAGATTCCCTCGCTTGTTCGCGGTCGCCAAAACCGGACGTTATTGCTCAGCCAATCTCGATTGCCAGCGAATACCTCGAAAATCCAGTATTCGGCGAAATTTTTAACATCCATCCGCGTTTTGACATAGGCATAATTTGTGTCGATGATCAACTCCATCGTATCGACGAAATCGTGAAGCGAATCGAAGGCTTCCCAATCGCCCTCGATAGCGTGGCGCGTACCGGATTCGTGGGCATCTCGCTCGAGGAAATCGATTTCGTCGTCATAATCGAAATTGGACTCGATGTAAAATCTATCCTGCCGTTCACGGAGATTGTATATTCCCCAGTATTCGCCATTTAGAAAGACATGGACGGGTTTATATGATGACATCGGGTTTGCGGGATTAGTTTGCCTGAACACAATGCTTAGAAAAGCGTCGCGGATATGCGATTTGCTTAGTTGAAGACCGTCGTTGCCGCCGTTGCGAAGAACGAGGCGCTTGAAAGTGTCGATATCCTTGTCCTCGAAAATGCGATACTCGATTTCTTTCGTTCCGTATTCGGAGCGGGCGTAAAGCCGCAATGACTGCTGTGGCCTCGCGTCCGGGGCGTGGATTTTTATGCCGCCATCCAAAGTGAATTGCATAGTGCAATCGTCCTCGAAATACTCGATATGGACAGGTTTTTCCCAATCCTCGAATCGATGGTCGTAAATTCCATAAGTGCCCCAAAAATTATCCGGGCTTGTTACTAAAGACATCGTCGGCAAGTTGAAAAACTCACCGATAATATAAGTGAATGTCTGAATCCGGCTCGGGATATAGCCGTCGCGAAATGTTTTTGCTCTCAACGGAGTTGTATCGGTCATGTTGATCGGCGAAACATATGTGACCGAGGAAATCGTCGGATCGGAACCGTCCAGAGTGTAATGGATTTCGAAACCGGTCGATCCGACGCTAAGCCCGACGACAGCGGAATCGGAATAAAAGCCCGGCGGAATCGACACGAGCGGCTCAGGGCAAATCCCGGACATTCCCGGAGTGGTATTCGACGAACCAGGCGTGGGCTCCAAAAAGAAAAACAGGCCGCTTGCGCCGTCAGGTTGGCGGCCGCAGGAAATATCCGGCTCTTGCTCCGCGAAGGTTATCGAATCGATGAGCGTGGTCAAATCGGGTGTGAATATTATGATTTGTTCGCCGTCGCCGGAAAGCTTGAAATCGAGGTGCAGAACGCCCTGCTCCGGCTCGCCGTCCGCCCATAAGATTAGAAACGAATCGGGTTGAATAATTGTCGTGGCGGAATCGGTGGATGGGATTTGCCATTTATCCGGTTCGGTGAGTTCGTCTGTGATATACATTCCGGCCAGATATACCGGTTCGAGGCCCGTATTATAGATTTCGATCCAATCGTCGTTGTCGCCGAATTCGTCTTCGATAACCGAGTTGTTCACAGCCAGAAATTCGTTGATAGATAAATCCGTCAGGCTGAGACATGCGGCTGTCGAACTCAGCCATACGCCCTCGCCCCCCGCGAAAACGGCGGAAAGCAGCAATATCATTAACGCGATTACAATACTTTTTCTCACTTCAGATACACGACCCTCTTCGTAACCGATTCTCCGCTCACCTTCGCGCGGACGAGATAGATGCCGCTGCCGATTGATTTTTCCGGTTGCCATGTGAATTCGGCCCTCATCCGTCCTTCGGACACCTTCTCCCAAAGGGAGAAGGAATTCCCTCCCTCTCCCGCTGGGAGAGGGACCGAGGGTGAGGGCAATTGCGCGACCATCCGGCCATTTATGTCGAATATCTCGACACGGGAGGGTCTGAGACCCTCCCCTACGGAAATACGGCAGGCCGAATTGAACGGATTGGGATAGGCGGAGATTGCAAAGACCTCCGGTTTATCCGCGATGGGTTGCTCGTCGATGTCGAACGTCGGGTCGAACCAGCGAAGAATCGCCTGCAAAACCTCCGGCCTGCCCGAATAAGACGGGCTTGCGCCCGGATGGCTTATCCCCTCCAAACCGAAACCGAGAAACACGATATTGCCGGTTCTCATTGTATCTCCGGGATACTCGCAACGGACGCCCGCGAACGAGCCGTCGCCGTAGGAGATAAAACCGATAGCGGGCGCAATCGGCATCAGCCGATCGCGGTTTGTCTGGTTGCCCGCACCGCCGCTACTTCCGAATGTAACGATACTCCCGAAGCCACCGGAGATGGTATCTCCAACGACGCCTTCGAGAATCGGGCCGCCGTCGCCGCCGAGCCAGTGGCACTTGACCAGTGAATCGAACTCCGCCACGCCGGCCAAATCCTCGCATATCCCCTGTCCGGTCAAAATGACATTGCCGCCGTTGCAAACGGCTGTGTCGAGGGCGCAAAGATCCGCCGAATCGAGCGTTGTAACCGAATCGTCGCCGGTGAACCAGAGGATGGTGCTCTTGCGCATCCACGAGAAAACCCTCACTTCGAGCGCGCCGTCCGCGTCGCGATCCCACACGCGATATGTCACGCCGATAGAGTCGAGCGAGCTTGTATAATAATCCTCGTAATTCTCGCCCCGGTCGTCATCGACCAAAAGCAAATCGGCACAATAGACCGGCACGGAAAGGAAATTCGCGCTGTCGGCGAACACGGTGAAAGTCTCGATAACCGCCGGAACATAGGGGAATACCGGTTCGACTTCGACCCGGAAACTCAAGCACGGCAATGTCGTCCCGAAATTATCCGTCCAGTAAGGATCGGACGAGTCGGATTTATAGAAAAAGGATGTATCTTCGCCCAAATAAAAGAATTTCACTTCAGAAACCACACCTTTATGATCGCCACCGGTTTCAGGACTGAAGATCGAACCAGGAATGCTCCGCACCGGCGTCGCCTCGAATTCCACGCGCGCGGTGTCGTTCCAGTCGTCGGCGTCGGACATGTAAGTCGTTACACCTATAACATGAACCCCTTCCGTGCCGGGAACTATCGCGAATGTATCGAGCGGAAAGACCTCGCCCCAACCGAGAAAAACGGTCGTATCGAGCAGTATTCCCCGGTCGTAGCTTATCATGAAATCGATATCGCCCGCGATGCCGTTGCCGAAAGAGGCCACTTGCGCGACGACATAAACCGTGTCATCTGCGGTGGCAAAGCCCATCGGCATAATAACCTTCGGGTTGAGCGCGCCGACATCCACCGCCGGAAGCGAATCGATCACCCAATCCATGGCATAAAGCAGAAGATATGCGCTTATCCATGTCATGTCCTCGGTGTCCGGGCCTCGTAGCGAGGCCGGAATTCCGCCGTCGCCGTCGCGGTCCTGAATAAGCAGAGCGTCGAGGATGTTGCGATACTTATCGAACCAGACCGAATCGCCGGTTGCATTCCAGAGCGCGCGGAAGCCGTTGGCATACCAGATATTCCAGCTATTGTCCCAGACCAGCGGATCGTAATCGGTCGGGATCGGTGCGCCGTCGGGGATGAACGGCCCATAAACCGCGAGCCAAGCATCGAGCGAATCCGGCATCGCCGTGAAAACCGAGTTCATCAGCCCCCACAAAATCGTGCCGCCGGACATCGCCCAATCGATATACTCCATATGCGCCGCCGTGTCGCGGTCGATCCATTCTTGAACATCGCGCGCGATGGACATCGCCGTGTCGCCATACTCGATACAGGTATAATCCAAACTCCACTGATACAACGCCCCCGCTGCGAAAGCACTCACCAGCGCATGAAGGCCGTCGATCTCCGGCCACGGCGTATCCAGCGGAAGACGGTGGTCGCGGATTACCGCCCAGCATGAATCCTCGTAGCCCGAATAATCTTCGCCGAGAAAATCGCGCAAACCCTGAACCATAAGCAAACCCAGCGCGGAGTTCCACACGCGGTAATAATAGGAAGTATGGCCGCTGCCAAGATCGCTTATTTCCTCGAAATACGCAGGATAGTTCGACAGATAAACCCACGCCGTGTCGATGTTTTCCAGATATGTCGAGTCGCCGGAGCGGTTCGTGTAAAACGCCCAGTCCCAGACGACCTCCTGCGTGTTGTCGGTTTGGATAACATCGCGAAGCTCGCCGCTTTCCGCCTCGATAATCCCACCGTGCTCCGCGCTGTCGATATCCAGAAGCTGCCATGTATCCCAAAATTTTACCAGCTCGACCAACTCGTGCGGATATGAGAATCTCGGATATGCTTGCCACGTTGGCATTTCCTCGGGAGAACTTGGCCGAAAACTTGCCTGCGACTGCAAATCCTCGATCCGCCTTCTCGCCTCGCGATGAGTCTCGGCATCCCAAAACGGCGTTGCCATCGTGCTACAAACGCAAATTAGAACGGCGATTATAATACTTTTTTTCATATGAACCTCACAATAGCAACCGGTTAAAAAAATCATCCCTTTTCAAATTCACCGGGTTATCGATAATATATCGGTGAATCGCATTTAAATCTACATCTGAACGAATTACATGCTCGAAATAACTCCGTTGCCAAAATTTCAATTTGGGTGTTTTACGTAATTTGAGATTGCGTTTGGTTGCGCCGATTTCAATTGGTTTTTATATTCCGCTCCTATGCGATCATGGCGTGAACGTGGACGGCGCCGTGAGTTCCGGGAATAAATTATTGCGTTATCTCAAAAAAGCGGTATAATTATAAAGTTCGTATTAGTGAGGCATAAAAGATTGCTGGAGGAAAGGCGGATTTCGAGATATGAATGGGAGTAACACGAATAAGCCCACCGACTGCAGATTTGC
>CAYNTG010000113.1:0-5755 GCA_964400105.1 uncultured bacterium
GCGACCGGTTCGGATTGGGAGTGCAGTCCGCCGTATTGCGAACCGATCTCGCGCATCTGGTGTATTCCTCCGGCGAATAGATCGATCCGCGTGCCGATACCGAGCTTGTTTCCGTCGTTGCCCTCGCAGTAGAACCTGACCCAGTTATTACTCGTGCCGGAGAAATAGTCCATATTATTCTTGTAAATCAGCTTCGAGTTGCCGGATTCCACGATTAAATCTATATATCCGTCGAGATCGATATCCGCAAAGGACGCCGATGATGCGCCGTTTATACTGAGTCCGGATTCCTCCGTGACGTTCGTGAAAGTTCCGTCGCCGTCGTTGTGATACATAATCGAATAGCACCCCGGTTTCATCGAGGTGACGAAGATGTCGAGCCAACCGTCGTTGTCGTAATCGATAAATAATGGCACCGAAAGCGACGTGTGGTCTTCGATTCCGCGAATCGCACGCTCGTCTATCATGTAGAAATACGGCGTTCCCTGATTGACATAGAGCATCGACCGGTCGGCGGTCGAATATCCAAAGGCATAGGCTTCGCTTGCCACGAAGAGGTCCGGATCGCCGTCGTTGTCGATATCGCCGAAACATGCGCCCATCGAATGACCGTAGATTCCGCCGCCCTCGTTAACGCCATCCACTCCATAGAGATACGCAACCTCATCGAACATGCCGTCCCCTCTGTTCTTCCAGAGATAATTTGGAAAATTGTTTCCATTGGAAACATAGATATCCGTCCATCCGTCGCAGTTCCAATCTCCGAGGGCGATAGCCTTACCCTCCGTTGCGGAGGAAACTGCGTAACCGATTCCCGCAGCATCTGTGTATTCCGTGAAATAAGCTCCCTCGTTGCGGTAGAAAAGATCGTGGTAATATGTCCAGCTCGAATCGGCCGGATCGAAGGTGGACGAATTCGCAACGTATATATCGAGGTCGCCGTCTTTATCATAATCGAGCCATGCCGCCGCCTCGGTGTTGTATGGATTCGACATCCCACCGGCGGGCGTTGTTACATCGTGATAGAAGGATCCCGAGCCGCCGTTGGCATAAAGCTTGTCCAAGGTGGAATCGGCGCAGAAGAATATATCCGGCTTTCCATTGAGGTCAAAATCTCCCCAGAATGGATATCCAATTCCGGAAATTCCCGTTCCGGTTACCAAATTGTATGTCCCTGAATCGTTGCGGTATAGCTGGCTGCCGGTCGCCAAATCTGCATCGAGATCGCCGTCACAGTCACACAGCGCAACTCCCCGGTTGGTCGATGTTACGATGCTCGTATCCAGTTCGAAGATATACTCGTCTGGGACATAGTAATACCATCCGTGTGCGCGAATAAGATACGTAACGTTCCAACTTCTGGTGGTGTCGGCATAATTGGGCCGCAGCCATTGGTGAGAAGATGGAATGTAAAGGAAGCTGCGCTCCTCGATATCCTCCATTCGGCTGAGATAAACGACTGGCCGAAACGGCTCGATTATCTTCCGGCCTACGACGCACTCGCCTAACGGCGGAAGATAGATCGGCGATGGGAGCATGATCTCCTCCCATCCACCGTAGCCGGACGAGTCTATTTCCTCGATGAACGGAGTAATCAGCTCGTGGCTTGCCGGAAATCGAAGCGTATCGACATCCCATATATGAATCTCGAGTGAGCCGCCGCGGACGACATAGAACTCTACGGATGTAACCGAGCAGGCATGTTCAGCTTGAATTCTGAGCGCCTCGCAGAGATCGGCGACTGGAGATGATAGGGATAACCCCCCTAAACCGTCGTCGTATTCATAGTCGAACGGCTCGGTGTGATCGAATGGAGCCGCCGTCATTTCGACGGCCTCGCATTTCTCCGAACCGAATGTAACAGGTTCGACACGAACGCATTCGCCGCTTCCGAGAGAAATCGAAATGAATGCGATTAAACATACAAAACAAAGCGTTAACCTTTTGTACATGATGCCTCCTTAATCGACAATATGTTTTATATCCTCTATATTCAACGGCTTATGGCCGAAGTGTTGCATAATTACTATTATTAACCAAATAATCGCAATGATCAGTGCGATATAGCCGAAAAGGGCGAAAATCGGGAATGAAGGATTTACGCCAAATCCGCCCTTGATAAAACCCAATGCCCAGATAGATAGCGTCACGCCGAACCATGTTGTTACGAGCGTGCCCGAAGCTCGATACACGAAAGCCAGGAATATCCCGAGGATAGTTACTGCCGGGAAAACCGTTTTGAAGAAAACTCCGATTTCGGCGATCTGTTGGATCGAAAGCGGATCGGCGCCGAGGAATGCGAACGGCGCGAGGCCGTATGCTATCCCGGATATGATGATAGCCGGAACCCAACCGAAATCCTTCGATAAGCGGCCAACAAAATATCCCCTGAAAAGGACCTCCTCGGCGAAGACGTGAAAAGCCCCGGAGAGGATAAATACTATTGTAACGATTGGTTCCGCAGTTGTTTGTATATTTCCGGCAAAACGCGAATCGAGAGAACGGAAACCCATTATAGCGAAGCTGACGAGCAACCCGATCGCCAGCGCCAATGGGCCGTATCGGTGCGTTATTCCGAGGTCTGAAATCTTGCCGCCGGATTGCAGGACGGCGAACACCGCTCCAATAATATAGGCAAAATCTATGAGAGGAAGGATAAAATTTACGGTGCTCGCGTATTCCTGAGGCGTCCGAACGATTATCCTGACAAGAAGAAGCGTCGAAATACCTATTGCCCACAGCAGGAAAGGCCCGATGCTCAGATGCGTCGGATGCCAACGAAATGCCGGTGTTCCCTTCGCGCCGATCTGCATCATTTATACCTATTCCACATGCTCTCGAACTCGCCCTCGAAATCCCGTGCGAAGTCTTCGTTCCGAATCAAGACGAGGTTCTCGTCGTTGCGTGTTTCTGCGGAATTCGACCAGTTATAGCTCCCAAAGATCACCGATTTCCCGTCGAAAACGGCGAATTTATGGTGCATATATCCGTCGTTGCCGTCCAAACGGACCGGAATGCCGCTATCGACGAGGAACTGCGATTTGCTGTATCGGCCCTTGGATTGAAGGTTATCGGTGATAAATCGAATTTTCACTCCCCGCGAATGCGCATCGATCAAGGCTTTCGAAAGCTCCAGATTCGTGAAGGAATAGACCGCCGCGTCGATGCTTTTTTCCGCATTTTCGATCTCGTTTATGATTAATTCCCTGCAATTTTCCGAGCTGGAAAAGCACGTAATAACCTCCGCCGGATCGACGATCCCGATTTCGTGATCTCGAATCGTTTCGATTGGGAAGGCGATCCCTGCGGCCAACAAAAGCGTTATGACCGGGACAAAAAGCCCTTTAAAATGAGGTTTCGACCACATCAGGTCTTATGCTCCTTTTTCTGCGCCGCCGGGAATAGGATATTATTGAGAATCAACCGATAACCGGGGGAATGTTTGTGCAGATTAAGGTCGGTCGGCGGGTCGCCGATATAATGGGCATAATCCTCCGGATCGTGTCCGGCGAGAAAAGTCCATGTTCCGCGGCCGTAATTGCCGTGGATGTATTTGTGGATCGGTTTGTTCTCGTAAGAACCGAGCACGACCACGCCGGCTTTGACGACATCGGCGTTATATGCCGAATTCTGGCCGAGGAAATCCTTGATGATGTTCACATGGTTCTGGACGAGCATAGTTGGGACCGGATCGAACTTTGCGGAGAAATCGAATAGGGTAAAGTAGTTGGCCTCCGAGCCGAATCTAACCGATGCGCCGTCCGGTTTGACATCGATATTCGAGTGTTCATAGATCAGCGGATTTTCTTCTAATGTAAAATTCTCGAATGCCAGGCATTGATCGAAGTCGAGCTTATCCTGTGCGTTGGGATCGATCGGATCGCCGTCGAACTCGGCTGGAACTATATCTACATTTCGAGCGGAAAACGCGATGTCCCATGTATCGGTGGCGCTGCACATCGCGAAAAGGAATTTTCCGCCCGCGACATAATCGCGGAGCTTTAAAGCCACGGCGAGTTTGAGGTCGCTGACCTTGGAGAAACCCATATCGCGGGCCATCTGTTGATTGGCGGCAACATCCTGCTTATACCACAAGGCGTTGCGGTAATTCGCGTAAAATTTTCCGAACTGCCCCGTGAAATCCTCGTGATGAAGGTGAACCCAGTCGTAATCATCGAGCTTTCCCGCCAAAACCTCTTTGTCCCAAATCGTCTCGTATGGCACCTCGGCATATGTGAGTGCCAAAGTAACGGCATCGTCCCACGGCTCCTTGTTCGGGGGCGTGTAAATCGCGATTTTCGGAGCCTTTTCGAGAAGAACGACCTCCATGTTATTGTCCTCTATTGTCGCATAAATTTCGGCGATTTGACCGCCATCGACCGTTTCAAATGAGACACCGCGAAGACGACAGAGCGCGGCAATATCATCATCCCCCGGCGCGAGAAAGCTTCCGCCGCGATAATTCAGCAGCCATTCGATATTTATTCCTTCTATAAGTGAGGCAAATGTAACACCATACGCCTTAAGATGATCTGTTTGAGAGAGGTCCATCGGAATGAGGATTTTCTGAGCGAAAGAGGTTAAAACGAGCGCCAGGATCGGAATGATTATCGTTAGCTTTTTCATTATTTCTTTTCCTGAGTATTATCCGGCAGCCATTTATTGAGCCAATTCTTATCGCGTTTTTTGAATCGGCGGTTGAATTCTTCCTGAGAGATCTCCTCGATATTGTCATTTTCGACGTTGCGAATAGTTATGTTCATTTTGAATGGATCGATCTTGCAGACGGTGAAACGACCGTCGCCGTCGGTAACCCTTTCATCGATTTTCGGGAAATTTTTACGAATCTCTTCGTAAAAATTTTCCTCGTAGTCCAAACAGCAAAACAGCCTTCCACAAGGCCCGGACAGCTTTCCAGGATTTACGGCAAGGTTTTGGTCGCGTGCATATTGTGTGGAGATTGGACTAAACTGCTTGAGCCACCGCGAGCAACAAAGCTCGAGGCCGCATTGACCTATGCCACCCATCTTTTTCGTCTCGTCCCTGACGCCGATTTGACGAAGTTCTATGCGTGTTCGATATGCGGAAGCGAGGTCCTTGACCAACTCACGGAAATCGATCCGATGATCTGCGGTGAAATAGAATGTCATTTTGTTGCCGTCGAATTGGAATTCCACATCGACGAGCTTCATTTCCATACCGCGAAATTCGACGAAACGACGGCATGTTTCGATAGCCTCCTCCTCGCTGCAACGGTTTTTCTCGAGCTGCTCCGACTCTTCGGGTCTCGCCTTATGTAATATCTCGAGCGGGTATTTCCGCTGCGATTTTTCCATAGCTTCTTGAGTGATGGTAGATTTTACCATCCCCAGATCGCGCCCGCGTTCGGCTTGAACAAGAACCCAATCTTTTGGCCGAAGGTTCAGATGATTCCTGTCGATGAAGTAATCGACCCTATCATTTTTGAACTGGACGATATAATAATCCGGTCGATGTTTAACCTCTGTGCCGTTATTTTGATTGTTATTCATATCTTTATCCATCCGACTCCGATTTACCGCTTCTTGTTTTGATATAGCAATTTTCACACCTCCGGTTTCCCGGATGACCTATTCATCTAATATATAGAATAGGTCAAATCTTGCAAGCCTTATCTAATTCGTGGATTACGTAACATATTATATGTATTTAGAAATTAGTGGGTGCGTTGCATTAAATGGGTCTATTTTAATTAATATAGTTGACACATTATCTA
>CAYNTG010000114.1:0-5493 GCA_964400105.1 uncultured bacterium
ACCCAAAAAATCTCAATCACCTGATCGGCCTCATCAGCGGGCATTGCCAATCTAAAATCGCTGCCTACGACGACCCGGGACGGCGCATTATTCAATCTCAATCACCGGATCGGCCTTTATTTACCACCGTCGATTGAAAATCGAATCGTGACTCCTAAGGTGAATCCAACCCAAATGGCGAGGTAATAAGCCTCCGCAGATAATTCGCCATAATCGAGAATGGAGATTATAAAAAAGCCAGCCACGCCGCCCAACAGTGTGAAAAGCGAATATCCAAACGCGCTCGAACGCACCTTCGATATAATCGGCCTCGCCAAAAGAATGCCGATCAAACCCATAAGCGCCATCGGCGTAAGAAGATGGATCGCCGTGGCTATTAAACCCTCACCGCGAGGAGGAGAAACTAAATAAAGCCCGACAGAGAACAGCAATCCAGCAACTGCGAACGCCGCGAAGACAATCAGATCTAACCTATTTTTCCTTTTCACGCTCATTCGATCTAGCAATTTTGGTGAACCCACGGCCGATGACGCACAGCGAAATTATCCACATTATGAAAAAGATAACTTTCCAGCCGAGAAAGATTATCACGGCAAATAAAATCGCCGTCTGATGCCACGAGTTGCCGAAATCGTTTTTCATAATCGGATGATAAAATCCACGCGCACCCGGTGGAATTTTATCGATGTCAAAGGCCTCGTCCATAGCATCTCGAACCTGACGATGTATCACTCGAATCACTTTTGCGTTCGAATCCAGATCGATATCGATGTCGGCGAGCGCCTCGTCGATCGTCTTCTCGATGGCTTCCTCGATCTTCTCCTCATCGAGAGCTTCGATCTCGTCTATCCTGTGTGTGATTATCGTATCTTCCGACGCGATAACGACTTTAGTAGCCGTCACCTGACCAATTAATGCCCCAACGAAAACGATTGTCGCCAATAACAGAATTTTCCTCGCCATTTTTCCTCCTTAAAAATTCAATACATCAAATCCGTAACCATAAAGCCAATTAAGATAAAACATCCCGAATTGTCAAATGAAAAAAGTTGCGATGAGCTTAATATTATCGGCGCTAAGGGGACCATCGCATCCGCGCAAACTGAGTGTTTTCGGGTATCGAAGGGTCTTTTATCCAAAGGAAAACCTCAACGCGCTGCCCGACGGAGTTTCGATACTCCTCGTTCGGCATCGAGATTCCGAGGTCGAATTTGCCTCCAGGTTCGATAACAAAGCTGCTTTCAGACGGAACGAACTGCACCGGATCGCCGATCCGGCATCCGGGGGTAAGCCTCACCGCGGCGTTAAGGTTTTTCGGATCGATATCGGGCACGGCGGGATAGCATATTACGAAATGCGATACGGTGTCGTTATTGAAGATCGCGATAACTCCGTCGCCGTTTTCGTCGAGATCGATATTCGATGGCGCGATAGCGATGGGAAATGCGTCCGGCTGCATGAATCGGTTCGCTTCCGTCTCGATCGGATAAAAGCCGGTCGCCGCATACTCGAGAAATTCGCCACTTTTCCCGATGGGAGAGACGCGAAGTTTTACCAAAAATCGTCTATTGAACATACGCGGATCGTCCGGTATCCTCGTGAAAAGCCGGAATGTCGATGAATCGCTATCCCCGATGAATACCGGCCTATCGCACTCTACCCCGAAAAATGCCGTGTCCGGGATCGCCTCGTAGCCATCGATCATCTCGCTCTTTTTCGGCAAAACCGACGAAATCACAAAGCCGCTAAGGGATTCACCATCGCCGAGTTGGATCGAAAGCGGCGTTTCTATATAAAAAATCTTGCCGACCGGGACATCCTGCAATGTAAGCGCCACCGGGCTTATCTCGAATGCAAAAGCCGCCGCAATAATAATAAGCACTGCGAGGATCGATCTTTGTTGGAACCGATGCTTCATGGAGTTGTCGCTACGACATAAACCGTGATAGAGTGCTCGCACCCGTCGGAGACCGTCGTCGGTGCGGTGAGCTTGGAATAAAGCCTGAACGCATCACCGGCAATTGCCGAGTAAAAATTGTTTGAACCGGTCAGGTCGCCGCCGTCCATGGTATGATAATCCGCGACATCCGGAACCGCCGAAACGGTTCCCTTTCCCATCTCGAGCAGATATATATCCGCTCCTGACGCCGCGCCGGGAGACCATGCCGTCGCAGTGCCGAATTCGCACGATGTCGGAGTGGCGGATGTGCTGTATGCATCGAAATCGAGAGCCACATTGCTCTGGTTATCCACGAGTATGTGCGTGCCGGAGGTCGAAACGCTCATTTCCGTCGTCTCATCGGCATCGAGGTTGCCGATTTCCCATGAGTCGTAAGGTGCGCTGTCGTCGGCTTTTCGGAGCGAGAAATCGATGTAGTTAACCGTTACCGTGATGGTAAAACTCTCCTGCGCGAGCGCGGCGACGCCCAAAATCAGGATGATAATTATAATCGGAAGATACTTCATTTTAGGCCCTTTCGTTTGATTCTCGATAATATTTTATCGACTTTTGCGGTTTTCGCAATAATTCTTTTGTGATTCACACCCTTTTTTCCCACAAAACCACTATCTATCTTCTCTCTTCTATTCTAATCTAGTTTAATCTAGAGAATAGAGTAGAATAGAAGAGAATAGAATACAATAGAGCACAATTTGGATACGGTTGAGCTACGCTTGCCCGAAATGATATAACATAAAGCTTTAAGTATTTGCTATAATACATTGTTACACAACATGCTAATTCATTAAAGTTAATAGATATTAACAGAGCTTAATAAATTATACAATGCGCTCAATAATGGGCCGCAAACCCTTGTTCAAATTCCGGGCGTAATTGCCGGCGAAATCGTTATCCTCGAAAGAAGACGATGACGCTCGCCGACGATCCCGTCGGTAGGAAGCAGAAGCCATGCATAGAGAAATCTGTCTTCACGGGCCGGAATGTCGGCTTCGACGATGCTCGAAGTCGATAGAATCACCCGCGATTCTGATATATCGGGTGCGCTGGGAAGCGATGGATAGCTCGCCCAACGGAAACCGAATGTATCGACCGCGCCGACCGTCGAGGTAGTCCAGATCGGCCATAGGGTATCGATGGTTGTCGAATCCGGATCGTCCCATACCTCGGAAAAAAGATCCATCGCTATGTTGCTGCCGTTTATAAACTTAACGATATCGGAAGTGACCATAGCGCCGGTGTCTCCGGGAGAAACATCGAAGACCCACCATGAGGTATATTCGCCGCCGGTCACGTTTTCGATGTTCATCTCGATAAAATTCACCGTGACGCTGATCGAAAACGGTGCGGCCTGTGGATATAGAACGGTCGCGACTGAAAGCGCGAAGAGGACGATAATTTTCAATCCAAATGAAGCAAATTTATCGGCGATCTTCATAATCTAATTCGGACCATCCAAGTCGAGATCGATAAGACATTTAATATTTCCAAGTTTATCGATTTTCTCAGAAATTTCAAGTCGAGATCGATGATTGATAGGTAATGGGTAATAGCGAAAAGGCGCCGCCTCGCCGAATGATAAAATCTTCTTCTCCACAAACCCGTTATCGATGTTTAATAACGCTCAATATCGGCGTAAAACCGCCACGAGCTGTCCGAGGATACGCACCGGGCCGCGATTTTCGCTTAACTCTATTGGGCGATATTTATCGTTCTCTGGGCATAGCATCGGTTTGCCGGAACGAATCACGAACCGTTTGAGCGTCGCCTCGCCGTCGATACGCGCCGCGACGATTTCGCCAGATTGGGCATCATCCTGTGCGCGAATTATTGCGGTGTCGCCGTCGAGGATGTTCGCGCCGATCATACTGTCTCCTTCGACCTTCAACGCAAAAAGACCTTCACCTGTCGCAAACGAGGCATCGAGTTCGATATGTCCGTTGTAAAACTCCTCCGACAATACCGGTTCGCCTGCCGGGATACTGCCGAGAATCGGCACCAAAACCGTTCTGGAGAGCGGTTTTTTGAGAACTATCCCGCGTGATACATTCTCCTTTAGTTCGATATATCCCTTGTCCCTGAGCTCGCGGAGCTGCTTGAAAACCGTTGAAATCGACCATTTCAATCTTCCGCCCAAATCCCTAACCGACGGCGAAAGTCGTTCCTCGACAGTGAATTCGCGGATTTTATCCAACAGGTCTCGTTGTTTTTCGGTAAGTTCTTCGATCATGATAACCTCGCGTTCCGAACATATGTTCATTCCAATTCTAATAATGGAGACCTCCTTCGTCAAGCCGTTTTTCGCCGAAATCAAATTTTCAATTCCGTTCCCTGAGCGGAGTCGAATGGTCGGGCATTCTACATTACTCCGCCTTTCTATGCTACCATCATCGTTTTTCCTCTAACCTATTATCTATTAACCTATTACCTATTACCTTCTTAATACTTCCTGTATCGTTGAATATAATATTGACAAAAAACATCCGAGCGATATAATCAATCCATGTTCGGTGAATTCGACATATCGGCATTCGATTACGATCTCCCGCGCGAGCTTATCGCAAAAGAAGCGGCACAGCCGCGCGATTCGTCGCGGCTTCTCGTCCTCGATAGATCTACCGGCGCACTCGAAGACCGGATTTTTGGCGAACTGCCCGATCTCCTTCGCCACGACGACATCCTTGTCATGAACGACACGAAGGTTTTCCCCGCGAGATTACTCGGACACAAGAAAACCGGCGGAAAAGCCGAGATATTCCTCCTCGAAAGGATAGAGGGCGACCGCTGGAAGGCCCTCGTCAAGCCGGGGCGTCGCCTCCCTCCGGGAACCGTAATACGAGTATCGGAAGCCATGTCTGTCGAGGTCGATGAGCGCCTTCCTGATGGAGCGCGTATCGTGATCCTCAAACACCACGGCGATCTCTGGGCCGATCTGGAACGATGCGGCCACACGCCGCTCCCGCTATATATCGATCGCCCGGATAGACTCGCCGATAGGGAGCGATACCAGACCGTCTATGCGCGAAATCGCGGTGCCGTTGCTGCACCGACAGCCGGATTGCATTTTACGCCGGAACTTTTAAAGAAAATCGAACTTCGCGGAATTCAAATTGCGAAGATCACCCTTCATGTTGGATGGGGAACATTCAAGGGGATCGACGAGCCGGATATTCGGGACCACAAAATGCACGACGAATACTACGAAATCGGTGCCGAAGCGGCCAGTTCGATAAACGAAGCGATTAATGATAAGCGGCGCATCGTAGCGGTCGGCACGACGACTGTCCGGGCGCTCGAATCGGCGGCACATAAAAACCTTCCGCTTGAACCGACTTCAGAGAAAACGAATATCTTCATATATCCCGGTTTCGATTTCAAGGCCACCGGAGCTATCGTCACCAATTTTCACCTGCCTAAAAGCTCTCTCATTGTTATGATTAGCGCATTTGCCGGACGAGAAAAAATAATGCATGCATACGAGCACGCCGTCGCCGAGCGATATAGATTTTACAGCTACGGCGACGCGATGTTTATTG
>CAYNTG010000115.1:0-5487 GCA_964400105.1 uncultured bacterium
AAGTTAAATCAAATTAATTTTCTACGGAAGCGTATTGCTCGCCCACAGCAAGAGTTTTAGGCGCTGGGATCCGTATGCGCTGTAAGTTTGTGGAACGACAAAGGCCAGATATAATTTCTCGGAGTTCGCGCCGTCGATGCAATATGAAACGCTCTGTCCGCCGCCGCCGAAAGTGGTTCCATCCGACCAAGTAATACTATTCGCAATCGCGTCGTCCGTGCCGAAGGTTGCGAATGTCGGCGGAGCCGCCGCATCCGTGAAATTCGCGTAAATAACGGTCGTGTCGAGATTTGTATGGTCGCTGCTCAGTTGCCAATAATTCGGCAACGAATCGGCCTGAAGTCCAAAGTCCAATGGACAATTTCCGGTATTGACGACGGTAATAACATCGCCAGCAGTCATCTCGATAGTGTCCATAGAGCCAAGATCGCCACCGACAGTCCAGGCGCCGCCAGTAACCTGAATACCGATCTCCGTGGGAACGACCGCATATTTCCAACCAGTCGAAACCACACCGGCACCGTCGTTGAAATCCCATTTATACTTGAGCGAATCGATATATTCACAACGAAAAACCTCGCTATGGGTGAAATTCGAGCCGTCGTCGTAGCTATGATCGGGTGTGCCGATTGTATAGGTTGCCGGTGTTCCATCGTCGATAGTGATCTGCCTCGATGTCGGAAGATTGTCATCGGAATCGGTGTATTCGCAGCTAAGATCGATCCACGTCGTGTCGCGGTTATAATCGACAATCGAGCTTGCATCGAGGGTCGGCGCGCTGTTCGTGCCTATCGTGTATTCGTTGGTTTGACATATCACACCGCTGGTTTTCGTAATGTCGGTGATAACATATTCGAAGTTGTCCACCGAATAAGGCGGCAGGGCATTTATAATCCATAAACCCACCGTCGCGCAACCTGTGCCGAAAGCATGAGATTCGTTCGGCCATGCTCCCCAGCCATTCGAGGTGAGAAGGGTTATCGGCACGCGAATTGTGAAATCGTCATCGTCGTCGGGATTTGTAGGGCTGCAGTCTAGTTCGGCTATCTGTTCGTAGTTGTCGAAATAATTGATCGGGGTTTCGTCTTCCGACCAGAATTTGTAAATACCATCGTCAACATCGATTATACCGAGCACATCAATATCGGTTAGTATCGCACAGAAAAACAGGCTGTCGCGATATGGAGATTCATTATTGAGAAATGGAATGGCCAAAATATGGTAATATGTTGTTGGCCTATACCACGGACCCACATGTATATCTTTCCAGCCGCTGCCGAGGTTCACCCGGAAATAGAAATATGTGTCATCGTAACTGACACGGAAATTCGTTATATCCAGCGAAGAATATGAATATCCATCGACGTCAAGTTGGTCGCCGGTGGCATCGCCGATGGTCGCTGATTTATTCGCATCCAGCGGAAACGATGTCGGGACGTTGTCCGGTGTCCCCGTCGTCAATGTCGATTCGGTTTCGCATTTGAAGTAATACTCCACCGCTCCGCTGGCGGCGTTGGTGCGGCTCGACTGCCATGTATCCTCATAATAGGTTCCGCCGATATTGGTCATCGCGATGGGGGCGAGCCATGAACCGCCGCCATCGGTCGAGGCATGAGTCCATGCGTTATCGACCGGGAAGACCGTCATGGACGAGCCGTCATTGAGTGTGTCGGTCAAATCGACATTGAAATAGGTCTGTCCGCTGGCAACCGCTGCAGAATTACACTGGTCTATTAATTCCCTCGGAAAAGCGAGGCTGATTCCGATGTCGAATTGTGCGAATGCACTTACAGCAAGACTTATTAGCGCAAGGATCGAGAGCGTTTTTTTCATATTTCCCCCGGTTGAATTCCTAATTAGGATATTTTGATAAATATAAGTAATTGAAATCCCTTGGTCAAGAGTAATCCCTATCACCGAGACCGTTTTTTCTTTGAAGGGATTTAAATACATAAGGGCTAACGATAAAACATATCAAGCCCAATCCGATTCCATAGATGACATCTACGCCGTAATGGAATCTCCCATAAACCGTTGCCAAAAAAAGCATTCCCGCAAAAATTGCAGCGAACGGCGCGATTTTTGGAAAATCCCTCGTGCAGTTTGCCAAAACGACCGTAGTAATGCCGCAATGACTCGACGGAAACGCGGCTCCGGCGATACCTGCGGCCTTGAAAAGCCATCCGAAAAATGGCGCGAAAATATATCCCGGTCTTGCCATGCCTATCGCTCCCGGAAGCTGAACTCGCGGGCCTTGAACCGGCAATATTATGAAGATTAAGGAGAAGATCGAGTATGTAAATGCCATATCGAAGACGCGGCGTTCGACCATGTCGGGGCGGCGCTTGAACCACCACAGCAGCGGCAACAGGACGATGAATCCGAAGTAGGAGAAATATCCGAAGTGCATTATCTCGGAGAAAAGCGCGCCGCCGAAACGGGTCGCAAAAGCGATTGACGGTTGACAATTAAAAAGAATTTTGTCCCATTCTGCAAAGTAAAGGTCTATAGGCTGAGAGAAGAGAATCTGGTCGATCTCGTGCGTTTCGCGATACATAAGCGAGGAAAGCAAGATCGGATAAAATAACCGAAGGAATGCTGTGGCGCTCCTTCCATCTTGGCGAATTCTCGGAATAAATACTGTTAAAAGGATAATAACTACAACATGATGGATGGTGAATATAGGCCAATTTTGCAGCCGTCCGCAGGCCGCGCCGATTATAATATAGATACCGACGACCAAATAATAGGCTATCAACAAGCGATCGACAGCCCTAAACGACAAAATCCTATCGTGAGCCTCTTTGTTTTTCATTTTTTAAATATATCAATATTTTTTTTATCGTCCATAGAAAACGGTGCAACGAAAATTGTTGCATTAATGAATATTTACAATATCTTATAAAAATATAGATTTTATATCATTGGATTATGAAGAAAAAGAGCTCGAGATATTATTTGCTTTCTGCGGCCATCATGCTTGCCGCGATCCTTTTCGGAGTCTATGCCGATTACGATCCGGTTTTCAATAATATTATCCCGCTGTGTTTTTTCACCGCGCTTTTTGTCATCGGTTCGTTTTTCGTTGTCGATATTGGCGGTAACAACATCGTGGCGCTCAGCGATGCCATAGGATTTGCCGCGCTTTTGTCATTCGGGCCGGCTTTTGCTGCTGTGGTATTTCTCACCGGGATGCTTTTTTATGTAATGGTTCGAGGCGACATGGTTTTCCAACGGCTGGTCCACCTTTCGATAGGTGTAATGGGCCTGTTCGTCGCCGGATGGCTATATTACGAGGTATTCGATGGTCTTCCAGGCCTTTGTGGCGGCAACGCCGATATTCTTGCAGCATTCCTCGCCGGACTCGTGTTGTGGATGGTGGATCGGGTTTGCATATATGCTACGCTTTCGGCGGCGGGAGTCAAGAATATCAAGGGGTTTTTTAAACAGCTCAAGCCTTATTTTTTAAGCCTTCCACCGCTTTATATATGGGGCATCGCCGGTTCATTTATCTTTTGTAAATCGGGTTATTTCTTCACCGCCGTGTTTATTTTTCTGCTGCTCATCGTTTTCGTTTTCATGAAGAATCAGAAGCAATATCTGGACACGATTCGCAATATGGTTTTTTCGATGGCGAAGATGATCGACGCGCGGGATTCCTATACGGCGCAGCATTCATTCGGTGTGGCTATGAACGCGAGAAGGATCGCGGAGAAGCTCGAGCTGTCGGAGGAGGAGGTCCAGGCGATTTATGAGACGGGACTTTTGCACGATATCGGAAAGGTCGGTATTCGAGACTCGATACTTCTCAAGGAAGGCCCGCTCGATAATAATGAATGGAGTATAATGCGCCAGCATCCGGTGATCGGCTCGGACCTGGTAACGAATCTTCATTTTTTGTCGGGATATGAAAAGGGGATACGCTCCCATCATGAGCGGTGGGACGGCAAGGGCTATCCGGACGGTTTGAAACATCGAGATATCCACCTCTGGGCGAGGATAATCGCTATCTGCGACTCATGGGATGCGATGCGAACCGATCGGCCATACCGCAAGGCGTTGTCCGTCGATATGGCGATTGCCCAGATCGAGAAGGGAAGCGATTCCCAGTTCGATCCGGCTCTCGTTCCTATTGCAATCGAGGTTTTAAGGATGAAGGTCGAATCGGCGAATAAAAGCGCCCTAAAAGATTTCCGCGAAATCTCCCAGTAATTATGAAAAGGTTGGTTGTGGTTGGTTGGTTGGTTGGTTAAAACTCGACCCAGCTGCAGGCCTCGTCGTCGGTTCCGGCTTTTATACGCTTTTTGCACCACCATCTATCGATCTTCGGCGAAACGAAATAGACGAAAATCGCCAGCATAAAACCAGCGATGATGTCCACGACATAATGGTGCCGCAGATAAACGGTGCCGAGCACCAGACCTATTGCGATTGGCAGGAAGGCCCAGAACATGGTGCGCGTGTGTTTAAAGGCGTAGATCATTGCCAAAAGGGTTGTTGCACAGTGAAGGCTCGGAAATGCCGCACGGCTGCTCGCTGCGTTGAGAATGACACTCCTCTGCGCGGAATCGAAGAAAAACCCCGTAAAATCTCGCGTGAATTGATCGACGAGAACCAGTCTCGGTGGTGCCGCAGGGAAAAGGACATAGAGAACATATCCGAAATAATAGGTCAAGACGATACCGAGTAACACTTCTCGATAATCGCTATAACGCCCCTTGAAATAAAGATAAAACGGAATAATAATCGGTATGACAAAATAGTTCATATATGCGAAGCTGAAGAATTCCGTCAGAATCGGATTATAGAATTTTTGCACCCATAAAACAGGTTGGCATCCGAAAATCCATTCCTCAATTGCAATTAAAGTCCAATGGATGTCATGCGGATTGACGAAGTGTATCGTGTCGTGAAGATTCGTGTAAATCGCTATGGCGAGGCCGAACGGTGCCATCTCGCGAATAAAGCGGTAAATCTTGCCGTCCCGGTTCCATTTTCTGAACAGGATATAGGCAACGATTAGACCCACGACCGCGAAGATTCTGGCGAAATCGCCTCTGATATGTTTCGGCACGTGTCCTTGCTCGGCGAAAAAGAGATGTGCGCGAATCGTGATCGCCGCCGATGGGAAGAAAAACAGAAGTGCGAGGAACTCCTCGAATCGCAGATAGAGGATGATTTTTCGTATTTTTTGCCAGAGTGATTTCATAAGTGAGCAATAATACTCATCATGGAAACCCCGTGCAATCGTAATTTTCACCTTTTGCCGCTTGGCTGTCACGATTTTTGCGGTTCCTTCGGACGCAAAAATCCCAACCCGTCACACGACATCCCCCGTGCCAGCGCCCGCCGCCGGTGCATTCAGCAATTTAATAAATTAGCAAATTATAAATTTGTTTACCGAAAGTTCTTGATATTATTATTTCTGCGTCTTATGTTAACTAGGAAGATGTATGAAAAACATATTTTCATTTGTGAAGGGGAACA
>CAYNTG010000116.1:0-5293 GCA_964400105.1 uncultured bacterium
AATTGATCGGGGCGTAGCGCAGTCTGGTAGCGCACTTGGCTGGGGGCCAAGTGGCCGCTGGTTCAAATCCAGTCGCCCCGACCATTTTTTTATAAAACCCTCGATTCGAGGGTTTTTTTGTAAAACCGATTTGGAATCCTGTGAAAGTTCTCGCGATATCGCCTGCATATAACGCCGGGAAAACCCTCGAAACCCTCATCGAAGGACTTACCGAAACAATCGATCGAGACGATATCCTTATCATCGACGACGGAAGTTTTGACGCGACATCGGAAATCGCGAATTCAAATGGCGTCAGAACGATCCGATTCGATACGAATATGGGCAAGGGAAACGCGCTTAAAGCCGGGTTTGCCGAGGCTGTTCGCGGTGGATACGACGCGGCGTTGACGATCGATTCCGATCTTCAGCATCCTCCTGGAATATGCAAAGATTTTATCGAGAAGATGATCGAGACCGGCGCAGATATAGTTATCGGCGACCGAATGAGCGATATATCCGATATGCCGACGGCAAGGAGATTTTCAAATAAGATTACAAGCCTTTTCGTTCGTCTTTGGACAGGAGAAAAGATCCGCGATTCACAGTGCGGATTCAGGCTGATCAAGATATCCGTGCTCGAAAAGATCGACCTCAGAATCCAAAGATACCAGACAGAAACGGAGCTTATCCTCGAAGGTGCGCGACTCGGCGCAAAATTTGCATACGTTCCAGTTCCAACGATATATAACGATCAGCCGAGCAATATCGACGCTTTCTCCGAGACGCTGCGATTTATCGGCTTGATGCTCGGATATCCGTTCCGGCGGGCGCGCCTCGATCGGCGGAGGGGGTAGGGGAATGAAGCAAGTTGGTTTGAAACTCCTGTCCGTAACGATATTCACGATCGTCGCGCTAACACTCATCGGGGCCGTCGCGACACCGGAAAATTCCGTTGAAGGCGAGCCGTCCGAATCGCACGGCGGCCAAATTGCCACATGGCTCCAAAACAAGGGAATCCCGCCCGATCTGGTCGTTATCATAATCGCGATGCTGCCTATCGTCGAGCTGCGCGGCGCAATACCTGTGGCGATGCATCTCTTCGATATGTCGATACCGCACAGCTATATCCTCTGTGTCATCGGCAATATGATTCCGGTGCCATTTATCCTGCTCCTTCTGGGGCCGGTTGCGAGAATTCTTCGAAGGCTTCCGATCTTCGACCGGTTTTTCGAATGGCTTTTCGAGCGGACCAGGCGCAGAAGCGATACGATCAAAAAATATGAGGAATTGGGATTGATATTGTTCGTTGCGATCCCTTTGCCGGTTACCGGAGCATGGACGGGCAGCCTCGCGGCATTCCTCTTCGGCCTTCGTTTCTGGATGTCGTTTTTCTGCGCGCTTGCCGGGGTGTGCATCGCCGGTGTTATCGTAACATCCTTCTCCGCGCTGGGATGGATAGGCGCATTGGCTGCCGGTGTTATTCTATTCGGTATCGCGGCGACAAGTATTTTCACAAAAAAACACGCTCGGAACCACTAAAACCCACCATTATTTTGCATCCTGGTTGCAAGGATCGTCGCTTATCACTAGGATTATACTAAGGGAAAATAATTGCTTTTTGATGGGGGGTATTTGAAAAAACATTGGCCATCGATTTTTCTTATAGTGATCGGATCGTGTCTGATTCTATTATGTATTATTTTACTTTGCCTGTCGAATCCAAAAGAAGAGCCGCCATCGTCGGGTGGATTTAAATTAGTCTCTCCACTGCCGTCCGTCACCGAAGTCAATTTTATTCCCAATTGGTTTCCCGAAGCAGAATTCGCCGGTTATTTCCTCGCTAAAAATATCGGCTATTACGACAAATTGAACCTGAACGTAAATATTCTCCCATTCGATCCCGATTACGATATACCGTGCAGCCTCGCAACGGGAGCCGTGGATTTCGCGGTAATGGGAATGACGAAGTTTATTCAAGCTATCCAGCAAAACCGTGACATCGTGGCTTTGGCGGCGCTTTTTCAGATTGAACCGTCGGTTTTCATTTCCAAGAAGAAGAGCAAAATTAGATCGCCCGCAGATTTCAAGGGGAAAAGCATCATATGTAAAAACGATGAATGGTTCGCTATAATCGAAAGGGTGGTTTCGAGTTGCGATATCTCGATCGACGATATAATACTTGTGCAAGATGTCGATGACATATCGCGATTTTACCGCGACGAAATCGATATTTGGACGGGATATATTCAGGACGAGCCGGTCGAGATCGAGATGGCGGGTATCGAAGCGAATTACATCTACGCATTCGATTATGGAATAAACGATTATGAGGGAATTATCGTGGTCGATGGCGAACTCGCGCGGAACCGACCGGAGGTTGTCGTCGCATTTCTCTCCGCATCCTTACACGGTTGGGATACAGCAATTAAAAATACCGAGGACGCCATCGATGCCATTTTGAATTTTCATCCCGGATTATCGAGGTCGTTCCAAAGAAAGTCCATGAAGAAGATCGTGCCTTTTATCCGTTCGGGCGATAATCCTATCGGCTGGATCGACAGGGAGCGTTGGAATAAACTTATCGAAGGCTATATAACAGACCGCGATTCCTTATACGCGTCCGGGTTCATCGAAGAGATCTACTACAACCCTATTAACAGATAAGATATGAGGATGATAGACCGCATACGGAGGGATCTCGTCACTCGCCTGACGTTGTTTATCGCGCTGGGCTGCTACATTCCGATTATATTCATCTGTATATACAATTACAGTCAGGCAAAAAGGAGATTCAGGGTTAACGCCGAAAGCGAGATGAAGGCGAATGTCTCTTTCAATGAAAGATATATCGACACATGGCTTGCAGATAGATTGAATTGTGCCGTGGAATTCGCCGATTTTATAGGAGATCGAGCTTTAAATGTGAACGATGATGAATTGCGGCGTTATATCGGAGAATTCGTCGAGAATCGATCGGATTATCTCGAGGTGTTCCTTCTTTCGCCACAGGATGGACGGATAGCCATTTCCAGCGTTCCAGCCAACGAGGGAAAAATAAGAAATCACAGGTCATATTTTGTAAAAGGGCTATCGGGTCCGCATATCGAGCCGATGTATTTCAGCCCGCTTTTGAACGATGCCGCCATTACGCTATCTATGCCGGTCGTTTCATCGAGTTTGGATACGATTTATGTTCTCGCGACGAGGCTGAGCATCGAGAGACTTTCGAGGGTCATTGCCTTCGATCTCGAAGAGAATAAACTCGAACATAATTATCTCGTGAATCGCTGGAACACATTCGTTCTCACGGAGAATGAACATTTTTCTCGACGGGAAAATTTCTCCGCCGGAATCGACAGGGCGCTCGAATCCGGCAAATTTACCGGAATCTATCGCGATTGGAGTGGCAAGCTCGTTATCGGACACTGTCGATATATCAAAAAACTCACCGCCGTGCTCGTCTCCGAGGTCGAATATAAGAGCGTATTAAAACCGCTTGTGATGCATTCGATAACGACACTGCTGATTGTTTTCATTATTATCGGTGCGTTCGTGATCTTATTTCATTTTATTCTCAAAAAGGCGTTGGCGCCGATTAAATCCATATCCAAAGCCGCACAGGCGGCGGCTTTTGGCGATTTGACAGTGCGGGTCGAATCAAATTATCCCGATCAGATAGGTGTTCTGGCTTCCAATTTCAACCGGATGGTGGCGAGGCTCGCCGAGAACCTCGGCAAGCTAAGAACAGCCGAGGAGAAGCAACGACGACTCATCGATCGAGCCAACGACGGATTTCTAATTATCGACCGATTCGGGAATATTATCGATTCAAATCCAAGCGCGTGTAGGCTTTGGGATTTCGAGGAAAAGGAGCTTCGCAACCTCGCCGTTTTCGAGTTGTTCACGAAAAATGACGCGCGTATCTTTGGAAAACATCTCCGAAAACTCGACGATAAAGAACACGCAGGCCTTATGGAGCTAACCGCCGTTCGCCAAAACGGAGAACAATTTCCGGCGGAGATCAGCGCTATCTCGTTGGGCGACGACAGCTATCTCGCCGTGGTCCGGGATGTCGAGGAGAAAAGGAACATCGAAAGGGAGATCGTCCAGATACAAAAGCTCGAGAGCATAGGCACTCTCGCCGCCGGGATCGCACACGATTTCGACAATATACTCGTCGGCGTGCTCGGCGCGGCATCGCTGATAAAATCCAATACCGATAAATCCGATCCGCGATATGAGATGCTCGAGGTCATAGAAGCATCGGCTGAAAGGGCCGCCGGATTGGTGAAGCAGCTCATGACCTTTTCTATGCAGGAACCTCCTCACCGCGAACCGATCGAGATCGATGGGATTATCGAAAAGGTCGTGCGCTATCTTCGCGCCGGAGCGAATGGAGATATCGCCTTACGAACACGCATATCGCACATGCTTCCGACGATTTATGCCGATTCGGTTCAGATACAACAAACACTTTTCAATATCTCGCTCAATGCGATAGACACTATGCCCGATGGGGGCACCCTGACTATAGAGGCAGCCACGGTGGAGGTCGAGGAAAATAATGCCGCCAAATTTTCGGGTATCGAACTGGGGAGTTATATCGAGATCGCAATATCCGACACTGGGACCGGAATAGCCGATAATGATCTCAGGAGGATATTCGAGCCGTTTTTCTCGACAAAGCCCAAGGGTAAAAGATCCGGCCTCGGCCTGTCGATCTCCTATGGAATTATCGAATCGCACGGTGGAACGATCCTTATCGATACGGAGCTCGGCATCGGATCGACCTTCCGCGTTTATCTGCCGGCTATGCCGGAGGGCGATGTCGGACACACCGTTTTGGCGATTATAGACCACGACGCCCCGATCCGAAGGCTCTATCGCATCGCTTTCGACCGCAGCGATTATCGGGTTGTGAGCTTCGCTTCGTTCGAATCGGCTATCGAGGAATTCAATCGCGACGGTGTGAAACCATCGGTTATTTTCATAGGTTCCTCGCTGATTATCGAGAACCCTGAAGAGGCTTTCATAAAAATCTCGTCTTTTGGTGAAGGAACAAAAATGATAGTCCTCGGTGCATTGCCGAATTCCATAGACGAAGACATGATCGACGCCGTCGTCGAAGACCCACACAATGTCCGCGAGGCTATGACAATTCTGAAGAGTTTTTCATTCGATGTTTGAGGGATAGCTGGTTTCTTATCGCCATTGCGATGTCCTTAGACCCCACAGGCCTTGGGGGCGGCAATCTCATTCAAAATTCAAATCGTTTTGCCCGATTAGGGCAAAATTTTCTCCGATTATCCCC
>CAYNTG010000117.1:0-5286 GCA_964400105.1 uncultured bacterium
TTATAAAAAATTTGATCTATTGACCAAAATCGATATTATTTAAAATAGAATTATCAATTCTCAATGGAGGTAAAATGAGAGTCCGGCATTTTATAATATTTCCTCTTTTTTTGGCTATCGCCTTCGGGCAAACCGACACGCGGGAAATCCCACTCACCGAAACGATATCCGATATTGAGATTTCACAACCTATGGAACAGCAGATGACCCCCGAAGAGGCCGAGGCATGGAGATTAATTTACGAGGCGCTCGAAAGAAGCGACCCTTCGGATATTTCGGAAAGCGATATCGGGCAGTTCAAAAATACCGAAAAACAATCCGATGCTCATAAAAAAGTGGATTCTTCCGCTAAAAAAGCGGAAAATAGCGAATGCGACTCCGAAAATGTCGAGAGCGATCATTCGAATAATGGAAAACACAGCGAAGACCGCCCACCCGGATGGGACAAGGGAGAAAAGAATGGTTGGGGCGATGGAAATGTCCCGCCAGGTCAACGAAAAAATACGAGAAAGCGCGGAAAGAAATAATGCTAATGATAGCATTGCGTTAAAGATTCTTAAAATCTATTCGTCCAATTTTACCGGTTCCCTAAGCGCTTTTTTTTGTGCGTTCTGACGTTTAGCCTCGAGCATCTTCTCTTTGGCCCGACGGCTTCGACGCGCTTTCTGTTTTTGAATTTTAAACCGCTTTTTATCGCGCTCGGATATCTTTCCGGTCTGCAATTCCTCGATTTTATCGCAGAGAATCCTCCGTGCAACAAAACGGTTCACCTCCCGCGATCTCGATTTCTGAACCTTCACCTCTATTCCGGTGGGTTTGTGTTTCAGATATACGCAGTTCGATGTTTTGTTCTGTTTTTGCCCGCCGCGCCCCGATCCGTGTATAAACCTCTCCGTGATATCAACTTCGAGTATCCCGAGAAGCTTCATTCGAGACTCGATCTCATTCTTTTTATCTTGTCGGACAAACGGCATTATACAATATATTAACCATTCTCCGCCTATATTTCAACCCATCCCGCAGGATAAGAAAATCCGCAAACGGGAAAAAAGCGATTGCAATATCTTCCTTAAAAATTAATTTCTATCCGTGATAAAAATCTTTAAAGACAGATATCAGCCTTCGAAGGGCGCGGTCTTCGCTATCCTTTTCGCACTCGGTTTAATATCGAAGCTGTTGTATAAATTCCCATCGGTCAACGAGTTCGACGTCGTCGTTTTCGCTAAACATTTCGTCGATCGGTCATGGATAGCCGGAGATTGGTATCTGAGCCAAGAAATCGGCTATCGAACGCTTTTCAATCTGATCGTCGGCGGAGCCGCGAAAATCATACCTCTGCCAGCGCTGATCCTACTCGGAAGATCGATTATTATCGCGCTTTTTGCTTTTGCGGTATCGAAGATCGCCGCAGAATTGAAGATCAAGCTCGTCGCGCTGGTGCCGATCTACGTCTATTTCCTGTCGAATCAGTCCATGTTCGCCGGTGAATGGATGATCGGCGGCCTCGAAACGAAGCCTTTTGCATATTGCTCCATATTGTTTGCGCTGTATTTCGCGATGCGAAAGCGTCCGAAAGTGGCAGCAGCGCTTTTAGGACTGGCATTCTCATTCCATATGCTTGTTGGATTCTACGGCGGTTTTTGTATCGCTGCGGCTTCGGCAATCGTTTATCGTAAAAGCATAATTGGAAACGGATTTAAGCGCTTTATCGAGCCGATCTCCGCATATATAATCGCCGGGGCCTTCGGGATATACTCGATTGTGCAATATATTTCCGCATCTAGCGGCGCGGACCAATCGACGGCAGGCGAGATATATGTTCTGTATCGCGTCGCACATCACGTCCTGCCATCCGCGTGGGCGAATGAACTCTGGCTGCCGCTATCGATCATGTGCGCGATAATCCTCGTCGCGGGAGCGATTTTCATCAGGGAAAAACCGCTGAAATTGCTCCTGATCGCTGCATCGATGGGTTTCGTCTTCTTCGGAATCGGCGCGATCCTCTTTCTCACGAATAACATACCGTTATTGAGATTCTACTGGTTCCGCTTCCCAGATGTATTTACCACGTTTGCAATCGGACTGGCAATCTCCACGGGAATTAGCCGCATTGTCGAAAAGACAAAATTCACAAGACGACGCAATATCCTAATCTTGACATGTATCGCGTTATCGATTATGGCGACGGCAATCTCCATTGTAAAATTCGCCGACCAAATTAAATCGACCGCACGGTCGAAACCATACCGATATGCAAGGGTCGATGAGGACCTCGGCGATATGCTCCTATGGATATCCTGGAACACCCCGAAGGACGCGGTCTTCCTCGTCTCACCTGCGATAGAGGAGTTCTATTATCTTGCCGAGCGCACGATGTTCATTTCATTAAAACACTCCCCGCAAACCGCTAACAATATCATCGAGTGGTTCGACCGCCTGAAGCTATGCAGCGGCGGTGAATCGCTTCCCGCCGGTGTTGGAATATTCGGTTTTCACGAAATACTTGAATCGCGATTCTATAACCTTTCAAAGGATGATTTACATAATATATCGGAGCTTTACAGAATCGACTATTATCTCGATTGCGGCGAGGGACGGCTCGACATGCCTATCATGCACGAGAACGCAGATTTCAGGTTATATGCTATTGAGCGACTACCCCTCCCTCATTAGTCGCATAAAAAACGCCTCATGATTGTCGATAGTCTTTTTCATTGTGAAAATATTATGCGCGGCATCGAGGCCGTTCGAGATAAGCCGCTCGCGAATCGTCGAATCCTCGATAATCGACTCGATTTTCCGTGCAAGACCCTCGACATCGCCGTCCTCGAACCATAGGCCGTTGCGCTGGTTATCGAGGACATCGATGATACCGTGCGAGCGCGTTCCGATTACCGGCACGCCGAGACCCGCCGCCTCCATAAGCACGAGGCCGAACCCATCCATCGTCGAGGGCAGGACAAAGACATCGAAGAGGCGATAGTAATCGACGACCTCCTCGCGCGGCACGATTCCGGCATAGATTATCCGGTTCGGAAGCCCGATTCGTTTCGCGAGATCGTCGAAAATCCCTTTCTCGATACCGACGAACATGATCGAGATGTCGGGTCGAATGTGCTTTGCCGCGCGCACAAGCTGTTCTTGATTCTTCAGCCGAGAAATGCAACCCACGACGACCTCGTTTTCCGCTATATCGAATCGTCGTCGTAGCTCCTCCGTTTTCGACATATCCGCCATCTCGAAAAATCCCGGCGACATGCCGTTGTAAATAACCTCGATATGATCGGCGGGATAGCCCTTATCCACGAAAGCCCTTTTCAGCTGGTGGCTTACGACGATTATCCTCGACGTGTTTCTGACGTAGAACGACCGCTGAATCGCGCCGCCCATGCTCAGCGAACGCTGCCTTCTCGTATGAACGACCTTCGCGCCGAGTTTATATAACCGATTTGAGGTTATCGTGTTATACCGATCGATGCTCGATTGGGCATCGATTATCCCGATAGAATTTTCGCGCACCAGATCGCGAATAGCTCGGAGCGTTTTCATGTCGAATTTGCTGCGGAAAGGCATCGCAACGCGCTTTGCCCTCGAATCGTGAAGCATATTATAAAGCAGAGATTCGCTTTGGCATCCGACGAAGATTGAATGCCCTCTCTTTGAAAGCCCTTCGGCGAGGTAGAATGTCGATTGCGTCGCGCCGGTGAGCGCTCCCTCGCATGTCGTAAAAAGTATATTCATCTCGCTTTCGTGAACTAAGCCGATTCGACGCATAAGATAGTCCAGAAATCGCATCCGTGCAAGGAATTCGAGATTTATATTTCATTAGAGTGGGGAAGGGTCTGCGACCGAAGGCCATACGGACATAGGGTCTTGGGACTCGCAGAGAAACACAACGGGAGACCCTCCCGTTATGCGGGACGTGTGGTATGTAAAATTCCGTATGGGCGCGACGCCAGCGCCCCTGCGGGATTGTCGACTGGAATTTCCGCGACCTTTGTCCGGCAGACGACCTTCGTCCGGCAGACGACCTTCGTCCGGCAGAATAGACATTCCCGTCTGTTTTAAGACTGAAAGTCTGGCATTTTTCTATCGAAAATCAACAATCCTAAATCCAAATCAATTTTTTTGTTGCGTATAATATCAAATCTTATATATTTTCGCGGAAATCTTAAACTACCACCAGATTCAAGGGGCAAAAGATGAAATTATTGGAGGATTTCAAGGAAAAGGCTAAGGCGAAAAACGGCAAGGTCGTTTTACCGGAGGGAGACGAGCCGCGGATGATGCATGCCGCCGAAAAGCTTATCAAAGACGGCATCTGCAAAGTGGCAATCGTCGGGGACCCGGACGAGGTTACCGAGTTGGCCAAAACCGAGGGCGCGGATATCTCCGGCGTCGAGATTAACAAACCGGGCGGAGAGCTTCACGAAGATTTCGCGGCGGAGTATCAAAAGCTTCGCGCACATAAAGGGATGACCATCGAGGGCGCTCGCGAGAAGATTCTCGACCCGCTTTTCTGGGGAGCGATGATGCTCAGGCGCGGTATGGTCGATGTCGATGTCGCCGGAGCGAAAAATTCGACGGGCTACGTCCTTCGCGCCGCGCTTCAGATTATCGGTGTGGCCGAGGGAATCGAGGCCGTTTCGAGCTATTTTATCATGGTGATGCCGGAGTTTCGCGGCGTCAAGGATTATCCTCTTGTATTTGCGGACTGCGCGGTTATTCCGAATCCCGATCCGAAGCAGCTTGCATCGATCGCTATCGCCAGCGCCGACAACACAAAAAAATTGCTCGCTATCGAGCCTATCATTGCGATGCTCAGCTTCTCGACCAAGGGCAGCGGTAAGCACCCGGACGTCGATAAGGTTCTCGAGGCATTGGAGATCATCAAAAACCTTCGCCCCGACCTGAATATCGACGGTGAGCTTCAAGGCGATTCGGCCCTCATCGAGAAGATCGGCGCCAAAAAGGCTCCTGGAAGCACGGTTGCCGGTAAGGCCAATGTCCTTATTTTCCCCGACCTCGACGCGGCGAATATCGCCTATAAGCTGACGCAGCGGCTCGCCGGTGCCGAGGCTATCGGGCCATTCATTCAAGGGCTTGCCAAACCAGCGAACGACCTCTCGCGCGGATGCTCCGTGGATGACATAGTCAATGTCGCAGCCATCGGTCTTCTGACGGCATAGGGTAATCTAACAAGAAGCAATCTGTTATGGGCACCGGTTTTTATAAAATCGGTGCCCTTTTTTTCGATGTAGAGGTCGTTGTCTCGAACCGCCGCTA
>CAYNTG010000118.1:0-5257 GCA_964400105.1 uncultured bacterium
GCTAAAATTTTAGCACGGCTCAGGTTAAATTCCCGGTATTTGCGTCCAACTACCCGACATCTTACTTAATATTTATACTTGATTTCTAATGAAAAGCTAATATATTAGCTCGTCGAAAGGCTCCGCCGTTCGTGGATGCTTTTCTATTTTTTGAATTATTGTCGTTTGGATTTAGATTAGGTGTTTGAAGAACTTACAGGAAAAATAGAAAAGGTATTCAGGGGATTAACCTCTCGAGGTCGTCTTTCCGAGGATAATATCCGCGACGCGCTCAAGGAGGTCAGAAGAGCCTTGCTTGCGGCCGATGTTAATTTTAAGGTCGCAAAAAAGTTCATTAACAACGTTCAGGAGAAGGCTATCGGCGAGGAGGTTTTCGGGTCGATCACGCCCGGACAGCTCGTCGTCAAGATAGTTCACAACGAGCTTATCGATTTCCTCGGAGGAGAAGCGAGCGATGTCGAATTGCCGTTCAAAACCCCGACTTCCATAATGCTCGTCGGTTTGCAGGGATCGGGAAAAACGACGACGGCCGGAAAGCTGGCGAATCTGTATTCCAAGCGGGGATTTAATCCCCTGCTCGTGGCATGCGATATACATCGCCCCGCAGCGGCGAGGCAGCTCGAGATAATCGGCGAAAGCGCCGGATTCCCGACGATGATTTTCGAGGAGGGCGAATCGCCGCTCGATGTCGCCAAACGGGCGGCTCACCAGGCGCGGCAAACAGGCAAAAATCTGCTGATCCTCGATACCGCCGGACGGCTCCATATCGACGAGGCCATGATGGCCGAAGCGGAGGAATTGCGAAACGGCATGAAGCCGGATTTGGTGCTGCTCGTTCTCGATGCGATGACCGGCCAAGAGGCGGTTACGGTCGGCGAGGTTTTCTCCGATCGATTATCGGTGGACGGCTTCGTCCTAACAAAACTCGACGGCGATGCGAAGGGCGGCGCCGCCTTAAGCATTCGCGAGGTCACCGGGAAACCGATACTTTTCGTCGGAGTCGGCGAAAAAGCGAGCGCTATCGAGAGATTCCATCCCGACCGCATGGCCGGGCGAATCCTCGGCATGGGCGATGTCGTGAGCCTCGTTGAAAAGGCCCAGCAGACATTCGACGAGGAAAGTGCGCGAAAACTCGAAAAGAAGATTCGCAGAAACGAATTCGATTTCAACGATTTCCGCGAACAGATAGCGCAGCTTCGCAAGATGGGACCGATCGACGAGCTTTTGGAGATGATACCGGGGATGAAGAAGAATATGCTCAAAGGGTTGAGTGTCGATGAAAATGCCACCGTGCGGATCGAGGCGATAATCGATAGTATGAATATCGCCGAGCGTGGAAATCCGTCGATTATCGACGGCAGTCGCCGAAAGCGGATCGCCGCTGGAAGCGGATCCTCCGTGCAGGAGGTCAATCGGCTTTTGAAGCAATTTTTTGAGATGCGCAAGATGTTTAAAAAAATGAAAAAGGGCAAGATGGCATCGTTTAATATGCCGGGTTTTTAAAATAATATTTGATATACCATGGAGGTATCGTGGCGGTCCATATAAGATTAAGAAGAGGTGGGAAGAAAAAGAAGCCCCACTACAGGATTGTCGTTGCAGATTCGCGTGCTCCGAGAGACGGGCAGTTTATTGAGATAATCGGACAATATGATCCGATTCCCGAGGTCGAAGTGGTCAAGATCGAAAGGGATCGATTGTTATATTGGCTCGACAAGGGTGCGAAACCCACCGATACGGTGAAATCGCTTCTGAAGCGCAAGGGGATTTGGTCTGAGCTGATGTCCAATGGCGTCTCCACGACCGAACCGGCCATCGAGATTATCGATTTACAAGAAGAAATTGTTCTCGAAGATATCGAAGAATCTGTTCCTGAAGAGGTTGTCGAAGAAGCCGTTTCCGAAGAGGTTGTCGAAGAGTCGTAAATGTAAGCGGTTGGTTTTGCTGTCTGCCGTGGCGACAAAGCGTGACAAAAAAGCTGTTTTTAAAAATAGCCGAGTAGTTATTTTAAGGTACTAATATTGCGTGTTTCCGTTGTTTCGCTGTTTCCGGGATTATTTAAAGGCTATTCGAGCGAAGGGCTGTTTGCCAAAGCGACAGAGGCCGGTATCGTTTCCCTGGAGATTGTAAATATCAGGGATTTCGCTACCGATAAACATAGAACAGCCGACGACGAACCATTCGGTGGTGGTGCGGGGATGGTTATGAAGCCGGAGCCTATCGTTCGCGCCGTCGAGTCGCTCGGCGATGGTTTTAACGACGGCGATGCCAAAAGGGTCGTGGTCAGCCCGAGAGGAAAGCTCTTTAAACAAAGCATTGCTGAGGAGTGGAGCGGATTGTCGCACCTCACCGTTATTTGCGGGAGGTATAAGGGGATCGATGCGCGTGTTACCGAAATCCTCGATGCGGAGGAGGTGTCGGTCGGCGATTATGTTCTCGGTGCCGGCGAGATCGCCGCACTCGCTATAATCGATTCGATCGTGCGATTATTGCCGGGATTCCTCGGGGACCAAGAATCGGCAGAGACGGATTCGCACAGCACCCCCGGAAGATTGCTATCTGCCCCTGAATACACGAGGCCGAGGGAGTTTCGGGGATATCGGGTGCCGGAGATATTGCTCTGTGGAAATCACGGCGCTATCGAGGCATGGAAAAGGCGAAAATCGCTTCAGATAACGCTCGAAATGAATCCATCGCTTCTGAAAAATGTCGGGTTGACCCGGGAGGAAACGGCTTATATCGAAGCGTTGAAGCGCGGACGGAAGGAAGATCAGACGGTAGGATAATTTCTATCGGTTAAATTTTGAGACAATTATGAAAATAAGGAGTTGAATATGTCGGATGCAATCATCAGAAACGTCGAAGCGGCACATCTTCGGGAATTAACAGAGTTTGGTCCGGGCGACACTATCAAGGTCCATGTGCGAATTACAGAGGGTGTAAAAGAGAGGGTTCAGGTTTTTCAGGGCATCGTTATCGGCCGTAAAGGCGGCGGAACGAGAGAAAGTTTCACCGTTCGCAAGATCTCCGGAGGCATCGGCGTCGAAAGGGTTTTCCCTCTCAATTCGCCAAATATCGCCAAGATCGAGATCGTCAAATACGGCAAGGTTCGCCACGCTAAACTTTACTATCTTAGAAAGAAGATCGGGAAGGCCGCCAGAGTCAAAGAGAGACGTGTATAGCCACTCATGCGAGCCTACCGAGGCCCTAACTTGCGCGGAATTTCCGAACTTGAGAAGCGGTTGCTCGATAAGCCGGATACCATTTTTGCCGGAACCGACGAGGTGGGTAGGGGTTGCCTGGCCGGGCCTGTCGTGGCTGCGGCCGTGATTTGGGATTACGGCTCGCACGCAGCCGGGATCAAAGATTCTAAGCTCCTGTCGAAAAGCAAAAGACGGGAGCTTTTTTCGTATATATTATCGAAGGCGCGTGCCGTTGCGGTTGGTTGGGCGTCGCCGGCAGAGATAGATATGATTAATATCCTTCAGGCATCGCAACTTGCCATGGCGAGGGCGGTTCGCGGACTGGATATTTCTCCGGGGATTCTTCTCGTCGATGGGAACCGCAAGGTATCCGGCATAGACATGGAACAAATCACAATCGTTGGGGGGGATAGGATCGTGTTGTGCATATCGGCGGCGAGCATCGTTGCCAAGGTGGTTCGAGACAATCTGATGATCTATCTCGATGGGATATTTCCGGGCTATGGCTTTCGCGGCAATATGGGCTATCCCACCCGCGAGCACAAAGAAGCTATTGCCAGATTAGGGCCGACCAACCTTCATCGAAAAAAGTTTAAGGGCGTGAAGGAATTTTTGTCCGACGAATTTTCGGTAGGCTTTTTGCATGATAAATCCACGGTTGATTGATATAACCGGATTATGAAAACTATCTCGAAATACGTCCTGCGCGAACATATTGCACCGTTTACGGGTGGATTCGTTATAATCATGTTCGTGCTCGTTATGGATTTCATCCTAGATGCCCTCAATCTGATAATCACCAAGGGTGTCGAGCCGTTTATCGTCCTGAAATTTTTCGCCCTCAACCTTGCATGGATGCTCGCTCTCGCGGTTCCTATGGCATGCCTTATCGCAGGGCTTATGGCGTTCGGTCGCCTTTCCGAAGACGGTGAAATCGATGCGGCGGTTAGCTCCGGGATTCCGATTATAAGGCTGATGGTCGCGCCGCTTTTTGCCTCGCTGCTGCTTTCTCTGGGGATGATTTACTTCTCCGATCAAATATTGCCGGATTTGAACTACGAATCCAAGATGCTTCTCGGGGATATCAAGCGTAAGAAGCCCACGCTCGCACTTAAGGAGCAGGTTTTCATCGATGAGTTTCCGGGGATCGGGATGTTTATCGAGGAGGTGGACGAAAAGAATAACCTGCTTTACGGAATAACGATCTTCGACCAGAAAGACCGGCGATATCCGCGTGTCGTGACCGCCGAGCACGGCAGTATTACCTATTCCGAAGAGGCCGACGAGCTGACCCTCGATCTTTTCGATGGCACAATCCACGAAAGCGACGAGAACAAACCGACACAATATACGAAGGTGAATTTCGAGCGGCAGACATTGCGCTTCGGCGATATGGGGATGAAGCTCGAACGCCGGGATAGCGGCCATCGCGGCGACCGCGAACTGAAGATCGCAGACATGAAGCAGCGTATCGCGTCGAAAGACAGCGCGATCGTGAAGACCCACCGGACTATCTTGAGTCTTTCGGATAGGGCGTTTTACGCCGCCTTCGTTCCGGCGGGGAAGCTGGATAAGGGCCCCGGCGATGCGATAGAGGCTATCCGCCGCCGCGCCAAATCGACGGCGCAATCGATCGGAAGCCAGATCAACGCTATCGAAGCCCATCGAAGATACATCCGAAAATACAGGGTCGAGACAAACAAGAAGATCACCTTGCCGTTGGCCTGTTTTTTCTTTCTATTCATAGGCGCGCCGGTTGGGGCATGGGCGCGAAAGGGTGGTCTCGGCGTCGCTCTCGGCCTCGGGATAGGCTTATTCATTATATACTGGGCATTCCTAATCGGTGGTGAGGAGCTTGCCGACAGGGGCTTTGTGGCCCCCTGGCTCTCGATGTGGATGCCGAATTTTGTTCTCACGGCAATAGGCGGCTCGATTTTATATCGCACGGTTTGGTCAAGCAAGTTTTCTGGATTTGGATTTGGATTTAAAATCGCGGGTTGGATGAAAAAAATATTTACAAGAAAAGGCGCTTCTTGAGAAGGGAAAAAGCGCCA
>CAYNTG010000119.1:0-5243 GCA_964400105.1 uncultured bacterium
GAATTGAACGGGTTGGGAGAAACATCGACTCGCAATTGCTGCGGCAATCCAATAACTCCTTCTTTAATATACAGGGAGCGAATTTCAAGATATTTTGACATGACAATATCGATAAGCTCTTCCTGAAGCGATCCGAGCGAATCGAGATCGGGGACGCTAACCGAACCCGGTCCGAGAAACGCATCGACACGCGCCCAAATCTCCATTTCCGTGGGCTGGAATCGGTCGAGGATTTCGTCGAGCATGTATGAATCGACGGTATATGTCCCCGTGTAAATCAAAGATTTGAACTCTATCGCCATGTCGCATAGAGGGCTTTCTCCCGACCCGCCGAGCGGCGGGCTTACCTCGCCAGAATTTACCCAGATCGGAACCGGTATCGAGACGGCCGGTTGGCCGAGGAACTGCCACATCGTCGGCGGGAAACCCTCGCCGTTGCCGCCGATCAAAACGCAAGCGCTGGATGTATAATATCTATTTATCGTGTGATGAGATTCGATAATGCCAGCTGGATAGGATCCAAATGAGCCCTCGAAAGGAAGCGGATATGGATCGAGTTCCTCCGTGAAAAGATCGCGGGCTAAATTGTAAAGGAATAGGCCCGGTTCAATCGACATCGCCTCCTCCAGAACGCTCTCCGCCCTGATCCTGCGATCCTCGCCGACAAAATTCGTATCCTCTCCGGAGTCGGCGTAATTCGTCCTAACTAGATAACCGCAAGGGTTATCGTTGGCATCGTAGCGGACATAATAGTTTCGACCAGCCTCGAAAATTGTTGCGGCACCGGTCGAGTCAAAAACGCCGTAACAATGCGTCGTTCGGCGGATTGTCAAGTTCGTGCTGTCGAGGAAGGTCTGAAAATCGCCTACGGTTATAAAATTTCCAAGGGCGTTAAACATAACGACCCCGTCATCGTCGCCGGAAACGCCGCATATGCCCTGATTATAGGTGTCCGTGTTGACAATTCCGAAACCGGCCTCGTTTATCCCGGACCATGCACGGTCGGATTCACCCTCATAGATATTGGCTACAAAAGCGAGGGGTTCGCTGTCAAAATATCGAACCGCCTGATGTGGATTGTTGACGTCGCGGTTTTTCCAAAGGATCGGCCTTCCCGCAACCGATTCACCGACAACTGCAATCGTGCACGAATAGATGGAACCACATACGATCAGGATCAGCAATATTGCAATGGTATATTTCGATTTTGCCCGTAAAACATCCATAACTTTTTAAATATAAACTAAAAAGTAATCTACGTCAAGTTATAATTCCCTCTCGTGATATGTAGATAGTATCTTTCGCGCCTTCTCCGTCACGAGGTCCTTCTTCGAGCTGAATACTACCTTGAGACCGCGTATAAGATCGAAATTATGCCATTCGCTGAGAAACAGCCGCAGAGCACGCCTCACCTCGACATTGAAATCGCATTTTTCGACCGAGTCCAGAAGCGCGAGGATAAATTCCTCGGTCTCGTATGTATTCATCGCGTTGGTGTAGGAATTCCACATGTATAGGGTATCGACGAGAAATGTTCGCGAATGCTCGCCCTTCATCTTGCCGACGACGCGTATAATATGTATCCAATGTTCGCGGCGGGTGTGAAAAAAGCGCACCAATATCGGAACCGCGATCTTAGGATCGATACGAGGAAGAAGTTTGAGAATATCCCTTTGCCAATTTTTACCTTCATGATATAAAAATTTCACAAGAAGGCGCGTCGCTTTTTCCGTTCCGACATAGGAGATCGCCTCGAGAGCCGAAAAGCGGATATCCGTGTCGGGGTCATGTATGAGATCGGATAGAACGGGGAGCGCGGAGTCCTTTGCGATTATGGCCAATGCTATCATTGCGCCGGATTCTTTACGTTTCTGAACATCGGTTAATAGTTGCCCTTCGTTGCTGGACAATAGGTCGTGGGTATTTCGCAACTCCACGGCAAAAACCAAAGCGGATTTCTGTGGAATTACGCTCAAAGCTTCAGCGGCGCGGATCGCATAATTTCTATCCTGCGTTCCCATCTTATCGAGCACCCGCTCCGCAATACAACGGGAATCGATCATCTTAATAAGCTCTTTGATCTCCATCGGAACCTCGAAAAATCTACCCCCCATTGCCGACACCAACGAATCCAGTTGAAAACCGACGCAAAGCGAAGCAAAATAGGTTTTAGCGTCGTTGATAAGGCTTTCAGGAAAGGCCCTGCTTTTACGGCGATTATCGAATAATCGCGCGATATTCAATGCAGGCAGAAGCTTCCCTCTCGAAAGGTAGAATCCCGTCAACCAAACCAGCGTTGTCGTCAAGAAATCCGTCTCGAAAGAGTAGTTTCGTTCGCGTGATTTACCCGCGATTCTGTTCTTCGTGAAATTATTGATAACTCCGGGTTCGGATCGCTCGAAAAGCATCGAAACCAGAACCTCTGCGGCGATCAAAAAACCTGGCGATGGTTGCCGAACGAATGTCGAAAGCAGAAATTTATATATATTCTCCGCCTCTTCGATATCCGGCTTATCGAATGTGGCCTCGAAGAAGTGCTTGAGTCTGCGACGTATTTCCGATGGGTCTGTTCCATGCGATATGATTTTAGCGTAATCGTCGAGCTTTTCCACAAAACCGGCGCGGCGGGAGATATTCGGTTCGACCTTTTTTTCCGATTTTTCCTTAACGTATTTCCGGCGGAGCTTTTCATACCAATCACAAAGCTCCTTTCCGCGAACCACGCCCAATTTTTGCATGTGCCGACTCACGACGGTATCCAGTGTGGCGACCTCGCGATTGCCTTTTATCATATCCACATCTCCGAAGACATCGGATATCGTCTTCAAAACACCGTTATCGGCCAGGTATTCGATGGTCTCCGACGACATTTCCGATAACTCGTCGAGAATCTTTTGGGCTTTGGTCGGAGCCAAGCCTATATCGAAATCCAGTCCGATAGAATCCCCACCACTGGAATCGCTATCCATCCCATCGACAACACGCTTATACTGCACACTATTCGCCGCCACGGAACGAATTTTACCACGTCGAAGGTAATCCACGAAATCTCGATCTGTTTCTTCAATGCGATTCGACCGGACGAAATACTCGACGATATATCTCAGGTCTTCGCGTGTCAGGGTGCTGTTGAATACGAGGGAATTTATGTCTTTTCGAGCGATGTCTGAGGATAAAAGCCCGGCGAAGGCATCTCCTTTGAGGGACACATCGTCAACGACGAGGACTCCATCCTCCGCTATCGAGATGCAAAAAGACGATTTTGAATCGAGTATCTTCCGAAGTGAATCGTAAATCTTATCGATGTTCTTTTTGGAGATCGGATGGGCCTTGCCATACATCTCCATCTTGCTGACGGCAAGATGAAAATCCTTCGCGATACCGCGATAAAACTCCACATCACTGGATTTCTTTTTTCCCGTCACAATCGCTTTCCACCGATAATTACCGGCCAAACCGGGTATTCCAATTTAGCTTTGACCGAACAAATCAAAGCCATTTGTTGAATAATATATTAATTATACGTTGTGCGGTTGTAAAGGCAATTCCGTCGAAAATTTTATCGCATGTTATCCAACGACGCTCGGCTCGATGATTGGTTCACCCCTATCGAATCTTTCGATCGAAAGTGGAGACAGATCGACAGGCGGCGGCGAACCCGTGATTATATCCGCCATACATACGCCGGTCATCGGTGAGATCATGAATCCATGACCGGAAAAACCGACCGCATTGTAAAAACCTTCGACCGCCTTATGCTCGCCGATAATAGGAGCCGCATCCGGGGTTCGATTATAGCTTCCCGCCCATTGACGCACGATACGCAGGTTCTTAAGTGTGGGCAAAATATTAAGCAATTCCCCGGTGAAGAATTCCAGCCATTGCCACGAGGAGCGAATATTGTGGCTCGCTTCCTCCTTCTCGCCGATCCCCATAACGAAGCTTCCGTGTGGCACCTGCTGAAGATATATCCCAATCTGAAAGCTGATCACCATGGTCTCGAAGAGCGGCTCGACCGGTTCCGAGACCAGGCATTGATGCCTTTCAGAATATGTCGGGATATCGATCCCCGCGAGAGCGGCTACCTCTTTCGACCACGGCCCGGCGGCGTTGACGACCTTCTTCGTCGATATTGTGCCCTTATCCGTGACGACACCGGTTACATGCCCATTCTCTACGAGAATATCCTTCGCCTCGGTGTATCTGAAGACTTTAACGCCGTTTCTCTGCGCCGCGCGGATATATGCGAAGTTCGTTTTGAACGGATCGGCGTGGCCGTCGGTCGGGCAGAATGTCGCCTTAATAAATGCGTTTTTGTTGATCGGCGGGCATATTTCACCCGCCTCGTCGGTCGAGACGAATCTACTCGGTATCCCGACCGAGTTTTGAAGCGCGATATTCTTCTCGAACTGTGCGACCTGCGCTTCGTTGTGGGCGAGGACGAGATATCCGCCCTGCCGGAATTCGATATCGTAATCGAGTTCTTCGGATAGGTTCTCGAAGATATCCACCGATCCCTTCGCGAGCCGGCAGTTCATATCGAGGCCCCACTGTTGACGCACTCCTGCGCCGCATCTGCCGGTCGATCCGCTGGAGATATATCTTTTTTCGAGCACGACAACATCGCTAACGCCGCGCTTTGTAAGCTCGTATGCGATGGACGATCCAACAACCCCACCTCCGATGATTACAACGTCCGCGCTGCGGGGAAGTTCGCTCATCGTTCGCTCCTTTCGGTTCCGGCGGAAACGGCGCCGAACGTCGTCACCTGCGTCGGCGGGCGCTGTTTCGGTATTGAGACCTCGTTCAACGTCTTGCCGAGAAATCTCGCAAGCTCCTTTCGAACCAGCGGAAGGCACGTTCTTCCGCCGCAAGGACCCATTCCCACGCGCAGGAACCTTTTTAATTCCTCGAAATCCGTATATCCGCCGGCGATTGCCGCCCGAACCTCAGCGAGCGTAACATCCTCGCAGCGGCATATGATAATCTCTTCGTCTCGCATTTCTCTCCAATTAAGTAGTTAATTAGTTCTCGATTATAAATAATGGTTTTGCCCGGGTCAAGTCTATTTCGTGGAACTTGCTAATTGAGATCGTTGAAGCATAATTTACACAAGGTGAGAGGCTTATGTGCCCTCCTGATCACGGGCGACCCATCGGGTCGCCCCTACGGGCAATATTTCCGCCCATTCCCGGTGGCTGAGTAGGCGATAGCCGTATCGAAGCCCCCACACCCTCGCCGTA
>CAYNTG010000120.1:0-5214 GCA_964400105.1 uncultured bacterium
GATAAATTAACAATGCCCTTCGCGGGGCTGTTTCTCCGCAACAGCCGGATTGCAGTATGGGGAGAATCGCGGAAGACGGACGTAGGGGCATGGCACCGACATGCCCGTCACAGGTAAAACAATTAGCAATTTCGTAGGGGCGATCCGGTGGGTCGCCCTTTTTATTGTGGGTGACGGGAGCGCTGGCGCGGGGGTGGTTGTGTGGTGTGGATGGGATTTTTGCGTGCGAAGCAACCGCAAAAATCGTGACAGCGCGAGGGTTGGGGGAAAATGCACAATTATAATGCATTACGACACGAAGCTGTGCAACATAATATCTCAACAAATTAGATAACTCATTGAATTATAATGTATTATAGTTTGGCACAACTTATGCATTTGTTCTGTGTCAAAGGAGGTCAAATATGAAAAACGCAATTAGAACAATTTTCCTCACCATGATTCTCGGCGCAATTCTCGGCGGATGCTACACGCAGATTCAGATAACTAAGACAACCGAAGACGCCGCGCAGAGATGGGAGGAAAGAAACGACTATCATTCTTACAATCACAGTCCATGTCGATGGTGCTCGCAATGGCACTACTACTACGATTATCCCTGGTGGCTCGACCAGTATTGGTGGTGGGATAATTATTATCCGGAACCGGAAGCTGAAAAACGCAGCAAACGATATGATCGTCGGCGCGGTCTTGGGGAGGCGATAGAATCGATAATAGAGTCGAGCGATGAGCGGGACGAGCCTTCGGGAAACGAACCGGATAGCGACTCAGAAGATTCTAACGAAGACGATACCGAACAACGCCCGACACGCCGTCGTGGCCTTTAATAGGAGGTTTTAAGTAGCATGAAAAAAATCGATCAAATTCTCGCGCTCGCAATTTTGCCAGCGATTATGTTCGCGCAGGTCCTCGCAACAGACGATTTAGCCGATAACGTTAGCGCAGCAGATCGACACATCCCGATGGGGATTCGCGCCGCCGGAATGGGTGGCGCGGGCGTGGCGGCCTCGGAGGATTACACGGCGCTTTTCTATAACCCCGCAAACCTCGCATATATATATCGTTTCGAGGCGGCGGGCGCACTTCAATTCGATCAGCTTTCATTCGAAAGCAGCTTCGATGGCAAACCCGGAGGCACCGGCTCCGACAGCTACATGAAGCTGCAAAATATCGGCGCCGTGATTCCCGTGCCGACAAGCCGAGGAGGCCTCGCATTCGCAATTGGCTTTTCGCGGACGAATTCATTCGACAGGAGAATCAAGGCCAATGCCACGGGCGACGACGGACTTATCTACGACATCGACGAATCCGTCAAGGGCGGACTCGGAAAATTCTCCATCGGCTGCGGTGCTCAGGTCTCTCCAATCATGTCGCTGGGCGCGAGCGTCGATTTATATGCCGGTGCCGAGCGATATAGCTGGTTCATGGATGTCCAAAATCCGGGCGGAACGGATTGGCCGGACAGCGTCGAGCGCAAAACTTACGCCGACGATATCACCGACGCATATACCGGGATAGGCGCGAAGTTTGCTATGACTTTGGCCCCCACAAAATATGTCCAGCTCGGCGCTTATATGTGCACGCCGACATCGATTGTCATCGACGAGGATGGAATCCAACGATTCGATTCGCTGACAACCGGATGGGAGACCTATCAGGAAGATTATGACATCGTGGAGAGCTTTAAGATATATCTCCCGTGGCGATTGGGAGCCGGAATTGCGATTCGACCGACCGATTGGCTTCTATTCGTCGGCGATGCCGAATATGCCGATTGGCGGCAGATCGAATACGACGAACCGGCATGGATTCTCGAACAGAACCGCCTCATGGATAGATCGTTCAGTTCGTCCCTTCGATGGTCGGCTGGAGGTGAAATCACGATTCCGGTCGCAGCCTTAAAACTGCGCGGCGGTTTTTCGCAGGAACCGATTGCATACATCGCGCAAGGCCAAGATCGCGTTCGCAATACTATTTCAGGAGGGTTCGGTTATCTCGTAAGCGACCTCGTAAGCCTCGATATGGCAACACGATTCTCGAATTGGGATGTCGATGGAGACCGACTCGACGAGGATTATTCCATTGCAAGCATCTGGTTTGGAATGTCATTCAGGTTTTAATAAAATTTCAATTTCATGGGAGGAAAAATGAAAAGGTTCATCGCTATCGCAATCATCATCGCTATCGCAGGATGCGCAATGGGGAATTTCCCAAAGGACACCGGAAATATAGCATCGATTCGGGTGGTCACCGAGAATAACGGGGAGGAGATTCGTGTCGGCCATCGCGACGGCAACACATTCTTCGCAGCACCGATCGGAACCGAATACACGCTTCGGATCACAAATCACAGCCGAGGACGTATCCTCGTCGTGCCAACCGTCGATGGCCTAAATGTGATCGATCGATCGCGCGGCAGCTGGGACGGCACCGGCTATGTGATCGAATCACACGGTCATGTCGATGTTCCCGGTTTTCGCCGCAAGGATCGATTCCAATATGTCGAGCGCTTTACATTTAACGAGGCGGATTTCTCGCTCGCAAAGCGAATCGGCAATGTGAATAATGTCGGTGTTATCGGCGCGGCTGTTTTCAACGAATACGTTCCAGAGCCGGTTTATTATGATGCAATGTCGTGCAAGGAATCATCTTTCAACAGGAGCGCCGGGGAAAAATCCAAATGCATGGAAGCACCACGTGCTGGCACCGAGGCCGGGCGCACGGTCAACGATCCGGTGCGCCGCGTGAGTTTTACGCGCGCCACGGACGTCCCGGCAGAGATACTCGCTATCTATTACGATACCGAGGATAATCTCATCGCCGAGGGGATACTTCCGCCGCCGTTCGATCCGCCGCCGACCGGCTTTCTATCGCCATTCCCTGTGAATTACGCAACTGGCCGCTGATTTTCTAAAACCGATATTTGTCTTGCAGACCAGAACGGGCGATTTAACAGAATCGCCCGTTTTTTTGGTGTGGTTATTTCGAACTGCGCTTTTCGACTTCGCACAGGGACCGCCATTCGCCGTATCGGCCTTGGTTGCAGCCCTACCGCCAGAAAATCATTTCAGATATAACAGCGTTTTCGTGATCTCGCCGGAATTTGTTTTCGCCCGAATGAAATAGATACCAGAATCGACGGATTTTTCGGGTGTCCATGCGAAAGAGCTTGCCGTGGTCTGGATATTTTCCACGAGACGCCCGCTGAGGTCGAATATCTCTACTGAATTCTCTATGAGCCGTATGGCCCGATTTTCACGGGAATGACAGGATAACACAATCCTCACCGTCGTGTTGAATGGGTTCGGATGCACATTAATCGTGTATTTTTGCGGAACGCGATCGAATTCCTCAGTTCCGAGCACCATCGCCGATGCTTTGTCCGAGTTCCAAACCTCGCCAGTCGCGTCGTTTTGGACATATGCAACGATGTATGTGTTCGCGGTATTCCACGATGGATCGAAATCGACGTGGCGCGCGTCGCTCTCGGAGGCTGCGCCGGTGAGAGTGACTCCAGCCGAGCCAGCTATCAGGTCCCGGACGCAGTTTCGAATAAGTGTTTGCGGTGGAGATGAACCCCACGAATACGGGATATCCGTCTCGACTACGGCATATCTAATCTTAGGAGTTGCGCCGGAGGGTAAATCGCCGGTTCGCATGGCTGTTGCAGTGAAATCACAGCTCGATGCCGTGACGGCGTCAATATGAACCGAGACCTGATACGGTGTTTGAACCGCGCGCGCGGAATTATATTCTGCTAGATAATTTGTATATCCGTAATCGGGAGCTGCGTAGCCGCCACTGAGATGCGAGAGACCGGCAAAATAGACATCGGGGTAACCCGAAGCGCCGTAGCTCGACGCGATGGACACCAACTCCGAAAAATAAAATGGGTCGGCACCGAACGATGTAGTCGAGTGGTATGCGGTGAATACCGCGCCGTCGCCGACCGTTCCCGCAAGCGAATGCAATCCCTCCGCAGCGCGAGGGCAATAACCGCAACCGATCGAGGTGAATAGCTGAATCAGCACGGTTCGGGGGCCGTAAGTCGAGACGGTTTGGTTTAAGGTATTGTCCGATGGATTAGCGTCGCCGGTGAGTGGTGCCGAGTAGGTGACACTGTATGACTTATTCGACACGAATCCAGAATAAGCCGGGAAAGAAACATTTCTCGAAGCGCCCGACGTCAGCGACGAAACGGAGACTGTCTCGGTATAAAGCGATGTTGTTCCGTCCATTATCTCGCAATCGACATCGAAACTCTCGGTGCTCGTTCCATTGTTGACGATATCGCATCCTGGCGTCCAGCTTGCCGGGGGTTCGACCATGGTCGCGGCCTCGCTGCCGGTGATGGAAATATCGTGCGCCGGCTGAACGCCGATTCGAACATCGTCCACTTTTAAAATAAACTCATCGACGGAAATATTATGAAAAGCCACATAGATATTCGAGCCGGCGAACGAAGAAAGCGGGAGAGTCGCGCTCTGCCATGTCGAGGGCACGGAGGGTTCCGACATGATCAGATTTGTAAAGGCAGCCGGAGTCGCCGTGGTCGTTGAAACACGCACCTCAATGTCCTCGAGATACAGGCTATCCTGCGAGGCATACCAGAAGCTCAAAACATAACCGGAAGCGCAGCTAAACTGCGGGGTTATAAGCCAATCATCGTTGCCGGAAGCGTTATAATAAGAACCGGCAGAGTTCGGTGAGGAGTGAGGCGATGGTGTATAAATGGCCCAACAATGTCCATCGCCATCGCTATCGATTGCCGTCCATGTGCCGGGAATCGAGGTCGAGCCGTCGAAGTTCTCATCGATTACCCATGCCTATGGTTCCATCGGTCGCATGGAGTAGGAGATTTCATTGCTCTCGGCTTCCGGGCCATATTTTCTGGAAGGAAAAGCAAATGCAACCATTGCAATCAGAAAAAGGAAGGAAAAAAGGAGGAGCTTTTTCATAAGTTACCTTTTTGTTATTGTATCAAAACCAAGATTATGAAATATATACCGTCAAAATTGTTGCAAGCTGTTTATTGTTTTTGATCCGCGCGTCAAATGCAAATCGAAGCGATCAACACCGCCGGGGCGCTGGCGCGGGAAGTGGGTTGGGATGTGCGTGGATTTTTGCATTCGAAGTAACCGCAAAAATCGTGACAGCGGTCGCCGGCGACGACAGGCAATTTGCTCAACGCGCCTTCGGCACGATTCGCTTTTG
>CAYNTG010000121.1:0-5055 GCA_964400105.1 uncultured bacterium
CCATCAGAGAAAAGCTTACCCTCGAAATGCCTCCCCTTATAGCGGGCATGAATAGATATTGGAAATTCAATCATGGAGTTATTCTCTCTCTTGGAATTTTCGGCAGCGGCTTCAATAACTGTATCCTTAAATTCCTCATAGTATTTTCGCCCAGCAGGTGTTATTTCCCAAATACCGCGTTGACCAGGATATAGGATAAATCCTTTTTCCTTAAGAGAATTCCGAGACCAAGCGACCCATATTTGCCATCTGGATTGACCACCGGTTAGTTTTTCATAATCGCGTTCGCCCATTCTGTCCTTTAATATCTTATAAACCTCCCTTTTAGCTTCTGGAGGTTTGATTTTCCCACCTGCTTCTATTATCACTTTTAATAAGGGGAGATGGTAAGCTTTTTCTGGGAGAGCTTCATGTTCAGTCTTATTTTTAACCGTTGGTTTCTTTTTTCCTATTTCCTCTGGTTTTTCTGTTTTAGGTTTGAAAACCTCCTTAGGGGATGAAATCTTCTCTTTCTTTACTGGGACGAAATTATACTGCGGCACAAACCTCATCGCTTTCACACTTTCCGCGCCATCACGGGCATAGATTGCGACCTCGATGATTTTAGGTTTTGGAACACGATGTCTCATAGCCGTCTTGAGTTCATCTTTAATGCTGTCGATTACGATAACCGTGTTTGGTTGTTCTGATTTATGTATCGGTTCGACGATCTTATCCAGAAAATACTCCCTTAACTCAGCTTTGGCACCGATGTGGTCTCTCACCTTCTTTAAAAGAAAAACATCCTTTTCGATATAATTCTTCATTATAGTCGCGAGCTTTCGTCTCGTATCCCAGTTGTCCACGGCTTGGAGAAAACCGTTTATCTGCGGGTCGATATGGCCATACGTGCTATGAGTGGATAACTCAACTTCAACTATATAAAATGAATCATCAACCAGGTTTAGCACGAAACCATCAGGCCGCCTAGCTTTGCCGAGTTCGTTATCGAGATTTTTCTTGATATCCAGATACACAGCGTCTTTCCCGAAAATCTCCGCCGCGTTCTCGACCACCATTCGCTCGAACTCGGCCTCGCTTTTCGGCGCGTAACGCAAATATCTGATGCCGTCTAAAAGAATTAGGTCATTCATAGTTTCTTTCCTCTTCCCACAATTATACTTTAATAATCAACCGACCAGCTTCTCCATTTCTTTTGGCAACCGCTCGATTATCGACTCGATTCGAGCGATCGCGTCCGATTCCGGAATACGCTTCATTCGAGCGATCTCCTCGCGGATCGGGTGCTCGTCGATTATTTTGAAATCCGCGCCGACCTCGATCGCCTTGCGAGCTTCTGTCTCGAACAGAAGAATCGCCTTAAGCATGAGGTCCTGCTTTTTGCTCGAACAAAATGTATCGACATCGTGGAAGGCGTGCTGTTGAAGGAAATCCTCGCGGATGCTGCGCGCCGCTTCGAGCGTGAGTCGGTCGTTCGGATCGAGGGCTTCGGCGCCGACGAGATTGACGATCTCCTGAAGCTCCGCTTCGATCTGGAGAAGCGTCATCGCGCGCGCGCTGTTTTTCGGGAAATCTTCCGACACGTTCTCGCGATAGAATTCGTCGAAAACATCGCCGTAGAGGGAATAGCTGTTCAGCCAGGAGATCGCCGGGTAATGGCGCTTGTATGCGAGGTCCGCTTCGAGGCTCCAGAACACGCGCACGACTCGAAGCGTCGCCTGAACGACCGGATCTGCGAGATCGCCGCCGGGAGGAGAGACCGCACCGATGACCGTAAGCGAGCCGGATCGGTCGTCGCTTCCGAGTGTATCGACCAAGCCCGCGCGCTCGTAGAACTCCGCGATCCGCCTCGCCAGATACGCCGGATAGCCTTCTTCGCCGGGCATCTCCTCGAGACGACCGGAGATCTCGCGCATCGCCTCTGCCCATCGGCTCGTCGAATCGGCCATGAGCGCGACCGAATATCCCATATCGCGGTAATATTCGGCGATGGTGATTCCTGTATAGACCGAGGCCTCGCGCGCCGCGACCGGCATATTCGAGGTGTTCGCGATGAGCACGGTGCGCTTCATTAGCGGCTCGCCGGTTTTCGGGTCTTTAAGATCGGGGAACTCGTTGAGGACGTCGGTCATCTCGTTGCCGCGCTCACCGCAACCGACATAGACTATGATGTCGGCGTCGGCCCACTTTGCGAGCTGGTGTTGGATTACGGTCTTGCCGCTGCCGAACGGGCCGGGAACGCACGCCGTGCTTCCCTTTCCGACCGGAAAGAAGGTATCGATGACGCGTTGACCGGTTGTCAGCGGTGTTTTCGGGAGATGCTTTTTCTTGAAAGGCCGCAGCGATCGAACCGGCCACCGCTGGAACATTTTTATCTCGACCTCGGAGCCGTTTTCGATGCGAATTTTCGCAATTGTGTCTTCGACGAGATGCTCGCCCGACTCGATCGACAAAATTTCACCGGAGATTCCCGGTGGGACCATCACGCGGTGTTCGATAATCGTCGTTTCCTGAACGGTGCCGAGGATATCGCCTCCCGTGACGTTATCGCCGGTTTTGATCTTCGGCGAGAAATCCCATTTTTTTTCTCGCGGGAGCCTATCCGCCGTGGCTCCTCGTGTGATGAAATCGCCGGTTTGTTTCGCTATGATGTCGAGCGGGCGCTGGATTCCGTCGTAGATCGATGTGAGAAGTCCGGGTCCAAGCTCGACGGAAAGAGGCGCTCCGGTGAGGTAAACAGGTTCTCCGGGCCCCATGCCGCTGGTTTCTTCATAGACCTGAATCGACGCTTTGTCGCCCGCCAGCTCTATAATTTCGCCGATAAGTTGCGCCTCCGAGACGTGAACGACGTCGAACATCTTTGCGCCGGTCATGTTTTCGGCGACTACAAGCGGCCCTGATACCTTGACGACGCGGCCGATTTTCTCTTCAGACATATATTCTCCTTGCGATTATTATGTTTTTTCTCCAATCGTGGGTATCGTCTTCATCCTCTCTCCACACCTTCTCCGCTCGACGAGGCCGTATATTTCGGCAAACGACGCCCCCATCTCCGCCATAGAACCTTCAATCGAGTCTATCTTGCTCAAAACCGGTTGGAATTTGGTATTATCCCTCATTTTTATATAATTTGGACTGAGTTTTCTTGCCATGATGACATCGGAATCCTCGAATATACTCATGGCTTTTTTCATTTTATTCTCGTCGGCGTGCTTTTCCGATTCCCCTGACAGGTTTTCCCTCTTCTCGACGAGTTCAAACTGCCCATCCTCAAAAAGGTCGTATATGAGGAAGTATTTCGATTCACCCATGTGATTTAGTATGATGTTCACACCGTCGTCCGATCCGAGTGCGATCCTTAATCTCTTCATCTTTTCACCTTTCCTTGACTATATTTATTTTTTTGTGTTATAATATTGCGAAGCATACCTCATCATCACGAGAATCCGAATTTCGGTCTCGAATCACATTTTTCTATATCGTTTTTTTTACCTCATGGCAATAGCGTTCACGGGACAAGCGGAAACGCATTGGCCGCAGCCGTTGCATTTTGCTATGTCCACATGAGCGACATCGTCAACCGTAATAGCTCCAAATGGGCAAGCCTGAACACAGAGCTTACATCCGTTGCATTTAGCTTCGTCGATTATCGCCTTTATTGTGGCGTTCGATGAGAAGTTTCTTCCCATGCCCCCACCGGTTCCGCTGCCAATTCCTCCTTGCGGGTTTCCGGCTCTACGACCCATTCCGCGGCCCGTGCCAGCCCCTTTACCGTTCGGTCCTGTTCCATCTCCTCTTGGCATCTTTTCATCTCCTCAATTAAACTAATTTCAGTCGTTACCGTGTTATTTAACGGACAGTTAAAGAATCTATATTCGATCCAATTTGCTACACCTAAAACGTGTCTGGTCGAAGCTATCGCCGCTCCGATTGAGTCTATTTGAGTAAAACGATTTTCTTCGACAGATATTTGCCACCGGATTTGGTTTTCACCAAATAAATCCCTGCGGAGGTCGATCTCGATGGATTCCATCTCGCCTGTCCGAAATTCGCTGGAACGCGATCCACAAACCTGCCCTGCATGTCGTAAATCTCGATTCCGTCGACCGAAGATGGGAGATCGATAGTCACTGCGGCGTTGAATGGATTCGGATATGCGTCTATCGCATTTTCAGACGGCAAAGACGATTCGTCGATACCGGTGAGGTTCGAGTGCTTTAAAACAGAAATCTCCTCGGTGGTGTCTTCCACAATCCAGGTATAATCTTTGACAATGCCAACGTCCTCGGCGAGCCACAAATCGCTGTCATCTAAACCGGATGAATCCGAGTAAGCCGGAACTCCACCCACCATTACCGTCATCTGGTAAAATCCGCTTTGCGATATTTTTGGACAGTCCATAAACAAACCGGCCGGAGCTACGACGTTTTCGACCCCTACGAGCGTTGCCGTCATTTGAATTCTGTATATATACTCGTATTCGCCTTCCGTCCACGTGGTATCTATTGAAACAACCTCCCAGCTCGATCCGACATTGAAAGAAGCCGGAAGCATCAGCATCATGAAAAAATCGCCCTCATCCGGATCATACTGGACAACAAAGAGGCTTCCCGCGTCGAAAAACATGAATGTCGTATCGATTGACATATCAAAGTATTCCGTATTCTCGATTAGGAATGCCGGGCTTCCGTCCCAAACCGTCGTCCCGGGAATTCTGGTCATCGACGAGTCGATTCCGTCGATAGACGAGTCCTCGTAGACCCAGTAATTCCCAACTGTGAGCGGCATGTAATCCGAAGCCACAAACGCCGATAAAGCACCGGCAGCAAGAGCTATCGCTATAGCCACCAAGATCATCTTTTTCATTTTTTCTCCTCTTTAAGTTAAAAATTTCCCATAAACAAAATTTAAAAAATTCGCCCAGCCGGCTGTCACGCCCGATGCTACGTGACGATGCCACGCATCGGTTCCACCATACACCACGATGTCACACGATTTGCAATTTCAGCAAATCCTGCGCCATCACCCGATCCTCACGCCAGCCGCTGCGATACG
>CAYNTG010000122.1:0-2903 GCA_964400105.1 uncultured bacterium
TCGGCGAAGCGGAACATGACTCCGCCGCCGATACCGGCACCCGCGAACGAGATGCTCTCGAAATTGTCATACGGCGAATCGTTAAGCCTTGCGCCACCTACCCCCGCTTGAGCGCCAAGAAAAAGCAGCACCGGATCGCGGTAGTAGAAGTTGTAATCCGCGCTGGCGGTAACCCTCCATGTATTCACCGAGCTAACCTTTGGGCGAACATCGTCTTTTGTGTGGATTGCGATCGACTCGATTCCAAGTGTGTCTCCAGTGTCGGAATCGATATTCCATGTTGTATCGTCTGGAACCGGATTTCGCAGGAAGTAGTTTTTGCCAGATGAGTTGGTGCCATAACGGAAGCCGGCTCGAAGCATGAGCGAATTTATCTGATATCCAAACGAAGCGCCGAACTCGTTAAGGCTTGTTGCGTAGTTTTTCAAAGAAAGTGTATCGTCGATTACGCTATCGGGATTTTTGACGATAAAATCCTTGTCCTCGTTGATCCCGATCGAATAAAAGCCGATTCCAATAATATATGGTTTATCGTTTCGGAATGCTTCGAGTTGAGTTTTACGATCCGCCTGTATGCGAGCCTGTTCGGCCTGTGCGCTGTGTAGCTCGGATTGCAGGTTTTGGCGGCTTTGGCTTTGCCTTTGCTCCAATTCGAGTCGTGAGATCGCCGCTCTGCATTGGTCGGAAAACTCGCCGTCGGGAAAATCTTCTAAGTAACGCTTAAGATATTCATTGGCTTTGGAAATCAAATCCGAGTCTCCCGAACTCTCCGCCTTTTCCGAATACAACAGCCCGAGATTGGCGTAATAGACCGGACGGATCGAAACGAGGTTTTCCCAAACCTCGATGTAGTCATAATGGTTGTTAAGCGCAGCTTCATAATAATATACGGCAGAATCCTCATCGCCCAAAGAGAGATACAGATCGCCGACTCGTGCGTTGAGGAAAGCCATTTTCGGTTTAAGCTCGAGCGCGCGCATCAGATAGCGCTTTGCGTCGGCCTGCATTCCCGCCTCGCGATATGCCCATCCGAGATCGAACAGCCATTCTGGATCGTCGATGTGATCGGATGCTCGCGGAGCGAGACTTGTGTAGTGCTCGCCGGAGCGGGAATATTCCTCCGGTTTATCGAAAGTAGCCGCGCCGACCGTAAGGGCCAGCATCGCCAAAAGCGGCAGTAGATATTTTATTCGGTGCATATTTCCTCCTAATTATACATTAATATATATTATTTCCACGAGACTATCGATATGGAATTTTGGTTCGGATAATCGAGCCTTCCCTCTCCGATCCAAAGCAGTAGATGTGCTGCTGTGAATATCGAATCCTCGCCGGTTGTCGGATCGATCTGAACCCATCCGCTTTTCCGTCCCATCCATGCCTCGACCCAATGATGCTCGATCCAAAAGCCGTTTTCGAGATAATATCCTCCGACGATGCGCGACGGTATCCCAGCCGCGCGGAGTATTGCGCAGCATAAACGCGATTGCGAAATCGCATCTCCGGCTCGCGATTCGAGAACCGATTTCGCGGAAAATGTGCTGGTTCCGGCCTCGATGGAATCCGTAACGAACCGGTTTATAGAACTCGCAACCTCCCAAAAATTGGCGGCATTTGCGGAAAGTGAGGTTGCTTTCTCGATAATCTTCGGGTTGTCGCTCTGTATCCCTTCCGACGGACGAAGCGTGCCGGCTGCCGGTTCCTCGATCGGTCCCGCTGGGAATGTCATCAAAGCCTTTTTGCCGTCGTTTTCCACGGCACGAATGATCACGCGACCGTTTAATTTGCGGTCGGTGAGTTTCCCGTCGAATGATTGGGTTCGGCTTTCGTAGAACGGCTCGATCGAAACCGGATATTCAATGTCGATCTCGATTTCGAGCTTGTTTATTTCGGTCGGATATTCGATATCGGTGTCCGCCCAAATCCGTTTGGAGGTGCCGTGGGCTTCCGTGACATCGACATTCGGTTCGGATGTCAAAAACTCATCCTTGTTCAATTCGGATGTCCATTTAGCAACGATTTCCTGAGTTGTGAAATTCCAATACACGAGCCTTTTACTGCGTGTTTTCGCATAGACTTCGATGTTAAATTCGCCGAATTTGAGGAAGTATTTCCTCATCTGACCGGCGCCGTCCTCCTCGATATGGCCGGGTTGGATTTCGAGGGGAAAAAGCCTGCCGATTTGCGGGAGCAGTGCCCGCCAATGGATTGTGCTGTCGCGGTCCATTTCGATATTCTTCATCACCAGAATCCAACCGTCGGGGGTGCTTGTATCGAGGATATAAAAAGGTTCCTTCGATGAGATCGTCCGCATCGATTCGCCGATGATTATTCGAGTTGTGTCTCCGGAAACACTCACGATCGTGCTCTGTTTGAGTTCGTCCCCGGAAAAGATGTCGGATCGGTAACTCACCGGCATCATATTTTGGTCGAGGTTCCATTCGGAGACGAAACGGATCTTGCCCGGCTTTCCGTTCGCCGCGACGGACATGAAGGTCTCGGAGTCCATCTTCCATCCGCCGGGCAACGGCTGAAGCTTATATGTAAAATACCCGACTTTAGCATCGCCCCAATATATATAGTAATCGTTCTGTTCGGGAGGAAGGTCCATTTGAGCGAGACAGGTGCAAACAATCAGCAATATCCAAAGTAGAAGCAATGTATTTTTCATCTTAATCCAAACGTAAATTAGTCTAATTTTTTTTATCGAGCCTAAGCGCTTTTATACCGGGCGGAAGCATGAAGATCACAGCCGGCCATGCGAACCTTCCATCGACATGAGCGGAGACGAAGGATACAGCTATCAAAATCGATGTGCCGATCACTCCGCCAGCAAAAAACCAGCGCTCCGAACGCGAAAATAGCGATTTATTTCGATGTTTCAACAGATAAACGATATAAAG
>CAYNTG010000122.1:3003-5029 GCA_964400105.1 uncultured bacterium
AACGCCGGGCGAAAATCCCGGCGTTCGGTGGTTTGATGTCCATTTCGCCGAATCGATTTTTAATTCTCGACCACGACGTTCTCGATAACGACATCGTTGGCGAGAACTGGCGGAAGCTGCGAACCCAACCACAACGAGATATGCGTCGCGTCGATCTTGTCCGCCTGATTCAATGTCGGGTCTATCGGTCCCCATCCAACATTATCGCCGAGATACACCTCGACCCATGTATGATCGGTCGCTCCATCGGCCCACAGCACACCGGATACAATCCTCGCCGGGATGCCGGTTGCCCGACATAAAGCTGCGCAAAGGAGCGCCTTCGATCTGCTGTCGCCTTTCAGCCCTGTAAAGGTCTCCTTTGATTTGTGGGATACGGCGTCGTATTCGATGTTTCTGTTCACCCACATGTTTATTGCGCGGGCCGCATCCCATAAAGTCTTTGTGGGTTTGACGATTTTTGCTGCACGCTCGACGATGGCTGGGTCGTCCGAATCGATTCCGCGTTCGGGCATCGTGTATTTCTCGTCGTAGCCCTTTAGGGGATAATATAGCGGCCAATCCGGAGCGTTGGTGACCTTATGCCCCATCTTCTTGACCTCGATCGATCCGATAGCTTTGGTAAGGGTTATCTCCCCTGCAAATTCCTGCGAAAAATGATTGAGATAGAGCCGCTCGAATTCCGATTCCGGGATATTAAATGCGAGATTGCACTGGAGGTTAACGATATTTCCGATTCGCTTGAGAAAATCGCTGTCGGAAAGCATCATTGTCGTGAGTGGGTGGTATCCCTCCAATACAGTCTCGATGGATTCTGTTTTCCCGACATCGACGATAGCAGCCTCGAATCCTTCCTTAACTGTAAGTTTCGAAAGGATATTTTTGTTTGGGTCGTAGAGGGCGTCGAAAACCCATCCGCCATCGCGCTCGCCGTGAACGATCTGAAATGTCTTTTCTTGTCCGGTAACGCTCAGCGTGACGCTCGTTTTTCCCATCGATCTCGGCATAACGACATCGAATACGCTTTTCCCGGCAGAGGAATAGTCCATCCTTCCGAGAAGCGCGATGACAGATATGATTCCTATATCCTCCGACCAAACGGAAAGAGGCGAAGTCGATTCGACCGATGTTTGGACCTCGCCCATTCCTAATTTCCCGGTGAATTCGACACCGCTTTCATTAAACTTCGCCGCAATACGATTATCCCCTTCGGGAGACGATATTGATAGAGCGTAATCGGTGGGAAGCCATTCGCTGTCCACGGTGATCCTTTCGTTGACCGTGCGAACAGCATCGCCGGCGGTCGCCTTAGCTTCCACATCGATGAAATATCCTCCTCCGCGTTGGGAAAGCTCGATTTTGCAATCTCCATAGACATCGCCATCTTTCGTCAGCAGATAGGAGAATTCGACTGCAGATAGTGTCACGGCAATAAGAAGCGTTACGATAGAGAGGCAACGAATTTTCTCGTGCATCGTTCGCCCTCCTTCCTTGAAAAATAAGTATTTTGAATATCACTTAGGTAATTTTTTACATCGCAATTTTAAATGGCGGTTCCCAGTTTTTCCATGTGATTATACCAATCCATTAGGAGTAATTATATGGCGGCATCGGTTTTTTGGCAAACTGTTTTCTATAATAAATTTTAAAAGCTTGGATTTTCATCGAGAAAGCATAGTATGTGCACCCGGAAGCCAAAATGGAAAGAACATGATTTGTGTCCGTATTTTGGTGTTTTTGTTTTGGTAAGCGCTCTTTAAAACGTTGATGTGAGTCGTAGCAAATGAAGTCGTGCGAGGGGGTTGAGTGTTTTAAAAATTTTTCTTGACTTTATGAATTCGAGGCATATTATTGTGCCTTGCCGGTTTGCGGCAACACGCGAGTGGATCTTTGAAAACGGAATAGTGCGCATATATATGACGAGCAGGAAGTAAAATTATTTTATACGTCAATTATCTCTATGATAAACACGGAGAGTTTGATCCTGGCTCAGAGCGAACGCTGGCGGCGTGCCTAACACATGCAA
>CAYNTG010000123.1:0-5020 GCA_964400105.1 uncultured bacterium
CATTTTGAAACCTCCGGTTTGCAGAAGGCAATAGCCTCCCGCTTCAAAGATAATAATAGGTTCTTTTTCGGATTGCAAGAGATTTTTTAGGTTCACGTGTCCGGCAAAAGAATGATGCCATCTCTATTTACCACCCAAAACTCGGAATTATTAAATATTTCCTAAAGTCTTTTTCGTGGATTACTTCAGATGGTATATTCCCTGCTACCGTGGGAATCGAAGCGCGGTATTGTGCAAAATAAAATAGGAATTTTAAGTTCGTTGACACGATCGACTTCGGTTATTATTTTACATAAAATGCTGAACAAATTATGAAAGGGTCGAAATGAAAGTTCTTGTAGTCGGTGGTGGAGGCCGCGAACACGCCATCGTTTGGAAACTCGCCCAAAGCAGATTTGTCGAGAAGATATATTGTGCGCCCGGAAACGCCGGAATCGCGCAGCTTGCTGAGTGCGTCAATATCTCCGATACGGATATCAGAAATCTCGCGTCGTTCGTCGAAAAGGTCGGAGTGGATTTCACCATTGTTGGGCCGGAATCCGCGCTTTCCGAGGGAATCGTCGATTATTTCACAAGTCGAAAGCTCAATATATTCGGCCCGACGAAGGCCGCCGCGAAGATCGAATCGAGCAAGATTTTCGCCAAGGAATTCATGAAGGAATTCCGAATCCCGACGGCAAGCTATATGGATTTCCAACAGCCCGAAGCGGCGATTCGTTTTCTCGAAGAACACGAACCGCCGCTCGTTATCAAGGCGGATGGACTCGCTGCCGGAAAGGGAACGGTTATCGCAAACACCCACGAAGAGGCGAAGGCCGCCGTGAGCAAGATGATGATCGAGCGGGCATGGGGCGAGGCCGGAAGGAGGATACTGATCGAGGAATTCATGCCGGGACGCGAGGTGAGCGTGCTGGCGTTCACGGACGGCAAGACCGTCTTGCCGATGGTGTCGTGCACCGACTACAAACGCGCGTTCGATGGCGGCGAGGGACCGAATACCGGCGGAATGGGCACTATCGCACCGAATCCGAACGTTACCGACGAGATTCTATATCGCGTTTGCGACGAGGTGATCAAACCTGTCGTCGATGGTTTGAGGTTCAGGGGATCGCCGTTTAAGGGCATACTATACACCGGCCTGATGATTAAAAACGACCATTTCAAGGTGCTCGAATTCAACTGCCGTTTCGGCGACCCAGAGACTCAAGTCGTGCTTCCACTGCTCGAATCCGACCTGATGGAGATCATCCTGCACATCCACCATAAAAGGCTCGACGAAGCGGATATTAAGTGGGCAAAAAATCGTGCTGCGATGTGCGTTGTCATGGCCAGCGGAGGCTATCCAAAGCGATATAAAAAAGGGTTTCCAATTACAGGCTTGGACAAAATCAAGGACGAAAACGTCCAGGTTTTCCATGCCGGCACAACCATGACGGGAGACAATATAGTCACCAACGGCGGAAGGGTTCTCGGCGTTACGGCATGGGATAAAGACCTTCGCAAAGCCGGAGACCGTGCATATAAAGCCGTCGATAAAATCAATTTCGAGAAGACTTTTCACCGGACGGATATCGGAAAAGCATTTTTTTAGGGAGGAATAATGGCAAAGGTCGCAATAGTTTCTGGCAGCGTGTCGGATTCTCACCTCGTAGCTGTCGTCGAGGAAAACCTCGACCGCTTCGGGATCATGCACGAAGCGAGCGTTCGGTCTGCACATAGGATGCCGGAAAGGCTGCGTGAATTCGCTATGACCGCCGCCTCCGAGGGTTTTGATATGATAATCGCTATCGCCGGACTCGCAGCGCACCTTCCGGGTGTGATAGCGAGCATGACGGCTCTGCCGGTCGTGGGCGTTCCTGCCGAAGGAGGCCCGCTAAACGGCGTCGATGCGCTTCTTTCGATGGTTCAGATGCCCGGCTCGACGCCGGTCGCGACGATGGCTATCGGCAAGAACGGCGCAAAAAACGCAGCGATTTTCGCAGCGAGGGTCTTTGCCCTAAGCGATACAAAGATTGCGAAGAAGCTCGACGAGTATCGAGAATTTCTCAGCAATGGTGGCAGATAATGAGCAAGTATATTTACGGGCCGGTGCCATCACGCAGATTGGGGCGCTCGTTGGGAGTCGATCTTCTCTTGCCGAAAAGCTGCACGGTAAATTGCGTTTATTGCCAGATCGGCTCCGTCGAGCCGCTGCCGCCGATCCGCAAAAGGTTCGTCGATCCGGCGGAGGTCGAATTCGAGCTTCGCGAAAGGGTAGAGTCCGGCGGCAAGACCGATTATATCACGCTTTCCGGGAGCGGCGAGCCGACGCTGTCGATCGATCTGGGGCGAATAATCCGCTTTGCAAAATCGCTCGATGTCGCGCCGGTATGCGTCCTGACGAACGGAACGTTCCTGTCGGATCGCACGGTTCGCGAGGAGCTTTATGCCGCCGATGTCGTTATTCCAAACCTCGATGCCGCTGACAAGGCGACATTCGATAAGGTAAATCGCCCGCATCCCGACATCGATTTCGATGCGATGATCGAAGGGATTGTGCAATTTAGTTGCGAGTTCGAGGGCAAATTGCTTCTGGAGATCGTGCTTCTCGATGGTTTGAACGATTCCGATGAGCATCTTCACAAACTCTCAAAATTGGTGCATCGGATAAAGCCCGCAGGCGTCTGGGTCGGATCGGTCTATCGACCGCCGTCGGAGGATTTTGCGAAACCCGTTTCACCGGAAAAGCTGGATCGCGCCCGGAGGATCATCGGCGGTTCGGCAAGGATTATCGAGTCGTTCAAAGCGAGCGATATCGATGTCCATTACGAGGCTTTGATCGGCGAGATCGAGGCCCTTTTAAGGCGGCGTCCGGAGACGGTGCCGAATATTGCTATGAGCCTCGGAGCCAACGAGCACGAGGTTTTCAAGGCGGTTGCGATATTGATAACCGAAGGCAAGGTTCGTGCGGTTAAGATGAATGACAAAAAATACTATGAGTTCGTCGTATGATTTTGCCCTGCAATAAGTTATAAAGGAGTGACATGTTCAACGAGGTTTTACCGGATATTATTCAGAAAAACGATACGAAGGCGATTCTATTGGTCGCAGACGGCGTCGGCGGCACCACGGTCGATGGCCAAACCGAGCTCGAGGCCGCGACAACGCCCAATCTGGACTCACTCGCCGCGAAAAGCTCCCTCGGTCTTCATTATCCGGTGGGATATGGGATTACGCCCGGCAGCGGTCCGGGGCATCTCGCCCTTTTCGGATACGATCCGATAAAGCACCAAATCGGTCGCGGGATATTGGAGGCCCTCGGCAGCGGGATGACGGTGAAAAAGGGCGATCTCGCATTGCGCGGGAATTTCGCAAGCATGAAGAACGGGCTTATCACCGACCGCCGCGCCGGACGAATCTCCACCGAAAAATGCGAAGAGCTTGTAGCAAAAATTCGTGAAAACCTCGATAACATCGATGGGATCGAGTTCGATATAAAGGCCGCGCGCGACTATCGCTTCGCGGTGGTCTTTCACGACGAATCGCTTCGGGACGATATCGAGGACGCCGATCCCCAGCAGATCGGTCTTACGCCGCGACCGGCCATTGCAAAAAATCCAGAGAGCGAGCGCGCCGCACAAATTGTGAACAAATTCATCGACGCCGTTACGGAGATTTTAAAGGACGAAACCCCCGCAAACACTTGCCTGATCCGGGGCGCAGCAAACACGCCGGACATCGCACCATTCGAGGAGCGATATGGAACGAAGGCGCAGGGAATCGCCGTCTATCCGATGTATAAGGGGCTGGCGCGGTTGGTCGGGATGGAAACCTCGGACGGACTCCAAACATTCGACGAGGAGATCGCCCATCTCAAAAAGACTTTCGACGATTTCGATTTCCATTTCCTCCATTTCAAATATACAGATTCGGCCGGCGAGGACGGCGATTTCGACCGCAAGGTCGCGATGATCGAACAGTTCGACGATGCGCTCCCGCAAATCCTCGATCTCGGCGCGAACGTCCTCGCGATTACCGGAGACCACTCGACTCCGAGCTGCATGAAATCGCACAGCTGGCATCCCGTGCCGATCCTTGTGAACGGACAGTTTGCATTCCGCGACGATTGCAAACGGTTCACGGAGCGTGAGGCCGCAAACCACGGAATTTTGGGCCATATTCCGGGACAGGCGATCATGATGTATATCTTGGCCAATTGCAACAGATTGATGAAATTCGGTGCGTGATATTCCTTCGGAAATATCGGAGCGATTGGGAGTTTGCGGGTCGTCGGTCTGCGAGCGGGTCGGTTTTTGGTCGTCGTTTTTGGTTGGAAGACCATATTTGGTTTCTCCACTCGGCGACGGCGACGGCGATACACGACTTCGTTTCGACTCTTTCGACTGCATGACCTTCGTCGAGACTGTTCTCGCGTTGTCATTTTCGCAAAAGCCAAACGAGATTATCGAAAACCTCGACCGGATTCGGTATCGCGGCGGAAAGCCGGATTTCCATTTGCGGAACCATTTTGTTTCGGCCGATTGGATTCCGGCGAATATCGATTTCCTGAGTCCGATGAACGAGTTCGCCGATTCCGTCATCTCCAAAGAGATCGACCGCATCGCGTTTTTCGAAAGATCGGGGAAGCCCATTCCAAAAAATTATCCCGTCGATAAAAATGAAAAAATCGAGTTAAAATATATATCAAAAATTAAGGCAAAGGAGGTAACCGGACGCATATCCGATTGCGCTATCGTGCTTTTTGTGGGCGGCGTCGAGTGGACGATCATCTCGCATATAGGCATATTATCGAAGCATTTCGGGAAGGGCGTTTTTCGCCATGCGAGTTCTCGAAATGGGTTCGTTGTCGAGGAAGTTTTAGATAAATACATCGAATCGAGACCGAATCTGGACGGCGTCGCTTTCCTGAAAATAAAGGATTTGAGGGCCGAAACGAATCAATTTGAAAACCCATGTTAAAAAAATTAATTTGGGCGGTAAATAGAGATGGTATCCCTCTTGACCAAAAAGATTGGATGAA
>CAYNTG010000124.1:0-4731 GCA_964400105.1 uncultured bacterium
GTTCTCGGTTCCGATAAGCTGGCCGATGTGGATGGTATCGGACTCGAGACCGCCGTCGAAAGTCACCGGTCCGCCGAACGTGACCGCGTCATCGCCAAATGTAACCGTGCTGTCGAAAGTCACCGGGCCGCCGAATGTCGCAGTGCTAGTGCTATCGAATGTGACATTATCGCGGAACTCGGTGGAGTCCTTGATAACGATCGGGCCGTCGCCGAAAGCTTCGATAGAATCGATTACGACCTCGGGGCCGGCGAGATACTGCTCGAAATAGATCGTATCGTTCTCGGTTCCGATAAGCTGGCCGATGTGGATGGTATCGGACTCGAGACCGCCGCTGAAAACGACCGAACTATCGAACATGACCGGGCCGCCGAAATAGACGGAGTCATCGCCGAATGTAACGGTGCTATCGAAACTTACTATTCCCTCGAATGTAATATCATCGGTGAAAATATCCCCGATTTCATCCGCCAAGCTGTCGATAGCATCCTGGACATTGTCCGCACCGAGTCCAGCATCGGTATCGTCGAAGTAGGTATATTTCGCCCTGTCGTCGTCGATAAGAATCTGGACTCTCGTTGCGCTGACGGCAATACCGACGAGCATATCCTCATCGTTCGTCGCCTCGACAATAGCTCCAGTCGAGTCACTAGTTAATCTAGCGCCGGGAGTAAATGTCTTCGCGGACAACTCGATATAGCCCTCGGTTTTCACCAAGTAATAATCGGTTGCGCTGACATTTTGGATAGCGGTAATGATACCGATAACCTCCGCCGTTGGATTCGGCCCGTCCGCCGCGACGATCTTGTTAGCATCGATTCCATCGACTGTTACTACCGTGCCAACGGTTAAAGCAACATCCGAAGTAACCGGATACTTGATCTGCGCGAGAGCGATGCCGGAGATGAGAAATAACGCTAAAACTATAGCGATATTCACCTTCATAGCTCTTCCCTTCATTTTTCCTCCTGAGTTTGAGTTCATTGTTTGCTCAAAGTCTGTTTTGCTTTTTGTGTTTTTTGTATATTATTTACCCTTTTATTTCCGATAAAATGAGATGACCATAAAGGCATCGACCGCCATCGAAAGGTTGTGTAACCGATCTCGCGCGGATTTCGTATGTGTGTGTTCCCGCCGGTGGTTCATCGATTCCATTGATAGAGATCGGCTTTTTCGCAAAATAGTCGTCGTTATATACAAAAAGTTCGGTTTGGGAGATTATCACCTCTGAACCACCCGGATTGCGGACTAGTTCGACGATAATGCTTGCTCCGTTGTATCCGTTAAGGTCGTCGAAGACGCCGTCGAAAGATAAAAATATGGTCGAGCCGGGGCCATTTGCGCCATAAGTCAAGCTGGTGAGCGAAACATCGCTGCCGACCGGCGCGATGTCGGCAATTCCAGATACGATGCTATATTTTTTTCCCTGACCGACTATTCCCGCGACATCCAGATCGCCGGTAGCAGTAATATTGCCGTCTATCGTAGCCGAGCCGTGCACGGCAATCGAGTCGTCCAACTCGATAACCTCGCCGACCGCCTGAATGCTGTCGGCGATAAGCTCGCCGTGAACCATTAACTGAGAATAGACGAGCATCGTGTCTTCGGGCGATTTGCTCCGCGTGAAAAGTGTATCAAATCCCAGATTACCGTTGGCAAGCGATTCAATCTCCGATGGAATCGATAAAAGGCTGTCCCAAACGACGTGCGCCGCCCAACCGGAAGAATCAACACCGGCGATTACCCAATTAGCCCCATTCCACATCAAATATTTCCCTGCAAAACCGCCGGTGGTATCAACATCGCCAAGATCGAAAAGCGAATTGTCGGACAAGTCGTCTTCTTCGATCGGGATCGGGACTGTCCATATAGCTCTCGATGTGCCTTCGGTTATAACTAGCGTGTGGGTGGCATCTATCCAATTGACGGAGGTTATAAGCTCGTTGGTCGGGTCGTAATCCGCGTCGTTCACCCAATCGGAATCCGGAACCCATTCGAAACCGTTCCAACGTAAAATTTGGTCCAATGCTAAACCGGCCGTATTAACGTCGCCGAGATCGTCGAGGAAATTATCGGAAAGGTCGTCGGCCTCGTTGTCGATATGGACCGCCTTGATATTGCAACATCCCTCGAAAATCCAGAGTGTATCGGTCAAGTCGTCGTATTCGAATGTGCAGATAAGCTCGTTTGTGCGGGAATGGTCGTTGTCGTCCACATTGTCGATTCCATCCCGAAAGCCTGCGGGCATGGAGAGAATATCATACCAAAAAACCGTGCCTCCGTCGTCCGTTCCGTCGGCGAAGCCGGGAGGCATTCCATCGATATCATCCCAATTTATCGCACCGACCGAGTCGGCGTATCGCGCCCGAAAGGCATATGGCGATGTCGCGAATTTCGACCGTGGAAACAGGTCGTGGCCATCGACCGTTATTTCGAGCCAATATTCGCTGTCAAATGTGAGGGCTATAGGCAAGATCGAACCCAATGTAACATCGAAAAGACCTTTAACAACCGGAACATCGGCGTGGCTTTCTGTCCATAGCGCGGTGCCACCGGTCTCGGTGTCTAATATTTTGAATGTGAATGGGAGGGTATCGTTGATGCCAACACCACCGGTCGATGTAAGCTTGCCTTGATAGAAGATTTCCCCGGGTATCTGCGCCATTGCGATGACAGCTAACAACAATAATATAAAAATCCTATTCGACATACCTGTCTCCTAAATCGAAGATTAATAAACAAAGTGTTAGTTATTATTAATGGCAATAATACACATCCTATATTCTTACGCAATATAATAATGAATTTTCTTTAAAATAGTCGGTATTATTTCCTCGAAGACCGGTTCAATTTTTTAAATCAATCTTAACTTTAACACTTTAACAAAAATTCCTTGTTTGCAAAATTTGCCATAATATTATGTTTATCAAAGAATTATGCGATTTCGAAAACTTCCTTCAAACAATCTGAAATAAAATTTCGCTTGATTTTCATTGACATTACGGGAACAAAAATTTATGCTTTCGGGCTATCGATCCATAAAATTTAGATCGTTGCTTTCAAAAATGTTTTAAAAATTCCAAAAGACCTATCGAAGGTTAAAAAAGGAGTCGAAATGTCGGACGCAGTTTCAAAATTTATGGAGAAAATCAAAGCAAAAGACCCGGGACAACCCGAGTTCCATCAGGCTGTATTCGAGGTGGCGGAGAGCTTGATGCCGTTCATCGAAGCGAATCCAAAATACAAAGACGGTAAGATCCTCGAGAGAATCGCCGAGCCGGAACGCGTTATCATCTTCCGCGTTCCCTGGGTAGATGACAAAGGCGAGGTGCAGGTCAACCGCGGTTTCCGGATTCAAATGAACGGCGCGATCGGCCCATACAAGGGCGGCCTTCGGTTCCACCGGAGCGTCAACCTGAGCATCCTGAAATTCCTCGCATTCGAGCAGACATTCAAGAATGCCCTTACCACGCTTCCGATGGGTGGCGGCAAGGGTGGGTCGGATTTCGACCCGGTAGGAAAAACAAACAACGAGGTTCAGCGGTTCTGCCAGTCATTTATGATGGAACTTTATCGCTATATCGGCCCGAACACCGATATCCCGGCTGGCGATATCGGCGTCGGTGGCCGCGAGATTGGATACCTTTTCGGAGTTTATAAGAAAATTCGCAACGAATGGACAGGCGTCCTTACTGGCAAAGGCCGCAATTGGGGCGGAAGCATCGTTCGACCGGAGGCCACGGGATTCGGCGTGGTTTATTTCGCCCAGGAGATGCTCAAAACCAGAGGAGATTCATTCGACGGTAAAACCGTGGCTATCTCCGGTTTCGGCAACGTTTCTTGGGGTGCCACCACAAAGGCAACCGAACTCGGCGCAAAGGTCGTCACCCTCTCCGGCCCGGACGGCTATATCTACGACCCCGACGGCATCGAGGGCGAGAAGATCGACTACATGCTCGAGATGCGCGCAAGCCGCCGCGATAGGGTTCAGGATTATGCCGATAAGTTCGGCGCAAAATTCTTCCCCGGCAAGAGACCATGGGAGGTCAAGGCCGATGTATGTCTGCCGTGTGCAACCCAAAACGAACTCGGCAAAGAGGACGCCGAAAACATCGTCAAAAACGGCGTGATTTGCGTCACAGAAGGTGCAAATATGCCTTGCACACCAGAAGCCGTTAATATGTTCATAAAGAACAAGCTCCTTTTTGCTCCCGGCAAGGCAGCGAATGCAGGCGGCGTCTCCGTTAGCGGCCTCGAGATGACCCAGAACGCGATGCATATCTACTGGGGTGCAGAAGAGGTCGATAACCAGCTCCACCAGATCATGAAGGATATCCATGGCCAATGTGTAGAGCACGGAACGAGCGCTGGCTATACAAACTATGTCGATGGTGCGAACATCGCCGGCTTCATAAAGGTCGCCGATTCGATGCTCGATCAAGGATATATCGCTTAAGCGATACATTTCGGCACTTTAATAATAACATCCAGGCCCCGACTGAAACCGTTGTGGCTTGGATGTTGTTTTTGGCTGGCGCGTGATCATAGAAGATCGTCTCATGAATAATTCTTTTCACGGAAATATGTGTCAACCACATTGACCTTGCGGGCGACCCATCCTTGGGACTTCCTTCGGTCGCCGGGTTGCCACTACGATAAAAAAAGGGCGCATCTACGCGCCCTTCTCTTTTGCCTTAATAATACCATATTCACATTGATTTTCTACAAATA
>CAYNTG010000125.1:0-4717 GCA_964400105.1 uncultured bacterium
TAGATAATATGTCAACTAACTACAAACAAATAGACCCAATTAACGCAACGCTACCGAATTTTTATTTGCGGGGGCGTCGGCGAGCTTTTTTTTACACGCACGATATATCGGATAGCCCTTCTAAATACGGATGCACACCCGATTATTTCGAGAGCGTTGTGGCTAAATCCTTTGAGGTTGGGGGTATTGTCTTCCCTGTTAAAGAGGTTGTAAAAGCCACCGCCACGTCGGCCTCCCCGTAAAAAATGTTTATTGATGGAGAATGTCAGAAAGAACATTTCCACAGAGGCTGTGTGAATGAGGAAACACGGGCGGTCGAAAGGTTGTCAGGCTTCGCATTATTGTGAGCTTGTATTTTCATGTATCGTTCCGCCTTTTTTAATAATGCGGACTCGCCGCTTTTCGGGTAAAACATCTATCCGGAATCCCTTTACCTGCCTCGGTGTGAGGTCAATTTCGATAGCTTCTTTTTCGAGATAGTAGCGTTCCGGGATATTATCATTATCTATCCTCAAAGTCCACTTACCCGGTCGCAACTGTCCGAATTGGAACAGTCCTTCGGAATCCGTAATTTGCCTCAACGTCTCCTGTCCGTCGGAAAGCTCGACAATAACATTTGCAAGGTCGCGTGTTTCGACTAACGACGTGTCTGCATCATCGAGCGAAGGTGCGTCGAAGTCGTATAATGTTATAAATCCCGATATTGCGGCGGCATCCGTTATTCCAATTTCGAGAGAAACCGTTTTTCCTCGTCTGAGCGATACCGGAATCGGCGATTTTTGCGAGGTGATTCGGTGCTTCCCAAGCCTCGAGGTTTTGATTGTAAGATAATATTCTTTAGCGGTTATCGATCTGAATATGAAATTGCCGTCGTCGTCCGTTACTGCTGTATATCCGTTCAGGTTGAGGGCGACGCCGGGCAAAGCTTCGCCGGTTTCCTCGTCGAATACGCGGCCTTCGACAGTGCCCGTTCCGGTCTTCAAACCTATCGGCAGCCCGAATGGGATTTTGTATTCAAGGGTCAGAGCAGTTTCGTTAATATCCGTGTCATCGTCGAGCGCGTAACGTTCTTCGAGCGAGATGTCGAGATTGAACGGCAGGTGCAAACGAAGTTCGCCGTTGAAGAAATTACGTTCGCCTTTGTAATGCTCGATAAAATAATCCTTTCTTCCGCGAGATTGCAAGCTCATATTTGTGGAAAGCCATTCGCCGATATGGAAAGAACCGCTCAATGCCGCAGTCCAGTATCGCCGATCGTCCTCCTCGAAAAGGTCGTTATTGTGATATTCGAGTTGGAAGCCGAAGGTTTGCCCGCCGGCTGGTCGGAGGTGAACGGAAAAAGAATATTTTTCGAGATAAGAGGCTTCGCCGGTCAAGCGATCGATTGTGTTTCCCAATTCGACCGACGAGAATAGCGAAATGGGTTCGATGTTGACGCTCTGGCCCAGACACACCTTGAATACGTCCTTCTTTTCCTGTATGGTCGGGGAAATAAAAAGGTCTTCGAGACCGAGGTGTTCATAACCGAGGCCGATGTTGTTCCCAAGAAATGGACGACAGCTTAAAACGCCTTCAAAACGATTATCGATAGGCGCAGAATCGAACGAGTCGTCGATGCTGAGGTTATTACTTTGGCGATAAAAGTTCCCTCTCAATCTCAGGGTTTTCCAGATGGGGAGCGCGACATATCCGTCGATCCGTTCGCAGTCGGAGTCATATGATAAGTAATCCGCGCCCGCACGGGTGTAATTTATATTGTATGAAATCCATTTCTGGCTGCCGCTAAGTTTGGTGAAATAAGCGCTATTGTTTCGTGTAATATGTATCGGAGTCCGGATTTCTCTTTCGGATGCAAACTCGAAATCGATGCTGTTGTTCTTAAAAAGCATGATCCCGCCGTTGATGCTGCCTGTTTCACGACCTCCGTTCTGCCCCAGAGTGGTGCCGGAATCGGTTTCGGCAATATCGGACTTGTATCCACTTCTGACGTAATTGAACCCAATCTTGCCCATTCTTCTGAAAGAATAACCCGCATGTCCGGCGATTTTTTCTTCTTGATTGGCATACCAGTTGGCTCTCTGGTAATGCCCCTCGATATCGAGGCCGAACTTGTTCGCCCCGACTTGAATTCCGCGCCCGTTGAAGCTCTCGGTCAAACGAGTGGAGGAAGCGCCGCCATCGCCGATGTGAACATTGAGATGACTCGTCCGGAGGCCTAACCCGTAGCTGTCTTTTTCATCGAAAACTTTTTCGGGAATTTCGGAGTAGAACTCGTTAAATGTAGCATTATCACGGATATCCTGCCCTCTATAGTGGAATTCGAGATCGACCTTCCCGCCCCTGCCCAACGGCCCGGCCCCCGGACCTCCGGGAAGAATCTGTATGTTGTGTCGCCATCGAAATTCACTCCTCCGTGGAGATCGATCTCGACCGGAAGTTTATGAACTTCCGAAAACCAGCGGGATTTGGTCGGTATTACCTTAACGCTGCTCTCCGCGTATCCCTTTACCTTCTTGCTTTTCGCAGTCAGCTCGATGCGATGTTCCGATTCTTTTTTGAGGTTTTCGGGGGTTTCGACGTTCACCGAAACCCGTCTCGATTCTCCGGGAACGAGATCGAATTCATTTGTATCGACGGTGAGCGGGAAACCTTTGTTGCTCTCGAGGTTCAGTTCAATATGCTTGGTTGCGTTGCTCTCGTTTTTAACGAGGAAAAATGCGTCATATTCATCACCGGCAATAACATATTCCGGGGCAGCGAACAACTCCGCCAGAAGCCCTAAAACAGGCAGAACTACGACCGTAACATTATGTCTATCTTCATAATATGGATATTTAGTTTTTGAACCGACCGAATAGGTTATCTCGTATTCCCCGGCAGCGGTCCATTTTGGAATATGGAAATTCAGAAGCCGCAGATCGCTCTCGTTGGCGCCGAGCTTGAATGGAAATCCTCCATTGAGAATATTCCAGCCGTCGGGAATATCGACGTTCGGAATCAGATCGACTGTCCCAGCAGTCCTGTTCGTTACGTTGAGTGGAACGGTAATTGTCCTGCCCGGTTCCGTCTCGAAAAAATCGCTCCCGGAAGATATAATCTCGATACCATTCTGCGCTGCCGAAAGAAAGCCGGCAAGCAAAAGACACAGGCAAATAATATAAAATTCATATCTCATCTCACTTCTTAAAATTTAGTGTATAGTCCGCCCCGAAAACATAGTCGCCGCCGCAATCGGCGATTATCAAGGCCTTGTATTTCCCCTGCGGCACATCACTGAGATCGACTGTAAACCTTTTAGAGGTTTCAGGATAAATACCGCGTTTATTCCCGGTGAAAGTGCCTGTTATCTTGCCTTTCATATCGTAAAGCTCGACGCTTAGAGAGGGGCTCAAAAATATCTCGCCCACATTCTCGATATCCACGTGGAGGGTGCGGGCGCTATTTTCCCTTACCAATTCCGCATCCAGAAAGGTGAGTTCGTGCGTCCCTCCAGGGTTGCCGATATTGACCCTCATCTGAATGCCGGTGCGAAATATCGACCTCATCATAATTGAGCCTCGAGGCAGATCGCTTTCGTCGGCTTCGTCTTTGGGGACAGCCTCGACCATACACATACTCCAGTAAGTTCCGACAAGGCCGCCGTCCTTCGGCACGCGGATCGTGTAATCCACGACAGAATTTCCTTTTGGAGGAATCGTGAATTGAACAGGATTGAAGGTTATCCATTCGGCATTGGATCGGGGATTCTCGCTCGGGTTGCCGTAGTAATTAGTGCCGTCATATCTGAACCGATAATCCGTTTGGATGATCTTTATGTCCTGCGATTCGTTATCTTTATTGCTTATTATGATAGTCCCATAATATGTTCCACCAACCTCCGAGTTTACCTCATGGACTAAACCGTTTTCGACAGTCGCTCCAGCCACCGCAACGGAGGATATCAGAAGAAGAAGGCCGGCGGTTAACGTAACTTGTATCCTTTTCATCCTCATGTTTTTTCCTATCGTTTATATATCGATATAGCTGAAAACTTAGTTATTGTTGACGAATCTTTCGCGCTTTTTGCTCTGGCACAATAGGTTCTTCTTTACTGATCGGCGTTTTAAGCGCGTGCGATTTTTTCACAGGCTTCGCTACGGGCCTAATAACCCTCATTGGAAAAGGTTCATTCAGGTCGGAGACGGTTTTGTCGAAGAAAGGATTTTCCGTATCGAAGGACGATACCCTTCTTTTGCTTTGTGTTTCGACAACCTTGTAGATGATGGTGATCGAGTAGTCATCGATGTTCATGGTCGCCGAAACGCCGGAGACTTTCTCCTGAACATCGATACCGCTCCTATCTCCGCTTCCGCTGAAAAAAGTCTGATAAGTATCCGTCAGCTCGAGATATGTTTCGCCGCCGGAAATGCTTCCCGTGCCACTGCCAGCGGAGGTTCTTTCTACATAAAAATGGAGACCGGCGAGCCAGTCGGTCTCGACAAGCTTCGCTTCCACAGTCCATGTATCCGCTTCGTCGATGGTTCCGGAGATATCGATCGTCGCGATATTAGAGGCGCTTTCATAATCGCCCTGAAGGTCGCTTCCCGCGGTTCCGGTTAGATCCGATTCGCCGACTGGTTCCGACCAATTCCCGTTTATCATGGCAATGCCGATAGACGCATCGGCAGCGTTCGCAAATAAGATTAAACAGATCAAAACGGTATGGAATATCTCTTTA
>CAYNTG010000126.1:0-4651 GCA_964400105.1 uncultured bacterium
TTGGCCGCCGGAAACATAGGCAAAGTATTGATACCACCCGACGTGGCCGGTTCCGCTCCACGGCGGATGCGCGGGAACAGGTGAGGTATAACTCCCGCAGGATGAATAAGCCGATGTTCGCGAAGCATAGAATACGACCGTGCCTGTCGATGTGATCAACGCGGCGACTCCGACATCGGTTTCCGTGGCGGGGCTGGAAAAGGAGCCGCCGCCGGGGTTGCAATATCTCGTGCAACCATCTCCAACCTGGCAGTAGGAGGCGTCCGTGAATCCGATAAGTATATGCAACGCGTCCGGGCGCCATTCATATTCGGTGATAGCGTCCGCGATGACATCCAGCGATTGCTCCGGGCCGTCGGACCCACCGGAAGCACCGACTCCGCCGAGCCATGTGCCGCTTGTGAAAGTGGCGGCGTTCGAGGTCATTTGGTTACCGGGCATACCGGAGTTAAAATCCCAGATATTCGTGCCGTCGCCATAGGTTATTCCACCGAGATGATAATCATAACCCGCCGCATCTAAAGCGGATATCAACCCGCCGATATTTGAGCGAACATCCGATATCTCGCTGCCCATCGAACCACTCGAATCGATGCAGAATACGATATCGACAGCTCCGGTATCGAGCCGGCAGTGAACCTCCCAGCCGAGCTCGCCGTAAAAAAGATCGTGGAAATCATCGAGGGCGAAATCGTCGGAACGATCGGCAAGGTCTTTTGGGTGAACGGCCGGAAGCTCGACGCCGACGCGGTTCGCGCCTATCCTCGTGATTTCGAGAGGTTTAGCGAAAGCGACTATCGTGATTAATAACGTGAAGAATATTGAGAAAAGCCTGAACTTTGGGTTCATAGAACCTCCAGAAGCTTCGATTTCATAAAACAAAATCGATATAAACAAAACAAAAGCGTATAATTGGAGGATTCTCCAATTTATGTGAATATACCTTTAACATGTCCTTAGCGCAAGATATAATTCAATTTGCTACGGGTATATGAGATGAGCGCGGAATAGAATCGGGAATATCGTCGATATATTTAACATCCGCAAAAGTCTTCTAAAATGGCCTTTTCTTTGCCCGTATTGCTTTTCCGCGTTTTTTGTTTCATCCAACTTACAAATACTAAATCTTTTTCCGGTCGATGATTGTATACCGGATTTATGTGCAAAAAAATAACATTAATTTTCCTTGCTTTAGTTATAATAAGGTATTATTATCTCGACCTTGTTAGTTTGTTTCCAATAATAAATTAAAAGGAGCTACAATGAGTGTCAAAGGTTCACTATCCGATAAAAGCCGGATTACGAGCTATCGGACGACTATCGAAACAGCCTTTTATGCGAACAATGTCCGCAAGGTGGAATCGCCTACCGAGGCTTACTACCTCGCCATGGAATCTCCGGGAACTTATGTTACAGACAAAGATGTTATCGAGCCGGAATTTCATGGATTACCCACACGCGCGAAGGTCCTCGTTTTCAACGATGGCGAGGTTATCGGGCGTTGTGCGCAGGCAAGGAGGCTCGCTTTTACCGAGGGTGTCGATGAGAAAACATATTCGGGCATTCTCCGCGAAGCCATATACAACATGCGCTTCAGGACGATGTATCATGCCCAATCCTATATCGGACTGCACGAGGATTTCATCGTCAAGGCGAATTTTCTTACGCCTGAAGGATTCGAGAACAACATCTTGAATTGGATGTTAAATTTCCAGGCGAGAGATTCGTTTTATCATAAGATGTATAAAAACTCGAAGGTTTACGACGATTTTGGGATATTTCTCATCTCCGATCCATATTGGAAGCACCCCGATTTCCCGCTCGGATTGGCATTTTTCGATCCGGAACACAACGTCGGATGCCTCCTTGGACTACGCTATTTCGGAGAACACAAAAAGGCCACGCTTACCATGGCTTGGGGAACCGCGAACAGACACGGTTACGCTTCCTGTCACGCGGGTCTCAAGCGCTACGACGACAAGAAATTTGTAGCTGCCTTTTTCGGGCTTTCCGGTTCGGGTAAATCGACATTGACCCACGCCAAGCACGACGGTAAATACAAGACCACGGTTCTGCACGACGACGCATTTATCGTGAACGTCGAAAACGGAAGCTCGATAGCACTCGAGCCGTCCTATTTCGATAAAACCGCCGACTACGATATAGGCCATCCCGATAACAAATACATACTTACGGCGCAGAATATCGGTATTTCGCTCGACGAAAACAGCGAGACGGAGTTCGTCACAGAGGATATTCGACAGGGAAACGGCCGCGCGATAAAATCGCGTCTATGGTCGCCGAACAGGGTCGATAAGATCGAAGAACCGCTCAACGCGATCTTCTGGCTCATGAAGGACCCGACGCTTCCGCCGCTGTCGAGGGTGGAGGACCCGGTGCTCGCAAGCACGATGGGCGCTACGCTCGCAACGAAACGCACCAGTGCCGAGCGCGTCGTCGGCGTGAACCTCGAAAAACTCGTCGTGGAACCATACGCGAACCCGTTCCGCACGTGGCCGCTCGGAATCGACTACAGCAAGTTCAAGACGCTGATCGAACGTGGAGTGAAGTGCTATGTTCTCAACACCGGCAACTTCATGGGGAAGGACATCCCGAAAGAGATCACCATCGGCCTTATCGAATCGATCATCGAGGGCGAGGACAAATTCGTCCAGTGGAATGATGTCGAAGGCATGTCTTATTGGCCTGTCGAGGGTATCGAACCGGACATGAAAGACGAATCGTATAAGGAGCAGTTAAAGGCTCGCATGATCGACCGGATAGATTATATCGAAAGCCGCAAGACCGAACGCGCTGGCTTCGATAAATTGCCGGACGAGTGCGCCGTTGCGATCAAGCGAATCGCCGACAAACTATAAACCGGATTTTTTACCGGGAAAATGCGTCCGCGAACAGTCGTTTGGAAAAGGTGTTAATGCATTCGCGTATTGTAGGGGAGCACCTCTGTGTGCTCCCCTAATCATCAAACACCGGTGTATTTCCTATTACCCTCATCCTATAAATCCTTCTCCCAAGGGGAGAAGGACTTGAAATCTCCCTCTCCCTCCGGGAGAGGGTCTGGGTTGAGGGCGAAAAGCGGGAGGGCACAATTTGAAATTAGGCTTGCATTATTTTTCTATTCTATTAGGTTTAACAAAGAGCTTGATAACGCCTAATACAGGGCAATTGGTAGAATCAGTGAATGGAGATCGACATGAAGGATTGGAGAGTTTCTGACAAGATAGCTGTAATGAAGAAATCGGCGATCCACGAGATGACGCGGTTATCTAAAGACCTCGAAGATGTCGCTTTTTTATCGTGGGCAAAGCCTATGACAACGACACCGGAGCACATCAATCGTGCGGCAATAAAGGCTATCGAAGATGGACTGGTTGGGGGATATTCTACCGATCAGGGGCTTATAGAACTCAGGGAAGAGATCGTGCGAAAGCTCGCGCGCGACAACAACATCTCCGCCGATGCTTCGGAGATTATAGTCACCACCGGCGCGATCGAAGGGCTTGCAGCAACCTGCATCGCAATTCTGAATCCCGGCGATGAGGTTATCATGCCCTCTCCTACTTACTCGACTCACGCAAGCCTTGTAAAGCTCGCTTCTGCAGTGCCGATTTTCGTTCCAAGCCACGAAGAGGAAGGTTTTGCCCTCGATGTCGATGCCATGGAAAGGGCTATCACAAATAAAACAAAAGCGTTCATGTTCTGCACTCCCTCCAACCCAACTGGTGCGGTCTATTCGGAGAAAGACCTTCGCCGCTTAGCGGAAGTCGCGATCGATCACAATCTCATGATTATCACGGACGAGGCTTACGAATACTTTATCTACGATGGGGCGAAGCATTTCTCCATCGGATCGATCCCGGAGGCAAGGAAAAACGTGATAAGCTGTTTCACCTTCACCAAGACCTACGCTATGACGGGCTGGAGGCTCGGTTATCTTCACGCCGAAGCCGAACTTATACCGCAGATCATGAAGGCACATATTCCGCTGACAATTTGTTCGCCGGTGGTCTCTCAATACGCGGCAATCGGTGCGCTTCGGGGTTCTCAGGATTGTGTCGAGGATTTCCGTAAACATTACTTAAAAGCACGCGACTTGATGTGCGAACGACTCGATGCGCTGAATTCGGTATTCGATTACTCAAGACCGCCGGGTTCTTATCTAATGTTCCCGCGAATATTAGAGCCAAAGGGCGCGGTAGATTCAACGAATTTCTGTCTTATGCTACTTCGGGAGTTGAGGATCTCCACAACGCCGGGAGTCGCTTTCGGGCCGACCGGCGAGGGGCATCTGCGTCTTTCGTTCTGCGTGTCAGATGATATGATCAACAAGGCATTCGACCGTATGGATAAATATTTCGGGGCTGCATAACCGAAAATAGAAAATAAACCATCAAAAACCTCCGTACCCGTTCTATAAATCGAACGGCGGCGAAAAGTGGGAGGGCACAGATGCCCCCCACTACGCCGGATTCCCAATTGGATCGGGAATGACGGATGGTTATCATTGTGAGTGCTCGAATCCGACTGCGAAGTGGCGGTTTGCGAAAGAAAGGAATAAGCTCTATTTCCTCCGCAACCCTAAATACCTCGGCACTCGGGATTTATAGGCTTTGAAGGCCTTAACGAATTT
>CAYNTG010000127.1:0-4580 GCA_964400105.1 uncultured bacterium
TCTAAATATCCTCTTCCAGATTGAGATGGTAATTCAGGATTTCTTCGCGCTTGAAGAAGCGAATCATCTCGAGATGTGCGGATTTTATCGAGTCGGATGCGTGGACGATGTTTCTCGATATCGTGATGGCATACTCGCCGCGAATCGTGCCGGGCTTGGCCTTCAACGGATCGGTATCGCCGACCACATATCGAACCGCCTCGATAGCGTCCGGGCCGGAAAGAACCATTGCTATCGACGGCCCGCTCGTGATAAAATCGATCAGGCCGTCGTAAAAGACCTTGCCCTTATGTTCGGCATAATGCTCCTCGGCAGTTTCGCGACTCATCTTGATCATCTTCATCGCATCGATGCGAAGGCCCTTGCTCTCGAATCGCGTGATGATATCGCCCACGAGTTCCCGTTGGATCGCGTTCGGCTTGATCAGAACAAACGTGCTTCGGTATTCGGTAGTCATAAAGAACTCCCCTTCAGTATTTTTTTTGAATCGCTATCGAGCGCGATGTAAAGCCATATTTGGAATCGGCATCACATGCCGAACATCGCAATAATCTCCTTCTTGCCTTTTCCGAGAATATCGTATTTCTTGCCGACCTCGGTAAATGCTTTCAAGGCCTTTTCGAGATGGTGCATTTCGTGTGCGGCGGAAATCTGGGTGCGAATTCGCGCCTTGCCCTGTGGAACTACCGGGAAAAAGAACCCGATCGCGAATATTCCGCGCTCGTAAAGGTCGTTGGAGATATCCTGACTGAGTTTGGCGTTGTAAAGCATTATCGGCACGATCGGCGTCTCGCCAGCAACCAGATCGAAACCGGCCTCGGTGAGTCCCTTGCGCCAAAATTCTGTGTTCTTTTCGACCTTGTCGCGGCGCTCCGTCGAGGACATAACGATATCCATTACCTTGTTTGCCGCAGCGACGATAACGGGTGGGAGCGCATTCGAGAAAAGATACGGTCTCGCGCGTTGCCTGCACATCTCGACGATCTCCTTGCGGCCGGAAACGCATCCGCCGGAAGCGCCGCCGAGCGCCTTTCCGAGTGTAGTCGTGATAATATCGATTTTCCCCAGAACACCCTTAAGCTCATGCGTCCCCTTGCCATATTTTCCGAGGAATCCCGACGCATGGGAATCATCGACGAAAATCATGGCGTCGTATTTTTCAGCGAGATCGCATATCTCGTCGAGTTTCGCGGTGTCGCCGTCCATCGAGAAGACGCCGTCGGTGACGATGCATCTGAAGCGCTTGTCCTGATATATCTGGAGCTTTTTTTCGAGATGGGCCATATTCGAGTGCTTAAAGCTCTCGTTGAGTGCACCGCAAAGCCTCATGCCATCGATAATCGAAGCGTGAATGAGTCTGTCTGCGATAAGGACATCCTGATCGTTGAAAACCGCTTCGAAAACACCGGCATTGGCGTCCATGCAACTCGAAAATAGGATTGTGTCCTCCGTTTCGAGAAATTTTGTCATCTTCGCTTCGAGCTCCCGGTGGATGTCCTGCGTTCCACAGATGAAACGCACCGAACTCATGCCGTATCCACGGGAATCGAGGCCTTCGTGTGCGGCTTTTATAACCTCGGGATGGCTCGAAAGGCCGAGGTAGTTGTTGGCGCACATATTGATAACTTCTTTGCGCGGAGCACCTGCAGGGTATTCGACGACAATATCGGCATCCTGAGCGCTGCAGATGAACCGTTCCTCCTTAAAAAGCCCCTGGTCCTCAATCTGACCGATAATACCCCGATAATGTTTCCGTGCTTCATCTGAATAGGCCATTTCTCTCCCTTTCTATCGATTAATTTTTTATCCACTCCCGAATGGGCCTTTCACATTTGAAACGCCCAACCCATCTTCCTCTAACGAATTTACATACTTAAATATACAATAATTATGACAGTCCAACTACGCGATCGAGTTTTATCGTGAACAATATTCCGGTGTCGGGCTTTTCGAGATCGCCGACTACCTCGTCGATCGTTTCGATAGCCTTATCGAGGATTTCCTCGGAGCGAATCACCGCAAAAAGGGTCTTGTTTGTGTAATTCCCCTTGCGGAGTTTTTCTTTGATAAGGTTCCCAACCGGCGATGTTCTCCCATACTGGACGAGGAGCCGTCCCATTCCAACCGAATTGAGCACGGTAGTGCCGGTGACGCCAACTTTATATAGCTTTTCTAGTATCTCGGGCAAAAGCGCGTTCTGTTCGAGAACGAAGATTAAAAGATGCATCGCTTATCTCCAAAGGTTAAGTGCAAATCTACAATAAATATTGATTTCAAAAAAATCAAACACCTTTTTTTCTATCCGGTTAGACCTCCAGTTCGACTGGAGGTTTGATAACCGGTCTTAGACGAAAATTATGCCGTGAGTTCTCGCACGACCACTGCAATATTTTTCACGGTATCGAATTTCTCCGGGGTCGCTTTATCGTCCGGGATCGATATTTTATATTTCCTTTCGAGGAATGTTTTCAGGCTCACCATGGAAAAGCTATCGACTATTCCAGATGAAATAAGAGGTGACTCCATGTCAATCTCATCTTCATCTTCCTCTTCGATATATTCCTCGATAACATATTCGAGAATCGCTTTTTCGAGTTCGTCCATTTTTTTCTCCTAATGATTTGGGTTTATTTTATTATGGATTAATCGTCTTCCAATGTCGATGTATCGCCGATCTCCTCTCCCCACTCTTTGGCCTTCAGAAGGCGACGCATGATCTTGCCGCTGCGGGTTTTCGGAAGCTTCTCCATGAACTCGATCTCCTGTGGCATCGCCAGCGGCGATAGTCTTTTTCGGATGAAGTTCATTATCGATAGTTCGAGATCGTCAGACGGCTCGAAGCCGGGTTTCAGCGCCACGAAAGCCTTGACGACCTCCATATTAACCGGATCGGGCTTGCCCACTGCGGCGGCCTCGGCAACGGCTTCGTGCTCGATAAGCGCCGATTCGATCTCGAATGGGCCGACAAGATGCCCGCCGGTGTTTATAACATCGTCGTCCCGACCGACGAACCAGAAATAACCGTCCTCGTCGATGCTCGACCTATCCCCCGTTATATACCATTCTCCGATGAATTTCGAGTTATATACCTTTGGATTATTCCAGTATTCGCGCATCATCGACGGCCATCCGCGTTTGAGGGCGATCAGCCCGACCTTTTTCGGCTGCTCGATAACCTCGTGTGTTTTCATATCCAGAACGACCGCCGTTATCCCCGGAAAAGCCTTGCCCATCGATCCCGGTCTGACCTCCATATTTGGGAAATTGGTGATAACGATGGCGCCGGTTTCGGTTTGCCAGTATGTATCGTAGAACGGCATCCCAAATGCCTCCCTGCCCCATACGACCGCTTCCGGGTTAAGCGGTTCCCCGACGCTGCACATATATCTCAGGTTTTTGAAATCGAATTTTTTCACAAGCTCTGTGCCGTCTTTCATCAACAGGCGAATTGCGGTCGGCGCGGTATACCAAACGGAGATACCATAATCCTGGAGAATTCTATACCACTTGGCGCTTCCGAAACCGCCATCATAGACGACCTGCGTAATTCCGAGGCTCCACGGGCCGATGATGCCGTAGCTCGTTCCGGTAACCCATCCGGGGTCGGCGGTGCACCAAAAAATATCGTCGGCTTTGAGATCGAGAGCCCATTTTGCGGAAATATGCTGACAAAGGAGACTTCCGTGAACATGGAGCGCGCCCTTTGGTTTGCCGGTAGTCCCAGATGTGTAGTGCAGCACCGACGGCGTTTCGAGATCAGCTTCATATGAATCGAATTTCTCGATTTTCGTCGCCTTTTTGAGTATAAAGGACATCTCAATTTCCTGAAGATTCAGCGTATCGTTATCGACTACAACGATGTGCTTCAAGGCCGGCAGTGTATCCTTTATCCGGCGAACCTTTCTGAAATGTTTTTTCGTCGTCAAAACCACGGAGGTTCCGGCGTCTTCCATCCGGGTAAAAAGAGCCTCCTCGCCGAACGCCGAGAAAAGCGGCTGCGCGATGGCACCGAGTTTCAGGATACCGAGAAACGAAAAATAAAGATCGGGGATTTTATCCATGAAAAGGCAGACGCGATCTCCCTTTTTAACGCCTATCGAACGCAAGAAATCCGCATAAGTGTTGGAGTGAACCCTTAGCTCGTCGAAGGTGTATTTCTCGACCTCGCCCGTAAACCCTTCCCATATCAACGCGAGTTTATCGCCCATGCCCTGCTCGCAAATCCTGTCCGTGCAGTAATATCCTATATTAATCGGGTCGCCATCGCGATAACCGAGGATTTCCTTGGCTTTATCCCATGTAAAATCGTCGTAGGTTTTTTTATAATCGCCCATATTCGACATTTTTCTCCATTCCTCTTCAATTATTATTTTCTTAAATAATAAACAAAGTCTTTCGATGCACAACACTTTTTTCACAAGTGGATAATTATTCAACCGATTAATATTTTATATATTCGTGCAGACGAGATAGACGCCGGAGCAGAGGGATTCGTCGGGGGCCCAGATAATGGTCGTAGAGGAGGGCCTGTGTGCCCTCCCGTCATTCGGGAGCACACGCAGGTGCTCCCCTACGAGAAT
>CAYNTG010000128.1:0-4575 GCA_964400105.1 uncultured bacterium
TGGGGCGTTAGAACGAATTTGGAATCGCGCGGTCGTGGCCGGAGAATCTGTATGTTTGGCCGCAAAATTCCTTACAAATTATCGAATCGCCTTCGATTTCAACGATTACCGCGCCGGAACGATCGGTGCGAATGATTTTCGATCCGGATTTTTCGATTCTCTCGATAGCCCCTTTGCTCGGATGTCCGAACCGATTTCGCGAACCGACGGAGATTATCGAAACGAGCGGCGACGAAGCCCCAACAAACTCGGACGAACTGCTGAATCTGCTTCCGTGGTGCGGCACCTTGAGGATATCGATATCGAGCGCCGCGCCGGATTCGACGATAGCTCTTTCCGTCGGTGCACCGATATCGCCGGTGAGGAGCATCTCGACATCGCCGCAGTCGAAAATAAGGACGATGCATCCCTCGTTGACGCCGACGAGAAGCGAACCTGCGACAGATACCGCAGTCGTATCCGGCCATATTACGGAGAATTCGGGAAAATCGGGAATCGAGTCGCCGGCGGAGAGCAGCTCGACATGTGTGCCTGCGGAATCGAGCCGGTCGAGGAAATTGGAATATAGCTTGCTGGTGCGGTTTCTGTGCGGAATATATACGGTGCCGAAATCGAACTCACCGAAAAGGTCGGCTATTCCTCCGAGGTGGTCGGCATCGGGATGCGTCATAACTACCGCGTCGATCCGGTCGAGGCCGCGCGCTTCGATGTATGGTTGAACCGCAAATGTCGCGTTCCCCGGAAGGCCGCCGTCGATAAGCATCTCCCGGCCGTCGGCGAATTCGATCAGCGCACAATCTCCCTGACCAATATCGAAAAAGGTCGCGCGGACATCGCTTTCGATGGTTGTTTTCGATGTAAAAGCCATGACGCCGAACATGCCGATCATCGCGACGAGGAATATCGAGATGGCGACGAGCGGTTTCGCCCGCTTGAGAATGAATAGCGGCAACATTGCAAGCGAGATATAAAAGGCGGCGATAGATGCGCCGCCAGGGTGCGGGAATGGAATATATGAGAATCGGCTCGAAGCGAACAGCGATGCGGCTTCGAGGATATATCGCAGGACGAATTTGTCCAGCGACAGAATCCAGATCGCGCCGGTTTCCCAGAAGATCGACAGGACAGATGCAAAAACACCGTATCCGACTACGACTCCGACGAACGGCACGATGAACAGGTTCGCCAGCGGGCCGATAAGCTGCACCCTGTGGAAATGCATCGCCACAAACGGAGCGGTGCCGAGAGTCGCGGCAAACGACACCGCCAAAGCGCCGAGAACCCATTTTCGCAAAAATGCCGATTTCACTGCGGAATCGGGCACCCATTCGTTGAAATAGGGCAGTAGAAATGCGATCCCGACCGTCGCGCCGAAGCTCAGCTTAAACCCGATATCCGCGAGCCATATCGGATTGATCGATAGCAGTATAAGTCCAGCCGCGCCGATGGAATTCAGCAGGTTCGCCGGCCTTTGAACCACCTGCCCGAAAAGGATTATCGAGAACATGATAGACGCTCGAAGCACCGACGGCCTTCCGCCAACAACGCCCGCATAGATAGCGAGACATGCGATGGTTATGATTGCCGCAAACGGTTTGGGAATTCGGAGCAATGTTCCGAATATCAACCAGAGCAAACCTGCGATAAGACCGACATGAAGGCCGCTCACGGCGAGTATGTGAATCGTGCCGGAGTCCTCGAACGCTGATCGCACATCATCAGGAAGATCGCGCCCGCGCCCGAGCATCAGGCCTTCGAGCAGCGATGCCTCGTTGCCGCGTAAGCCGAGCCGGATTGTCCGTGAGACATGTTCGCGAATGGCCTCAACCGTCCGGCCATAAAGCGAGCGGCGACACTTCTCGATAATATCGACGTTATAATCGCCACGAACGAAAGCGACCGTGCCGATCCCCTTTACGGAAAGGATTTTCTTGAAATCGAATGCGAACGGATTGGTGGCCGAATTTGGCTCCTCCAGTTTGCACTTAATGGCGATGCGGTCGCCATAGGCCAACGAACGGGCGCGATATAGATATATTCGAGCGGTTCCGCGCGATGCAAAATTCTCGACGCCGATACAAACCGAATCGGCGTCGATATCGAAGCGTTGTCGATCCCCCTTCGACTGCACCTCGCCCGAAACCTTCCCGAAAAGTTCCACGCTCCGTCCGGCGAGGTTGCGAATATCATTCGAGGGCGTATCGAGCCAAACCGAATAGCGATAGACGCCGAATATCGCCGCCGCAATCAGAAAAAGCACTACCGGCAAATAGTTCGATACCCTCGATCTCGAAGCGATAAAAGCGCCGACGGCGAAAGCGAAAAATGCAATAAATGCTATTGATTCACCGTGGATGCCGGTGATCATAGCGAAACCTATTCCCGTTGCGACGGATAGAAATGCGATGAATAGCGGGGCAGGACGAAACGCCGTCTTTTTCACGATAGTTCTAGTAGTTCCCTGATCTCTGGCAGGATGAAGAGTTTTTCGAGTTTGTCCTTTTCCAACATAAGTTCTTTGGCGAGAAGCTCGTTCTTCGATGCTGTCGAAAGGTGTTTGTTTATCAAGATCACCTCGCCGTCGCGGATCCGGCACAGCCCACCGGAGATCGTGCCCATCTTCTCGTATCGAATCTCGATCCCGATCCTTATGGCCAACTCTTCAAGCTCTTTAAGCTTCTGTTCGCGTGTCATTTTTTCCGCCAAAAAAAGATTATGCTATATTCATATACAGAATGTTAATCCGATTCTCAATCGGTTTTTTAAAAAAATTCATCTCCGGTGAAGATATACGCCCACCCGATGCCCTTTCGCGCGCTTGACGAAGAGAATCAAAAAGACGGGTGATGTTTGTGTCTGAAAAAAAGTTGCTTATTAATCCAATTTATCTATATTAATATAGTTGAATGAACCGGAGGTAAAGATGCGACAAGTTATCATATTTTCCGGCGAGGATGGATATTGGATTGCGGAGTGTCCGTCGCTTCCGGGTTGTATAAGTCAGGGAAGAACCAAAGAGGAAGCGATTACCAATATTCGCGAAGCTATTAAGCTTTACATCGAGGTTTTGGAAGAGGACAAATTGTCCGTTCCCGAAGAGCGTTATTCGGCGATGACCGTCGTAGTATGAGCAGACTGCCCGTTATATCCGGGCGCGAATGCGTGAAGGCGCTCGAAAGGGCGGGGTATTATATTAGGCGCATAAAAAGCAGTCATATCATTATGCGTGTGGATTCCCCATTTATTCAAATCGTCGTCCCAGATCATAAAACCCTCGACCGCGGAACTCTTCGGGGAATAATCAACCAATCCGGTATGAGCGTAGATGAGTTCATCGATTTATTGAAATAATCCACATTTAGCTTCTAATACGCCCCCTCGGTGCCCTTTCGTGCGTTTCACTAATAGTATGCTTAAGACGAGCAGTATAACGAAAACCATTACGCTTAACGCTTCCGCCACTCCTCGGCGCTACTATCGCGAATATATTTTTCGGCAGCGCCGGAATTATTCTGCTTTTCTCGTATCGACAATAATCCGATTTATTTTATCGAGTCGGGATCGAATGCCGTCCTGAAACCGACATCCGGCCGCCTCCTAAGCGGGCATTGCGAGTGAGTTCGGTCGGGGAAGCTGCCGTATCCGGAATCCCAACCCCCGCCGATAAAGGCCCTCTTCGCGCATGTAAATTCCGCATAATTCACGACATCGCGAACATCGTTAAGCCATTCCCAAACATTGCCCGCAATATCGGCGAAATCGGATGTGGGAAAGCTTCCCGTCGGTGCGACACAAGCGAAACCATCGCTTTCACCGGCAAAATTCCCCTCGATGGAATCCGCGTTTTCGATGTAGAGATTCGCGGCGGCACGCCATTCATATTCCGTGGTTATATCGAGTCCGGCCCATCGACAATATGCCCAACACTCCCACCATGAGACGCCCACTACCGGATCGAACGGCCCGTTCGAAATCGTGTCGCTTTTCCACGGCGGATCGTCGAAATAGCTCCATCCTTGCGGGCAAAGCCAGCCGAACTTCCCCTGATACATCCATCCAAGTTTTGTGCCGGTGATGCTGCCATCGTCCACGATCCAAAAAATTTCGCTTTCATATCCTCCAATTTCAACGAACGCGGAGAATTCCAGATTTGTTATTTCGAAGCGGGAGACCGACGCGCGCGCGTCCCTTGCGGGTTCGACCTCGATATACTCGCCGCCGTAACCGACGCCGTCGAACGCCAGAAGATGCGGCGGCAGATACGGCTCTTCGACTATTTCGTTATCGATCTCGATCCTGCCGATACTCGTCCTGACGCCATCGCCGTTCAAGTCTATCTCTTTCCCGCCGAATGCCAGCCGAAACGAGAGCGAATCGCCGTCTGTATCTAATGCTGAATATTCCACGACGATCTTCGAATTGGTGCGCTCGATATCGACATCTTTTATAACCGGAACCGAGTTCGCGATCGCAGCGATGGGCGCTATCGAGATTATCAGATACGTTAAAATTCTCATTTCAGATATACCACCCGTTTCGTTGTAGTTTGCCCGTCAATCGGTCGCTGAGCGGAGT
>CAYNTG010000129.1:0-4362 GCA_964400105.1 uncultured bacterium
GGCGACGCAGGCGTCGCCCCTACTTTCCACGACAAATATTGAAATCAATTTAATGGTTTTTTAAAAAAATAATCATTTTTCCCTTGCTGGAAAAAAGATATATAATATATTGGTTGAAATGAGGGAGTGATTAATACTTTATATGTCCGGTTCCGAGCGTAAATATACATTTGAAATCCTAAGCGATGTCCCTTATGGGCATTTCGAGCTTGATACCAAGGCACGCTTACGCAAAGTCAACAAGAAGCTTACCGAGATCCTCGGTTACTCCGAAGATGAACTTATCAAAAGTAAGTTTTTGAATATCTTTCCAAAAGAGATTCGGAGCGATATAAAATCCATTATGGGTGAAGTGCTCGAAGGCAAGAATTCGCAGGTCGAATCTTGCCATTTGCGTGCCGATGGAACGGTCGGCAAGAACTATCTTATCTTAACTCCCATATACGATGGTGGCAATATAGTCGGCGTGGATGGTTTTATCGATGATATTTCGATTAGGGAAAAAAACATCGAGGCTTTAAAGGAAAGCGAAGAGAAGTATCGAAGTTTGATCGAACGGGCTAACAGCGGAATTTGCGTTGTCCAGGACTCGAAGATAAAATATGTGAATCCAAGCCTGTTTGCTATGCTTGGATATAAGCCGGAAGATGTAATCGGTAAAAATCTCGAGGATTTTATCGCCCCGGATGAGAGAAAAAAGATAAAGAACCGTTATAAGATGCGCATGGCCGGGGAAAAGGTGCCTTCGATCTATGAAACGTCCATCGTCGGTAAAAATAATTCTCGAATCGATGCGGAGTTTAATGCGGGGATATCGACATATCTCGGAAGACCGGCGGACTTTGTTATTATAAGTGATGTTACGCAAAGAAAGAATGCCGATAAGGCTCTCAAAGAAACAAAACGACAATTCTCGACGCTCCTTAGTAATCTTCCGGGTATGGCTTATCGGTGCAAAAACGACCATGGTTGGACGATGTTATATATCAGCGAGGGTTGCCTCGAGCTTACCGGCTACGAACCCTCTAAATTGATCGGCGAAAATGCTCTTAAGTATGCCGATCTGATACATCCGGACGATCGAGATTATGTTTGGGAAAAGGTTCAATCGACCGTAAGCGAGAATCGGTCGTTCAGGATGGAATATCGTATAATCACCGCCGACGGCCGTGAAAAATGGGTTTGGGAACAGGGTATTTCTACCGTAAGCGAAGGGGGAGAGGCTTATCTCGAGGGATTTATTACGGACATAAACGAGCGAATTAAGGCAGAATATGCCCTTCGTGAGAGCGAAGAGCGGTATCGAAATCTATTCGAGAACTCCGTCTTAGGTATCTATCGGACGACACCCGACGGAAAAATTATAATGGCCAATCCCTCGCTTGTTTCGATGCTGGGTTATTCTTCTTTCGGTGAACTCAAAGCTCGTAATCTGGAAGAGAAAGATTTATATAGCGAGGACTATCCACGGAGATCGTTTAAAGAGAAAATCGAGAGGACCGGCAAGGTATCCGGGTTAGAATCGGCGTGGTTTAAAAAGGACGGTAATTGGGTATTCGTGCGCGAAAACGCGCGAGCCGTGCGGGACGAAGACGGGAATATCATCTATTATGAAGGAACTGTCGAGGATATTACCGGGAGCAAGCTCGCCATGGAGAAGGTAATCGAATCGGAGGCCAGATATCGGGCGCTTTTCGAGCAGGCCACGGAGGTAGTCTTCATCGAGAGTCTCGATGGAATTATCCTCGATGTGAACCGACGTGTCAAAGATATTCTCGGATACGAGATGGAGGAATTAATCGGCGAATCGGGTTTTGAGATAATTCCCGAAGAAGAGGTCGAAAAACTTAGTGGGAATTTCAAGAATATTCATTCCGGCGAGGGATTCAGCGTCGAATCTTATAATCTTCATAAAGATGGCCACAAGGTTCCCGTCGAGGTGAATGCAACACATTTGGAGATTGCCGGAGATAGCTTTATTATGGCATTTGTCCGGGATATTACGGAAAAAAAGCGACTCGAGGAGCAGCTTCGCATTTCACAAAAGCTCGAGGCGCTCGGCCGATTGGCCGGTGGAATCGCGCACGATTTTAATAATTTGATCACCGGCATATTCGGTTATGTAGATTTGCTAAAATTTACGATGTCTCCGAGCGATCCGAACATGGAAGCAGTCGATAATATCGAGAATGTTGCCCAAAAGGCGACTACGCTCACAAAGCAGCTCCTCGCATTCAGCCGGAAGCAATATCTAAATCCGGAGATTCTCGATATCGACGTGGTAATCGGCGATATGGCCGATATGTTGAAGAGAATTATCGGCGAGGAGATAAAATTCCGGTTTGAACCAACGGGGAACCTGCCATCGATCATGGCGGATCGCAGCCAGATCGAACAGATTTTGATGAATCTTGTGATTAATGCAGGCGATGCAATAGTCGGTTATGGCGATATTCTTGTCGAGACGGGGGTCGTGGTTTTCGACAGGAATTATGTTCAAACACATACACAGGCATCTCTTGGAGAACATGTGATGCTCGCGGTCAGCGACACCGGTATCGGGATCGAAAAGGAGAATCTTTCGAGGATATTCGAGCCTTTCTTCACGACGAAGAAGTCCGGGGTCGGCACCGGTCTTGGGCTTCCGATGGCCTACGGCATTGTGAAGCAGAGTGGCGGGCACATTTTTGTTTACAGCGAGCTAAATAAGGGAACAACATTTAAGCTATATTTTCCTGTCGCGGCGGAAAATATTAATTCGAGACAAGATGTTATCGTCGATGAACCGATCGATGGCGACGAGACCGTTTTGGTTGTCGATGACGATCCCGATGTTCTAAACGCGATTGTCAATGCGCTTTCGCGCAATGGTTATCGTGTGCTCGCTGCGGCGGATGGTCGAGAGGCGTTGAAGTTGCTCGAAGACCTCGAAGGTCCTCTGCATCTTATTATCACCGATCTCGTGATGCCGAAGCTGGGTGGCTGCGACCTTGTCGAGATCGTGCGCGACATATATCCGGGGATCAAGATAATCTATATTTCCGGCTATACGGATAAATCGGTTGTCGAGCCTGAACTTCAAAGCGCTCCCGGCGAATTTTTGCCAAAGCCATTCTCGTCGGAAACCATAGTCAAAAAGGTTCGCGAGGTCCTCGATAATTAGGGGCGGGTTGCCCGCCAATTTCGCCACTGTATGGGTCAACCGCGTTGGCCCGTAGGAGAGCGGAGCGACGCGGCAATCTTTTTGTCTATGTGATGGGATTGCCGCGTCGGGCTACGCCCTCCTCGCAATGACAGCGCAAAAAAAAGGGCGACCGGCCGGCCGCCCCTACGAAATTGCTAATTGCTAATTTTGCAATGAAACCTTTTCTATATCTGAACAAGGGGTAGCTACCCCTTGTTCAAAGGGCACGGGCGGGTCTCAGACCCGCCCCTACAGTCCGTCTTCCGCGATTTCCCCCCTTCCCTCCGCGCTGTCACGATTTTTGGTCGCCAGCGGCGACAAGCGAGGCCGATTCGGCGACCGAGCTTGAATATAGCGCCGTTCCGGGTCGTCGTAGCCCGCGACTTTCGCTTGAATTCCCTTCCCCCCGCGCTGTCACGATTTTTGGTCGCCAGCGGTGACAGGCAAGGCCGACCCGACGACCGAACTTGAATGAAGCGCCGTTCCGGGTCGTCGTAGGCGACGATTTTCGCTTGAAAACCCGACCCACCGGATCGCCCCTACGGAATTGCTAATTGTTTTACCTGTGACGGACATGTCAATGCCATGCCCCTACGTCCGTCTTCCGCGATTCTCCCCTACTGCAATCCGGCTGTTGCGGAGAAACAGCCCCGCGGTCGGCAGCGCCGACAGGCGTCTTGCTCAACCACGCGGAACGCGTGGATTCGCTCCGCAGGCGAAAATCTTCTCCTATAAAATCCAGGCCGAACGAAGGGAGGCCTTCGCAAAGGGCCTGAACATATTAATTTCCCGGTAAAATCGTCAGCCCGTAGCGCGCCGCGACGCCGCTGGCGTCACCCATTCCACTCATAACCCACGACATCCGACCACTCGGATACCTCGCCATCCTTGCGGGCGCGAATCCACTCGTAATAAACAAAGCCGAACATCAGCTCGACATCCAGCAGCGTCGGCTGCTCGACATCCGTCATATAATCTTCTTCCGACATCGGCGGCACACCCACACCCTTGGGCGCCCATGCGATACGATAATCGAAACGCGTAGTCCCAGAATATTCCTCGCAACCCGCTGAGATTCCGTTAAGCGGATATGGAGCTTTCATAATCTTCGCAATTGGCTTCACATCCCACTTCGTCGCGCCACCCGACTCTTCCACGCCGCCGCCAATCGCCCCCCA
>CAYNTG010000130.1:0-4197 GCA_964400105.1 uncultured bacterium
TCGGCTATTCGAGAAGGACTGCTTTCGTCGTGATCGTCCTCGAAGGCGATATCAGTCTTACGAAATAAACCCCGGATGCGCATTTATCGCCATTGGAAGATGTTCCATCCCATATCGTTTTCGACCGGGCAAGGATGCTATTCACCATGCGTCCGGTAATATCGAAAATCCCGATACTCGATCCGGTAGGAATTTCACCGGAAAATTCTATCGAAAGCGAGGCGTTGAACGGATTTGGATAAACACGCAACGTCGCTATATCGGGAAGCTTTCGCCCATCCTCGATGCCCGTCGTGAAGCCGCTTCGAGGGCAGGATAGCGAGATGTCGTCGAGGAAGATGCCTTCGGCGACATCCTCCATGTCGCTCGTGAAACGGAAATGGACCTCGATGCTGTCCCCCGGCTCGAACGGAAGTTCTCCGAGCGGATAGCGATATTCCGACCATCCGATTATGAAATTGAGAAGCGCGCCCCCGCTTCCAATATAATCCAGTTCGACCGTGTCGGAAGCGCCGAGGATTTCGACATGAAGGCCGTCCGAGCCGTAATTTGGAAATTCGGCATAGGCCCAGAATCGAAGCTCGGAATCATCGCCGACTGCGAAACCTTCGGTGTGAAGGTCGTCGTCCATTCCGATCGTGTATGTGCCGAAGCCATCGACGCCGCACCACCATGAATATACGCCCGAATGAGATCGCCTTGTGGTTCTGTGCCATTGTGTTCCGCCAGATGTCGAGAATGGCGCTTCGGAACTTTCGACATCCGTCTCGAAGCCGAGCGGGCTGGTCGCAAGATAGAGCGTTTCCGGCGGATATGGCGAATATTCCACCTCGATCTCGACGATCGGGGAGGGAGTCGCGCCGGATGACCAGGCTATATCGAACGGGCCGATGAATATCGTGTCGCCGGGCATGACGGATGAAGCGGTCATCGGCGAGCCTGTGATGTCGAGTTCTCCGCCCGGAGATGTAACAAAGACGCTGCCTTCGGAGGACCTTCCGGAGCCGGCGTTCATCCAGATAATCCATAGCTCCGATGTCTCGCCGGGGTCGAGGCTCGAATCGGAGTCGCCGAGAAGATTTCCGACAATACGCATTGAAGCGGTATTAATCGGCAGCGAGAATTTGTATCCGAGCGTTCCGCCGGAGTGAGCGATGCCCGGATCGACGATCAAGCTCGTGTCGATCGGGACGCCTTCCGGGATATAATATGCCGCGCCGAAAACGGCGCTATCGCCGGCGTCGATAGTTGGCGGTGGATCGTCGATCCATAGCGGCGCGCCGAAATTCGCGCTCGGCGACCAATCGAGGCCGGTTATATCGTAATCGAAGCCGCCCAGAGAAAGCTCGATTTCGACCGTATCGCCGGGTTCGGATAAACCGTCGGAATAACCGTAGCCGCTCGAATAGTCGTAGCGGAAAAATCCGCTCGTCGCGCCTACCGACAGCGTTTCGGCGGCAAATCCATCGCTGCCGTTTCGCGCGGCGATGTAGATCGGAGCCGTGCCGGAAGATATTGAGAGATGCGCGAAACCGTGCGAATCGGTTGTCGATCTATCGATAAGGCCGTAATCGTCGAATGCCGCGACGGTAGCGCCGCAGGCCGGTTCGGATGTGCCTTCGACGGTGATTCCAATATCGCCGCCCTCGATCTCGTAATCGATTGTTATGGGCGAATCTTCGGTAATCGCGCCCGTGGCCGGGTCGCCGAGGATATTCACCTGATAAATTACCCATCGCCAGATGTTTTCCCACTGTGCGAACGGAACAAATCTTGCCTTCGAGATCTCCAAAGCCGCCCCCAAAGCGTAGTTGCCGGAGAATATCTCATTCCAAAAAACCCTGTCCAGCACCTCCGAATAACCCCATCCGGCATTGCCCGGAGAACCCCATCCGTAGCGGCTGTTGCCGATGAAAGCCGCGCCGCCGCCATTGGGATTATTCATATAATGTTCGGCGATACAATTTTTATCGAATGCCGCCGGCCAACATCCGATAGAAAAGAATATCGACGGTCGCGTTGCGTTCGTGAGGAAATCCATCTCGGTCAGGAAGATGCAGCTTCCGTGGGCGAGGCAGATGACTGCGGAATTCGCGTGGCCGGCGTGATTTATCAGATTCGGCCCGGAATCGAGGCTGTCGAGAGCGGTCGGCGCGTCGCCGCCTGCCGTGCTATAGACCCGTCCGAAATCGAAGTAATCAGGAAAGACCGTTTCGATAAGATCGTCCTTGAATTCGCCGCCGTCGGTCCATGGATCGTCCCACATGACCTGCCCGAGCATGAGGCCGTGCTCGGCAAATCCGCCCGGCGGAATCGATTCGTATCGTTCGAGCTTTTCGATAAGGCCATCGAGGTGCGAGACGGTCGAGAGCGAGAACCGCCCAACCAAAACATCCGCGAACATATCGACAGAATCCTCGATCTCGCCCCAAATCGTGTCGCCGTCGAAATTCCAGTCGCCGTCGAGGTCACCGAAATAAAGATCGGCTCTGATAAGATTTTCGTCGTCGTAAAAACCGGCCTCGGAGTCCATCGCATAAACCGTCCGCATCGGTGCGAGGCCTGTGTCGCCGACTATCAGCGCGAACGTGATTCCGAAATCCTCGTAAAGATCGGCTATCGCGGCGCGAAGGCGCTCGGCATCGTCGATTCCGGGATATGAAGAGGTTGCATATTCCATCGAAAGAACCGTGTCGCGAAGTCCCCAGCTTCGCCGAAGTTTTAAAAGCGGCTGCATATGGCCGAGTAGAGATGTTGGCACAAATGCGGCCCAGTCGTATGCATCGGGGTCGATGTCGAAAAGATAGCCGTTGATATCCTCCGGGTTCGCAACGAGACCGGAGATGGCGCTTTTCCAAAAGAGGTCTCCGGCGGCGGTTCTTTTCGATGGCGAGATCGACGATCTATATGTGTATTCGGCATGGATCGTCGCGGATTCGAGATACTCGCAGATTCCGGCGGACGGATTCCATCGGATCGGCGCAAACGCAATTCCGACGACGGAATATCCGGCCATGTTGCCGGAGGAAAATCCGATCATCGGATCGGCGGGAAACCATTCGCTGCGAAGGTATATGTCGTTGTCCGGTGGAGAAATGCCGGGCGACGGCGCGGATAATATCGCCGGAGGCTGCGCCGGAAAAGGCGTTCCGGCGGTCAATGGGAGCCAAACCGCCGACTCGATCCTAATCGAGGTCGCCCGCGAATTTGGCGGAAGAAGTATCGTCCGGTTTTCGGCTATCGACTGTGGAAAACCCGGTTTTCCGGCAACGACCCCGCCGTCGATATAGACCTTGACAAAATCGCCGCGAACGATCTCGAAATCATCCGGTGAATGGGATATTTCAAAATCGATTCTACCGGCAAAAGCTGCCGTTATTATCGTGAAAATCATTATTGAAGTGAAAAATCTGGTCATGTTCTCGATCCCGAATTAGGTTTAGCTATCCGCATATTATAGATATGTGGAAATAGTGTTTCTACTTTTTGCGGTGGACGAGCGCGGCTATTTCTTTGAGCAAAGTCAGGTCGCCCGTTTCCTCGAAATGAGTTCCGATAACGATGAAATCCGCTCCCGCATCGATAATAGCTTTCGCCGTTTCGATGTCGCGTATTCCGCCGCCGACGATGAGCGGCAGATCGCACACGGCACGAACCCCGGCGACCACCTCCGGCGGAACAGACATCTCCGCGCCGCTCCCCGCCTCGAGGAATATCGCCTTCAGGCCGAGCATTTCGGCGGCAATTGCGTGTGCGACGGCGATCTCCGGTTTGTTGCGCGGAATTGGAACGGTTGCGCTCATGAACTGCACCGCAGTGACGCGCCCCGATTCGATGAGCATATAGGCCGTCGGAAGCGCCGGAAGACCAAGTTTGCGAATTCGCGGTGCCGTTTCGACCTGCTCCTCGATAAGCCATCGCGGGTTTCTCCCGGAAACCAGCGAAAGAAATAAAATTCCATCCGCAGCAGCCGTGACCTGATTGCCATCGCCTGGAAAAAGAAATACCGGCGCGTCGATGGCGCTTTTTATCTCCCGAACCGCCGATTCGAGGCTATCACCGAGAAGGAGGCTGCTTCCGACGAGAACGGCATCTATGCCGGCGGCGACAGCATCTTTGGCCATGCCTGCAAGTTTCGAGGGCGAACCTCGATCCGGATCGAGAAGCAAAAGCAGACCGCCGTCGGCAATCGAATTA
>CAYNTG010000131.1:0-4065 GCA_964400105.1 uncultured bacterium
AAAAAAGTGGCGCCCCGCAGAGTTGAACTGCGGACACACGGATTTTCAGTCCGTTGCTCTACCAGCTGAGCTAGGGCGCCAAAACATCAAATTCAACGAATACCTAAAATATTAACAAAAAAAATAATGTCAAGAGATAATTATCCCTCGGCATCTTATCGATTACGATCCTCATCCCGATTGTCTAGTAAAGATTCGCCTCTTTCTGCAAGTATTTCCTCGATCTCCCGAAGACGCTGTGGAACGGAGCCGTGAACCTCGACATAGGGCACCGAAAATAGCCGCAAAATCGTCAGGATCATTCCATCGACCTGAGCCTGATAAAAAGGGTCCGGGGTGCGCACACCATCGTCCTTCACGGGAAACTCGCCAGGGCGTAAGAAAATCAGATAATCGTAAGGGTATTTACTATAATGATCCAGGATCGTGCCACGGTAGTAATCTATCCTTTCCGGGGTAAGCGGACAGTGCCGAAGGTATAAAGTGAGGTTATCGAAGACACTTCTATCGGAAATAAACCCGCTGTCCGCGCATTCCAACTCGCTGGCGATCTGGTATTCGAGCACGGTATTCTGGAAACGAATTATAAGCTCTGGATCGACACGTATCTCGGAAAGCGTCATTCCCATCTCCGCAAGGACCACACGAGCCTGTTCGCGGATGAGAGGCATCGAGTATTTCCTTGAGAGAAGCGATGCGAGCGTGCTTTTACCTGTGGACGATGCGCCGACGAGGGCAATTTTCATCAGTTAAAATTTGTTTTGTTTTTTTCTTAATATTGGATAACCAACGAATCCATAAATTATCCACCCAATATATTGCCACATTCTTTCGAGGTCAAGGCAAACTCCCACCATTTTCTAAAAAAGGGCGCTCGAAAGCGCCCTAATTGGATGAAAACAGTGAAAATTTATCTCATTCCTCGATGTCGTCCGGGGTTTGCGGTTCGGAGGCATCGACCTGTTCCGCGGTTAAAGCATTCGCATCTTCTTGTTCGATACCGAGGCTTTCGGCTATCTTCGCAAAATTGGTTTTCACCAACTCTAACTCTTTTTCGGTTAGGTTGTCCGGGAGTTCGACCTCAAGAGCTTCGGGATTCGATCCCATCTCGGCTATAGCCTCGCGAAGGGCTTTCTTCTGTTCTTCTGGAAGATCGGGATTTTCAAGCTGCTCCTTCACCAACGACATGGATTCCGATATCTGCTCCTTCGCGAATCCAATGTGTTTTTCCGCCGAAAGATAGAAGAAAGCGGTGGAAACCTCGCCGACAGTAAGATAGAGTTCCGCAGGATTGTCGATACCAGCCTTACGAAGGCTTTTATCGAATTTTGTGAATTCCTGGATCCCCACCATGCTTTTGTCGAAGTCATCTTCCATAGCTTCTATCTTCTCGCCCTTTTCGGTGATGGTTTCGATGAAGATCGGATAATATTTGAAAAACTTGTCGAGCCGATCTTGAGTAAGCTCGAAATTGCCGTCTTCGTCCTGTAGCTTTTCAAAATCCTCTGCCAACTGCACAGCCGTTTCACCGATTTCCTTTGCGGATTCGACGATTTCCTGGGCTTTTTCTGCGGTTTTGCAGCAACCGGCAATAAAAATTGCCATTAAAAAAATTGAGATTGCAACGAGTATCCTGTTCATATTTCCTCCTTAGGTTTAATACAAGATGCACAATTATTCTCGATAAAACAAACAAATTATTTCCGCTCGGTCATTTTTATATTTTGCCAATTTTCGAGCGGAATTCGACCGAGAATGCAGGTGTATTCGATTCTTTTCACCTTGACCGGAGGAATTTAGAATTATATTTTATTATCGAGATTTTTTAACGAAATCGAAGCTGCTCCGGACTGCGATTCGTCAGGATAGTTTTTTCGACATCGGGGATGGATCGCTATGGGCAACCTTAAAAAAAATTACTTTTTACTGTGAAGGAAAAAATGTCATCTGGATTCGAGGAAAGCTCATTCATTAAGGGTAGGGTCGGGGAGGACGTCGCCGTCGCATACCTTATGAACAAGGGATTCGATATCCTAGATCGCAACTGGCGAATCGGGGAAGGCGAGATCGATATTATCGTGAAGAGCGGGAATATAATCGCCTTTGTCGAGGTCAAAACGGCATACGGCAACACGTTCGGAGACCCGTTGGAGTGGGTCAATACGGCAAAACAAAGACAAATTGGCAAAATCGCCGAGGCATGGATTCAACGCCACCAACCCGAGGATTGTTTCTTTCGTTTCGATGTAATCGCCCTCGTAAAAAAGGGCGAGGGATTTGTCTTACGGCATCTTCCGGATGCTTTCAGTCTTTAAACGACTTATTATTTCGAACGTTTCTTGACCGTTTTTTCTCCGGCTGTCTTCTCGCGGCTTTGAATCTGCGATTCTCGCTTTGTCAGTTCGCTGGATATCATCTCCCAGATGCCGCTCCATCGTTCGGGCGAAGAGTCTAGTTCATTCTTGTAGAGGAAGAATCTGTCGCGGGTAACGTCATGAGATTTGAAAATCGAATCCTGAACAACGGCAAGCTCGACTGAATCCGAAAGGAATTGCTCTGCGGCGAAGGAAAGATCGACATAAAGCATCACGAACTGGCTATCGGAAATTGCGTTTCCCTGTGCGAACGCACAGCTCGCTATCGTGATCGCTAAAAAAAACACTACTATTTTAGACTTCTTCAACATATCATTATCACCTTGAAGGCAAAGTAATCCATACGGCTTTCGTTGTCAAGCCACTTGAGATAACTGAATTCGCAAACCCTATGCCAAAAAATTGAGGGAACACGATGATCGATTCACAGTTCATGCGAAAAAAGACCCGACAGGTCGATGTTGGAGAGATCAAAATCGGTGGCGAAGCCATGATTTCAATTCAGTCGATGTTGAGCGTTCCGCTCACCCAAACCTCGCTTGCTATCGAACAAACCCGCTCGCTATTGGCCGCAGGATGCGACATAATCCGCGTCGCGGTGCCGGACGAAGCGTCCCTTCGCGCGTTCGAGACATTTCGCAAGGAAATCTCCGCGCCGATTGTTGCAGATATCCATTTCGATTATCGGCTCGCTATCGGCGCGGCGAATGCCGGTTTCGATAAGCTCCGCATAAATCCCGGCAATATCGGTTCGCCCGAAAGAATTCGCGCTGTCGCCGACGCAGCAAGGTCCGCCGGAATCCCGATAAGGATCGGCGTGAATGCCGGAAGCCTGCCGAAGGACATCACGAAAGCCACGCCAGAGACTCTGTTCGAGGCCGCGCGGCGCGAGGTCGAGTTACTCGAATCGCACGGATTTCGAGATATAATTGTATCGATAAAATCGCACGATCCGGCCCTTACGGTTGCGGCGAACCGCCTTTTCTCGAATGAATTCGATATTCCGCTTCACATCGGTGTTACCGAAGCGGGGCTTCCTGGCAAGGCGTCGATCAAAAGCGCCGTCGGGATCGGGACGCTCATAATGGAAGGGATCGGCGACACGGTCAGGGTTTCTATAACCGGCGATCCGGTGGGCGAGATTTCGATAGCGAGGGATATCCTCAGAGCTTGCGGCGCGATGTCCGGCGGGATCGAGATCGTCAGCTGTCCGACGTGCGGCAGGACATGCGTCGATGTTGTCGCTATCGCCGGAGAAGTTGCGGCGCGACTTCCCGATTCGAAAAATCACATCGTCGTCGCCGTGATGGGTTGCGAGGTGAATGGGCCGGGCGAGGCTTGCTCGGCGGACGTTGGGATTGCCGGCGGGAAAGGTGAATTTCTGGCGTTTAAGAAAGGCGAAGTCGTCGGAAAAATCCCTGCGGAAAACGCCGTAGCATGGCTAATAGACGCCGTGGAATGCATCATAAAAGGCGATTCGTAGATTAACCAACCCGACATCCGGTGAAATTCCCTCTCGAACATGCCCGAAAAACCGCCAAACCATGTCGAGCACTTTGGCTGCGAACCTGCCGCGCCCCCTCCGCGCTGTCACGATTTGTCGGCAATGCCGACAGATGAGACCGATCCGACGATCGAGTTTGAATGAAGCGCCGTTCCGGGTCGTCGTAGCCACCGATTTTCGCTTGAA
>CAYNTG010000132.1:0-3903 GCA_964400105.1 uncultured bacterium
GCAATCTGCGTGCCAAAAATGACCGTTCGGTCATTTCCGCGAAAAAACCTTTCCTTTCGAGGACGATAAAATGCTAAACCGGTATTGAAATTTTGGGCGTTGAATCTTGGGCAGTAAATAGCTTGAAATGAACCATAAAAGAGGTTATTTTAGAGAATATTTATCACGTTTACGGAGAAAAAATGAAACGAACACCTATCGATAAGATAAGAAATATTGGAATCATGGCCCACATCGATGCGGGTAAAACCACAACGGCCGAGCGTATCCTTTTCTATACCAAAAAGATACACAGAATCGGCGAGGTCGATGACGGAAGCGCGACGATGGATTGGATGGATCAGGAGCGCGAACGCGGAATCACGATTACCGATGCGGCAACGACCTGCTTCTGGCGAGGCTACCGGATAAATATTATCGATACGCCCGGACACGTCGATTTCACGATCGAGGTCGAGAGGGCGCTTCGGGTCCTCGATGGCGCGGTAGCGATATTTTGCGCGGTCGGTGGAGTCGAGCCGCAGAGCGAAACGGTATGGCGTCAGGCCGAGAAATACAGCGTTCCGAGAATTGCGTTCATAAACAAGATGGACCGGATGGGTGCGGATTTCGAGGGCACGCTGGATTCCCTGGTCGAGAGGCTCGGAGCGCGGCCTATATGTATGAATATTCCAGTCGGCGAGGCGGAGGATTTCGAGGGGATAATCGATATCTTGCGTGGAGTTTTCATCACATACGACGAGGATTCACTCGGTGAAACATTCACCGAGACCGCAATTCCACCCGAACATGTCGAGGAGTTCGAGAGACGCAGAAAGGAGCTTATCGATGCTGTTACGGAGTTTGACGAGGAGTCCATCGAAGCATTCCTCGAAAGCGACCGAATCCCATTGGATATTTTAATAAAGGGGATTCGACGCGGCGTTCTCGAACATCGAATACTGCCCGTCCTTACCGGAAGCTCGCTGCATAATATCGGCGTTCAACCGCTGATGGACGCAATCCTTGATTATCTTCCGGCTCCGTCCGACCTTCCACCGACGGAGGGGGAGGATCCAAAAACGGGCAAGATCATCTCGCGCTCCCACGATGCCGATGCGCCAACCAGCGCACTCGTATTCAAGATCGCCACGGACAAATATGTCGATAAGCTCGTTTTCCTGCGGGTATATAGCGGACGCATCGACAAAAAACTCGGCCTCCTCGACACGCGCTCCGGAAAACGCGAAAGGATAAACCGGATATTCTCGATGCACTCGGACCGAAGGGAACAAATGGAGGCGGCTTTTGCGGGGGATGTCGTTGCGGTAGCCGGTTTGCGGGATGTCAAAACCGGCGATACGCTATGCGATCCCAAAAATCCGATAGCCTACGAGCAGATGACATTCCCGGAACCGGTAATCTTTATCGCTATCGAACCGAAATCGGCGGCGGACTCCGAAAAACTCGAGGAATCGCTAAAGCGTCTCGAGGACGAAGACCCGACATTCAACGTCCGCGAGGACAAAGAGACCGGCCAAACGATCATCTCCGGGATGGGGGAACTGCACCTCGAAATACTCGTCGAACGACTTACGAGGGAATTCGGCTGCGAGGCGAATGTGGGCAAACCGCAGGTCGCTTATCGCGAGACTATTTTGGGAAAGGCATCGGCGAAATGGACATTCGATAGGAGCCTGGGCGAATCGAAGCAATTCGCTTCGGTAGAGATCGAATGTTATCCGAGGGGAAATGATGAGGGGTTCGAGTTCCGAAACGAATTCGACGACTGCACATTTCCGACAGAGTTTATCCGGGCGGTCGAATCGGGGATTCGCGACTCGCTCGAATCCGGGCCGATAGCGGGCTATCCACTCCTCGATATCGGAGTGAAATTATTATCGGCGAAGTTTAGCGATGACAGCTCGACCGCCATGGCATTTCGTGTCGCGGCGGCCACCGCTTTTTCGATGGCGCTTAACGGGGCATCGCCGATACTACTCGAACCTGTGATGGAGGTCGAAGTCGTCGTTTCCGAGGAGAATGTTGGCGAGGTTCTGGGCGATTTGGCCGTGCGGAATGCGCATATCGAAAACGTCGGCGACCGAAAGGGCAACAAGATCATCGAATCGACGGTTCCGCTGGCCGAGATGTTCGGTTATTCGACATCGCTCCGAAACCTCACGAAGGGTAGAGCGACTTTCACGATGCAATTCTCGAACTATCGACGCCTTCCGGCGCAGCGCGAAAAAGCGATGCTCGAACGTATCAAGGGATTTTGACCTTGGAGAAAACAACAAAGTCTCGATTGACACTTTCGGATCTTTTCACGGCGATTTCGTTGGTCGCAATTACGGTCGCTACTCGCGTAATTTTCGCATGTCGATACCTTACCGGCTGGGACTCCATTCTTCTCGCACGCGCTCTGGAGCACTTTAATATTCTTGCGCATCGACCGCATCCGCCGGGGTATATATTTTCCGTTTGGGCGGCAAAGTTCTTTGCGATTTTCCTCGAACCGAACGCCGCATATATCGCCGTCGGGATCGCGGCGACGGCGATCACAGCGATTCTGATATGGCGTATCGCACTTCGATATGTTTCACCGGCGATGTCGTTCGCAATATCTCTATTATGGTGTCTTTCGCCGCTGGTCTGGTTCTGGGGGTCGGTCGCGGAGACGTATATAATCTCGCCTCTCTTCGTTTCCGCAGGAATACTCGCCGCGATTAGGTTCGACGAATCGGACGGCAAAAAGGCGCTGTGGTCCGCCGTTTTGGGCGCGATAGTCGGAATTGCCTCCGGCTTTCGACAGGACTTGATTATCCTGATGGGCGTTCCGGCGCTATTTTTCGTCCTGATAAATTATCGCCACGGCATCCGAAAGACACTATTTCCGTTTGCTGCGGGTTTTGCGGGGCCGTTCGCGCTATGGTTCGGAATATCCTCGGCAAACTGCGGAGGGGTTCGGGAGTATCTCGATATAGTTCATCGCCAGTTCACGATCTCCGTCCACGAAGGAAGGTTTCGCGATCCGCTATTTCGATTTAAGCTCGCCGGAGAACGCATCGCCGTCGCACTGGTCTTTGCGTTCGGCATCGCTGTCGTGCCGTTTATCGCGGTGGTTTTGGCGCATCCGAAAAGGGCGTTACGCGCCGCGATCAGCAATATCCGCACGCCGATCGGTTACATGATCGTTCAAATCGTATTCACAACGATATTTTTTCTTGTCGTATTCATGGCAAAAAGCGGATATATACTCATATTCGTTCCACCGACGATGATCCTTTTAAGCGTGGCGTTTAAAAAATATTCCGCAGGCCGCGCGGCGACGGCGATAGTTATCGTCTTAGCAATCTTGAACGGAATCGCGACACCGCTTCTTCCGAAGGGAAGCTTTCCACGGTATTATTATTCACCGGAGAGCGCGAGGCAGATTTACGACCGGCTTTTCGCGCAGAACACACTCGCCAATCTTCGCGCTTACGAGGAGAAAATCGAGACGATAACAGATGTAATAATACCGGAAAATCCACCGGAACGCACGATAGTTCTGATAGCTCGAGCGAGAAGTTATTTCAGCCAGCGCCATGCGCAGTTCTTCCTCGAAAATTACCCGATTATCTGTTTATATTATCCGGGATATAAGCTGTATTACAATTTTCAGATGGTCAAAGAGGGCACCGAAAATCGAATCGTTATCGGGGATGATTATGACCGGGTCCTGCTTATCGAGGGGGCCTTCAAGCCCGAAAGAATCGACGGTGGCAAAATCCTCTATCAAAGACGTGTTGTCGATGTCGATATTACTACTATCGAAAATCAGGGTATGTTTGCTTACGGTGATTTTACCATAATCAGATACACACCGCCGGACAGCGCGGAAACCGGAGTGTCCCCGTAGGGCTTCCCTTCTGTCGTAGT
>CAYNTG010000133.1:0-3706 GCA_964400105.1 uncultured bacterium
AACACTTATTTATAAAAAAAGATTCTAGTGCGATTTAGTTGGTAAAAATCAGTTGGCGGAAGCCCGCAACCGACGGGTCGTTCGCGAACGACCCCTACGGGAAATCATCGTTGTCAATCCGTAGGGGCGCGGTCTCCGCGCCCGCTCGACGACGGGACGGGAGACCCGTCCCCTACGACCGATCATCGTTTTCAATGGTATGACGGACATTCCCGTCCATCCCACCCATCGGTTTTTATGCGCAGTAGCGCCGTCCCGCTGCCATCGAAATCGGCCGCTCCGGTCGCGGCTTTCTGGCCACGAGTGGCCGGGTAATATTGAATGTGCCGAGATTCGAGGGCGGGAAATCGCCGCCGCCGCCATTTTTAAGCGCTTGCAGGTTCCGCTTCGTTTGTATATCTTTTTACAAGGTTCGTGGACACGACGCCCGCGAAAACGTGCGATTTCATTAAACCGGTTACCGAATGCTTCTGATAAAACTCGCATGGAGAAATCTGTTTCGCAACAAGCGACGAACGTTCATCGCCGGAACCGCTATCGGCCTCGGCCTCGCGGCGCTGATATTCATCGATGCACTCATGATCGGAATGGTCGATAATTACATTCACAACGCCACGGCGTCTTTCATGGGCGAGGCGCAGATACTCCGCGAGGGATTCCGCGAAACGTCGGAGGTCGAGCTGACGATAACGGATTTTGTCGGGACGATTGCGAGGCTCGAAGAGGAGCCGATCGTCGAGCGGTTCGCGCCGCGAACCAGCACGTTCGGAACGATCACCTCTGCAGCGAACATGTCGGCCGTGAACATCTTCGGCATCGATCCAGATCGGGAACGACATATCTCGATAGTAGATGAAGCCGTGTTCGAGGGGGATTATTTCGACGGCGAAAACGCACGGGATATTCTGATCGGCGAAAAGCTTGCGGATGTCCTCGAGGCCGGACTCGGAGATCGGTTGGTGCTCACAGTGACACAGGTCGGTTCGGGCGACATCGCGCAGGAACTATTCCGTATCTCCGGGATATTCGACATGGGGGATCGCACGATGAACGGCAACGTCGCATTCGTGCGGATCGACAAGGCCCGCGAGCTACTTAACATAGGCGAAACGGCGCATATGATCGCGATAAAATTCACCGACCCGAAACTCAGCAATGACCCGACGCTCATGTTCTGGGAAAAATTTTCCGCCGGCGAAAACGAGGCTGTTTCGTGGAGGGAGATTTTCCCCCAGCTTGTGTCGATGTTCGAGCTTACCGATCTTTCGCGCTTCGTCATGAGCTTCATCCTAATGGGAGTCGTCGTCTTCGTCATTTTGAACACGCTTTTCATGTCGCTTTACGAGAGAATGTTCGAGTTCGGCGTGTTAAAGGCGGTTGGAACACGACCGTTTGCGGTCGCAAAGTTGGTGATGTTCGAAGCGTTGGCACTGTCGATAATCAGCATCGCTATCGGCTGCGTAATCGGTTTTGCGATTACGATGTTCGTCGCATGGGTGGGAATCGACTACAGTGGCATCGAGGCTATAGGTATAACGGTTCGCGAGAAAATATATCCTGTGCTCACCGTGCGGCAGTTTGTGGTCTATTCGATAGGCGTGCTGATCTTTACGGTCGTTATCGGCATCTACCCTGCTGTTCACGCGGCTCGATTGGTTCCGGCGAAGGCGATGCGAAAAAGCATCTGAGCATGTTTAAAATCATTCTTTACATGAAGTGAGGAGATCGTGATTTTCAAATTAGCGCTGCGAAACGTCCTTCGCCATAGGCGTCGGAGCCTGCTTACGATAGGAATGATCGTCGCGGGTTTCGCATTCGGCTCGATGACTATCGGCTGGCGAATGGGCAGCTTTAACCTGCTAATCGACAAATTCACAAGAGCCTATCTCGGCCATATGCAGATCCACGCAGAGGGTTATCTCGATCAGCCTACGATGTATAAGGTTATCGAGGATTACGCCGCCATCGACGAGGAGATCGAGTCGCTCGATTTCGTCGAGGCCTGCGCGCCGAGGCTTTTTGCCGCCGGTCTCGTATCCGTGGGCGAGAATAGCGACGCCGTTCAGATAATTGGCATCGAGCCGAGGAACGAGGAACGCGCGACGACCTTTTCTGCAAAGATCGAACGCGGCTCGAATTTCTCCGAAAAAGCTGACCGCGAGGTGATCCTCGGCAATGGTCTTATGGATGTGCTCGAGGCCGAAATCGGCGACGAGATGGTGATCGTGGTGCAGGCGGCTGACGGATCGATGGGCAACGACCTATATCGAATTATCGGCTCCATCGATAATGGAAACGAGGCGATGAACCGCATGAGCGTTTATATGCAACTCTCCGAAGCGCAAGAGCTTATGGTCATGCCGAACCGTGCGCACGAGATCATCGTGATAATCGAAAACATCAAAAAGCTCAACAAATATTCCACAACGATCGAGGAGAAACTTGCAGGAAGATCGCTCGAGGTTCACACCTGGGACAAGATCAACGTCAATTTCGCCGATATGATAGCGGCCAAGGAGGACGGACAGGCGGTCATGCAGTTTGTGATAATGATGATCGTCGCGGTCGGAGTGCTTAACACCGTGCTGATGTCCGTTCTGGAGCGCACCCGCGAATTCGGTGTATTGAAGGCGCTCGGAACAAAGCCTGCGGGCATCTTCAGGCTTATTGTCACGGAAACGTTCATCATGAGCATTCTCGGCATCGTGGGCGGTATGATCGTGGGAACTGGCCTCAATCTACTTATATCGAGGCATGGGATCGCTCTCCCGAGCGGTTTCGAAATCGGCGGCGTGGTCGTCGATAGATTGAAATCGGAGGTAAATCTGAAGACCCTCGTCGATCCTGCGATACTCGTGTTCTTCACGGCTATTTTGGTGAGTATATTTCCCGCGATTCGCGCCGCCCGAACGGACCCGGCAAAAACGATGCGATTTCATTGATTGTCCGGCGGCCGTTTTCAAAACGAATAAACTCTCTGTCGCTCCGCGACATCCCCCACTATTAATAAGCCGAGAGGGAGTCTCATTTTCAATCCGCCGGCAAACCAGAAACGCGGCAAATGCAATCGAGCACGTCGTCCGTGAGTCCGGGCCGTCACGATTTTTGCTACGGCCATTGGGAAAAACTGAACATGATATTTTTGGCCGCAAAAATCCACACCCAACCAACGCTTCCCTTCCCGCGCCGGCCCTCGATAATCCTTGCTACCCTCCCCCACTCCTGTTTTAAGTATTTGGTCGCGCTTTTCATAGCGACGATGTTTTGTCTTTATGTCAGGCTCGATCTATATGTTGCAATTAAGGGGATGATGCTCCTCAAAGCGCATGAGAAAAGTCTTCTGCGCCGACCGCCGCACTTTATTTTCTACATCGGGACAATTATCGCGTTCGAGGAAAGAATCCTCAAATACAGTCCAGCTCGAACTCTTCGGAAACAATATCTTTTTTTGAGGAGGGTAGCAAGATAATCAAAACATAATAATCCCCTTGTCAAAGACCGAATCGAAAAATATATTACCATGAATGACTATTTATCGGGGGAATTATGAAAAAAGTTCATCCTCTTATTTTAGTTTTAGTTACGTCCTTAAATTTCTGTAAAAATGGGGAGTTAAGAAAATGGGTATTAATATTATTAATTTGAAACGAATCTTAGGATTATTATTGCTTTTCTCGATAATCACAGCCGCTCCGGTCAGGGTGGC
>CAYNTG010000134.1:0-3601 GCA_964400105.1 uncultured bacterium
ATTTTGCGAAAAACTTTAAAATATCTCTAGGGGATAGCCCTCTTCGAGCGTTCGTCTCGCGGGGCATTCGGAGCACAAGGGTTTTCTCTTTTTGCAAAACCCCTTGCCAATCTCGACGATGATCGCGTGAAAATTTTTGTATAGCGCGATATCCTCCGGCATGGACGATGTGAATATCTCGGCGAGTTCGTCGTATCCGACATCCGGCGGAGACCATCCGTGACGCGTGGCGATTCGATATGTATATGTATCCACGACGAAGACCGGCCGGTCGAGGGCGTAGAGCACGATATCGTCGGCGGTTTCCGGGCCGATCCCCTTGATGCCGATAAGCTCGCGTCGAAGCTCACATGTAGAAAAGTCATCGAGTGCGTCGATTTGGCCATCGGCCGCCCTATCGAACCATTCGACGAATCTTTTCAGTTTCAAAACCTTTTGATTGTAATATCCAGAAGACCGAATGGCATCGGCGAGGATATCGATCGGCGCTTCGATAATCTCTCGAAAACCAAGGAGTCCCCGGTTTTTAAGGTTTAAAATTGCCCTCTCGACATTCTTCCAATTCGTATTCTGCGTGAGAATCGCGCCGACCATGACCTCGAACGGGTCGCTCGCCGGCCACCACCCAAGATCGCCGTATTCCGCGAAGGCTATATCGTAAAATGCCGCAATCTTATTCACTTGTCTCCGAATTTCCGTTTGGTGGTTCCATGTTTTTCAATGTTTTAGCATAATATCGCTCGAATGCGCTCACGACATTCGAATCGAAATGTGTTCCTCTGCCTGCGATAATCTCGCTCGCCGCATGCCCGAAGCTTTTCGCGGTTTTGTATTCACGAACCGTCGTGATAGCGTCGAACACATCCGCGACGGCGATGATGCGGCTTCCGAGCGGGATAGCCTCGCCGGCCATTCCGAACGGGTATCCGCCGCCGTCCCATCGCTCGTGGTGACAGCTCGCTATCGTAGGCACATCGGCAAGCTCCTCGGTGAAATGCACCTTGCTGACGATATCGTGCGTTATCTTCGCATGTTCCTTGATCGCTTCGAATTCCTCTTCGTTAAGATGACCCTCCTTTTTGAGGATCGAGTCGTGAACGCCGATCTTTCCGTAATCGTGAAGGAGGCTCGCAACGCGTATCTGTTCGATTTCATTTTCCATAAGGCCCATCTCGCGGGCTATTCCAACGGCATAGATAGCGACGCGCCGCGAATGCCCCTTCGACATCGGATGCCGTGCGTCGATGGTAGTGGCCATAACCTCGATCAGGGAATTGAACGTCTGCTTGAGGTCGTTATATAATCGCGCGTTTTCTATATTCACGGTGATCTCGGCAACCGCCGCTCGCAGGAGGCAGAAATCCTCGTTATCAAAACCATTTCCATCACTTTTATTGATGACCTCGATTACGCCGAATGTTTTATTTCTATTATCCACGAACGGCACAATCATGGCGTTCTCGATTCCGTGGCCGATTGCATTTTCGAGCTTAGGGCTATATCGTGTGTCACTCGCAGGATTATCGCTGATTATGTATTCGCCGCTCGATGCGACCCATCCCTCCAGCCCCTCTCCGGCATCGAGCTGTATCTTCTTTCCGGGTGGGAATACGATAGCGTAAAGCTTGCCCGTGTCACTATCGAGGATAAAAAGAAAACTTCTCTCGGCGGAAACCAAAGCGGCGCACTCCTCGGTGAAATTATCGGAGATCGTTTCCAGGCGTGGATCGTGGATAAGCGTGCCGCTCAAACGCACAAGCCTCGAAAGCCGCTCTATGTTCTTGTTGGCCCTAGTGCTATCATTTTTATGCATCGTCATAAATGTTCCTCGTGATGATTTCCTACTAAATTAATCCTAATTCATAATTAGGCAAGGTGGTTTTTCTAATTTTGATCGGATAGGTCGTTGTCGTTAAATTTTTCAGGTGCAGGTGAGATTCGTGGATACAGATCGAGGATTTTGTTATTTTATAGACCATTACCATTTACAAAAATGGATAAATGAAACTGCGGGTTGACATCTAAGTAAATATACATAAAATCTATGGTTAATAAAAAATCGAGTAGAGCTTATGGTTATCAATAAACTTACAGCAAAAGCCGTTAAAATATCGCTTGAAAGCACCGACAAGGCATCGGTTATCATCGAGCTTGTGAAACACCTTTGCGACACCTATTCGCTCAACGATAGCGACAGCATCCTCGATTCGGTTTTGGAGCGCGAGGAAATGATGAGCACCGGTGTCGGTTATGGCATCGCTATCCCCCACGCGAAGATCGATAATCTATCATCTCAAAAATTGGTTGCCGGTATCTCGACCAAGGGTGTAAATTTCGATTCTATCGACCGCCGACCGGCAAAGATATTCTTCCTCCTGATTTCCCCGAAATGTGATTCCGGACAGCACGTTCAAGTGCTGTCGAAACTTTCGAGAATTCTCAATAATGCGGATGTTCGCGAATCGATTTGTTCGGCGGAAGACGGGGACGAGTTCGTTTCCGTATTGAAGCGATTCGAGAACTAAATATCTTGAGAGCGGCAATTAAATACCTGTTAATTGTCGTTTCTATCCTCGGAATTTCATGCGCCGCACGAGAAGAAAACCGCACCCGATCATCCAATGACACTAAATTAGAATTAACGATTCGATTGGGAAAAACCGCTTATGCGCTCGGCTCGCCAGTCGATTTCTCGATGGTCGTGCGGAACATCTCACCGGATACCGTTCATGCGACTTTTCCAAGCGCCTGCCATGCGGATTTCGCGGTGATGCGCGATGGAGCCGTGGTATGGAATTTCATGCACGATAGGCATTGCGCCCAGATTATCGGTCGGGCGACTATCGCACCTGGGGACTCCGCTTCGTTCGATATGGAATGGGACGGACTCTCGACGACACCCGGTAACAGGATTTCGATGGGCAGGTTCACCGTTAAAGGGATACTCCTGACAAATCCACAGATAGAAACGGAACCGGTCGAGTTCTATCTCGTCGATTAACCATGTTCGAGTATATCGAGACAGACGAGCACTATCGAAAGGTTGTCGAGGGAATAATGCTCGGCGCCAAAAATCGACTCGATATATCCACCGCGAATATCAAGGCCCTTCGGATAATTCACGGCAAGAAGAGCGAGAGCATCGTCGATTTTTTTCGCAAACGTGCCGGTCTCGGGATCCAAATCAGGATGTTGCATTCGGCCGTCCCGTCCGAATATTTCTTGAAACTCGCTCGAAAATCGCCGTTTCCACCGCTATTTACGATGCGCCGCTGTCCTCGCGTCCACCAAAAAACGATACTCGCCGACGATCGCTTGCTCTATATCGGTTCGGCGAATATGACCGGAGCCGGTATCGGCGCGAAATCTGCGAATCGCCGCAATTTCGAGGTTGGGATACTCACCGATGAAAGATCGTTTATCGACAAGGCAAGTTCGCTTTTCGAGATGATATGGTGCGGCGATATGTGCGGAAACTGTGGAAGACAAAAGCAGTGTCCGGTTCCACTCGAAGAATTTTGACCTTCGCATCGAGCAGGACGGGACGCATATATGTGTCCCCTACCTTTTAGTAACCTCTGCGCCTCCCCGGTCGGGGAGC
>CAYNTG010000135.1:0-3466 GCA_964400105.1 uncultured bacterium
CAAAGCCGATTCTAATACGCGCCCTTGCCGGTGATTACTGCGGGGATCGTTTTCAAGAGAATCTTTACATCGAGCCATATCGACCAATGATCGATATAAAAAATGTCCATTCGAACCATCTCGTCAAAGGATATATCGCTTCGACCGGAAACCTGCCAAAGGCCAGTCATGCCGGGAACCGTATCGACACGCTTTAGCTGCCATCCCTCATACTCGGCAAGCTCGCGTTCGAGCGGCGGCCTCGGACCGACGAGGGACATCTCGCCGGTGAAGACTTTGAAAAGCTGCGGTAGTTCGTCGATGGAGTATCTGCGGATAAATTTGCCGGTCTTTGTAATTCGCGGGTCGTCTTTGATCTTGAAAAGCGCTCCACCAGCCTCGTTTTTATCGATCAGTTCGGCGAGTCGTTTTTCGGCATCGACGAACATCGACCGGAATTTCAGCATCTTAAATTTCCTGCTGTTTTTTCCGATACGTTCCTGCTTGAAGAAAACCGGCCCCCTCGAATCGATCTTTATCGCAATCGCGACTCCGATCAATAACGGCGATATCAGGGTCAAGCCTAAGCCACTGCCGACGAGGTCGATCGCGCGCTTTGCATAACGCTGCCACCCGGTCATCACGACGTTCTGGAATACGATGCTTCCGATATTGCCGAGGGAATCGATTTCGATACGCCCCCTGAGCAAGCCCTGAAATGTCGGTATCATGACGAAAAGGGCCTTTTCCTTTCGGCATTCGTATATTATTCTGCGGATCGCGGCCTCGGAGACCTGTGGCTCGGAAAGGATTACCTCGTCGATGCCGAACTCCACGAGGATTTCCTTGAGCCGGCTCGGTGCGGCAATTCTATCCTCGCTCTCCTCGGTGCAAAGCCTTCCGACAAATCCCTTTTTCGTGATCGGGTCGTCAACGATTTGTTTGGTTGTAAGCCGAGCCAATTCTCCGTCGCCGATCACCACCTTCCGGGCGACGCCCAACCCCTTTTTCAGCATATTTTTGAGGATATCGATGAACACGCGATGGAAGATCACAGTGGTAATCGAGGTTAACCCACCTCCTATTACCAGCATCATCCGGCTGTAAGATTCGTTTCGGAAAATGAATGTCAGCGCCATCGAGACGACCATGGCAACTATACCGGCCTTCGCGATCTTCGATAACTCCTCGCCCCACTTGCGCGAAAATTCGATTTGGAAAAGCCTCTGCCATCCGAAAGAAAAGAGCCATATCGAGGTAATGATGGCTATCGGAAGTGAATATGTATGAAAGGGTTGGAACGTTTTATAGAGCGGAACGATCCCCGATAAAAACCTTAGCCACCAGCCCAAAGCAAACGACCCCGCGATAAGGATCGTATCTCCGAGGAAGATAAGATGCGTCGCGCGTCGATTTGCTTTTCGAGAAAGTATCACATGTTAAATCTACTTTGCCGCTTCGTCGATGTCAATGTTTTTGTCCTTTTATTGGGTTGACTATCGGCTTTATGCCTTTTATATTGAAAATAATCTACACCAAAAAAGGAAGACTAATGCACAAGATTTCTCTTATCGTAGTTTTTTTAATCCTCATATTATCCATAACGCAGCTTTTCGCCGCAATCCCAAAGACGCTAAACTATCAGGGGAAACTCACGGATCCCGGCGGCGCGGCGATCCACGATGCCGACCGGACGATCGCCTTCATGCTATTTGATCTGGCGACCGGCGGAACGCCGCTTTGGGCCGAGACCCTGGATGTCGATATCGCGCACGGCCTTTTCGATGTCCGGCTCGGAGAAATTCATCCAATAGAGCTGACATTCGAGGATAAATATTGGGTGCAGATTAAAATCGACCGAAACGACGACGGCGATGTCATCGATGTGCTGGACGAATTGCTATCTCCGCGAAATCCTCTGTCGCCGGTGGCCTATGCCTATCGTGCGATGTGGGCGGACAGTGTCGATGGGGTGGCATATATCAATTATATCGATTCGATTTCGTTCATCGATTCCATATCGTTCATAGATTCCATTTCATATATCGATTCCATCGGCTATATCGACTCGATTGGATGGGTGGGGCATACGAACTGGGCGGATTCGGCGCATTGGGCGGGTTATGTCCATTGGGATTCTATCGACGGCATACCGGACAGCGTGCTCGGCGATACCGACTGGCAAATCGTCGGTGACGATATGTATTCGATACCGACGGGGAATGTTGGAATCGGGGCGACAAGCCCCACCGAAAAACTCGACATCGACGGCACCGCTCAAATGACCGGTTTTAAGATGCCCACCGGCGCGACGGATGGTTATGTCCTCACGTCCGGTGCATCCGGTGTTGGAACATGGCAGGAGGCTGGAGGCGGTTTCCAGCAGTTACGGACGGACGGCGATCCGTGGCTTACCGACAGCGTAACCCTAGTCGAGGGCGCAAATATCACGCTCACACAGGTTGGTGATTCGATTACTATCTCCGCAATAGGCGGCGCGGGCGACTGCCAATGGGAAGACGCCGGCATTTACAAGCGCGTTATCGGCAATGACAATGTGCGTGCTTACGAAATTGACCAGGATTACGGGCTATACGGCCAGATACCTAGCGGAGATGCCGTTGCCGGAGAGTTCTACGGAGTATATGGGTATAGCGGTAAAGACGATAATACAACTAACAGCGCGGACGTTTATAATTACGGTTTATACGGCGAAGCTGACGGCAACCCCAGCGGTAGTTCAGACGATGTCTATAATTTTGGTGTAAGGGGCATTGCCGAGGGACCCGCCTCTATGTCTGGAATTACTCGGAACTACGGGGTTTATGGCAGCGCCGGTAACACAGGTGGCACACTATCGCGTATAGGCGTCCTTGGAACGAGTAGTTTCGGAACGGTATCACTGAGCGATGTCGGTGATGTTTATGCCGGTGTCGCCGGTGTCGCCGACGGCAGCGATTACCCACTCTATGGATATCATACTTCGACAGGTAGTTATAATGAGGTGTTGGTCGTGGCCTCGGCGGCGGCACCCGCAGGCACAAAATTCATAGTATATTCGAACGGCGACATCTACCCTAAAGGCAGCTACCTCGACTCCGGCGGCGATGCAGGCACCGGCGGGCAAATCCTGTCCAGCACCGGCAGCGGAACAGACTGGATTATCGACGGCGGTGGAACAGGAACCGTGATGTCCGTGTCGCAGGGAACGGGAATAACGTGCTCCCCGAATCCGATTACAACCACAGGCTCCATTTCGGTTAACTTTGCAGGTAGCGGAACTGCGCTAACCGCTTCCCGAAGCGACCACACGCACGAAGCCGTTGGGCCTGGGGATATCGCCTATGCAGACTCCACCGGCGCGATAGCATGGAGCGATATTACCGGGATACCCGCTGACATTTCGGATGGCGACCAAATCGATACGATGATCGCGCATTGGGCAACGTTAAGAGACATACCCGCCGACATTTCCGACGGCGACGAC
>CAYNTG010000136.1:0-3360 GCA_964400105.1 uncultured bacterium
TCTTTATTTACCACCCAAAATTTTTTGTTTTTCGATGTTATTCGTTTCTTTTTTTGTGTATCCGATTCCCTCTATTTGGAGGAGGTTGCGCTTGATATCGATTCTGCCGCCGAATCCTCCGATACCGTCGGCGGCGAGCACCCTGTGGCATGGAACGAGAATGGCGATCGGATTCGCGCCGACAGCACCACCGACCGCCCTCGCGGCACCGGGCTTTCCGATCCTTTTCGACAAATCTCCGTAAGTCGTTGTTTCGCCCCGGTCGAGCGAAGAAAGCTCATCCCAAACTTTGCGTTGAAATTCGGTGCCCCACAACGGCTTCGGCACGAGCGGCGGATCGAATATTCCATTCCTGAAGTAGTTTTCAAATGAAATCGCTATCGGATCGCCGGGGTTGCCGGTCTCGACGACGTCGAAATATCTTGCGATCTTGTTCTCCATCTCAAAAGCAACCAGCTTTGTGAGGGATACGGCGTGAACCGATCTATCGCTACCCCATACGCCGATCTCCATTCCATCTGAAACTATATCGAACCGAAAGCATCTCATTTTAAATCGCGATCTGAATTATTCGCCTTTCGAAAGGAGAAAAGCGCGTATAAAATCGTCGAGATCGCCATCCAAAACGGCCTTTGTGTTCGATGTCTCGACGCCGGTGCGAATATCCTTGACCATGTTATATGGGTGAAGAACATAGCTTCTGATCTGGCTTCCCCATTCGATCCGCTTCTTCTTCGATTCGATCTCCGCGCGCTCCTCGGCGAGTTCTTCGTCGTGCCTTTGCTTGATTCGAGCCATCAAGACCTTGAGGGCCATCGCGCGATTCTTGTGCTGGCTGCGCTCCGATTGACATTGAACGACGATGCCTGTCGGGATATGCGTAATCCTCACTGCGGAATCGGTCTTGTTGACATGCTGGCCGCCGTGCCCGCTGGATCGGTATGTGTCGATTCGCAAATCCTTTTCATCGATCTCGATCTCCGTCGTGTCCGAGACCTGTGGATAGACGAAGACGCTTGCAAAGCTCGTGTGCCGGCGATGGTTCGAGTCGAACGGCGAAAGCCGCACGAGTCTATGAATCCCGATCTCGCATTTGAGATATCCATATGCATATTCGCCGTCGATCTCGATAGTCGCCGATTTTATCCCTGCCTCGTCGCCGGGGGTGATTTCCAGAATATTTCCGCTGTAACCCGACGATTCGCACCAGCGCAGATACATGCGCAGCAGCATCTCCGACCAATCGCAAGCCTCGGTGCCTCCGGCGCCGGAGTGTATTTCCAAAAAGCACCCGCTTTTATCGTCCGGTTCGGAAAGCACCTGCTGAAGCTCGAACATCGAAAGCTCCTTCGATAGCTGTTCCATGTCCGCTCGAAGGGATATGTATTCCTCGTCATCGGGTGAATAAAGATCGATCAACTCCTTAATGTCGTTGAAACGCTCCTCGATGGAATTACACATATTAAATCGATTTTCGAGGTTTTTTCGTTCGCTCATGAGGTTTTGAGCGCGTTCCCTGTCGTTCCAGAATGTCGGTTCCGCAGCGATTTCGTCGATTTCGGCGATCCTATTTTTTATAGAAGGCGGGTCAAAGATACCCCCGAAGATCGGCGATTCTGTTATCGAGTTTGGCTATACTGATAATATCCATTGCCATTTTTATTCACTCCAAATCTATTTTGTGATAACACTGTTTCTGCCGGGGCCGGTGGAGATCCAACCGACCTCACAACCGGCGAGCTGCTCGATCCTTTTGATATAGTATCTCGCATTTTCGGGAAGATCGTCATAATTCTCGCAATCTGCGGAGCTGCCCTCCCAACCGTCGATCTCCTCGAATACCGGTTCGACCTCATTCAGTTCCGCGACGGTCGATGGATACGAACGGAGAATCTTGCCCATGTATTTATATGCGCTGCATATCTTTATCGTTTCCATGCCATCGAGAACATCCAATTTTGTGAGAAATAGCTTGTCGATTCCCCATCTTTTGGTGTTTGTCGAAAGAACAAAACCGTCGAGCCAGCCGCAACGCCTCGGTCTTCCGGTTGTCGCGCCGAACTCGTCCCATTCGTTCTCGCCGGTTCCACGAAGGCGACTGCCGATCTCGCCGGATTGCTCCGTCGGCAGCGGACCGTTTCCGACTCGCGTGGTAAATGCCTTGACGATTCCCACGACGCGGTCGATAAGTCGAGGATCGATGCCCAATCCCGATGCGACACCGGAGATTGTCGTCGGGCTGGATGTCACATATGGGAACGTCCCCCAATCGATATCCAGCATGCTCCCCTGCGCTCCTTCGATCAAAACCCGCTTCCCGGATCGTAATGTCTCGATAATAAATGATGAAACGTCGCCGACCATATCCCGAATCGCGGGCAAAACCTCGCGAATCGGCGCGATTATTTCGTCCACGCCCGGAATCGGTATCTCCGCCGAATCGAACATCGGCCTGTAATATTCGACAAGATTACGAACGCGCTTTTCGAGACCCTTTTCAAAAACGAGGTCCCCGACCCGGATGCCTCGACGTGAATATTTATCCGTGTAAGCCGGGCCGATCCCGCGAAGCGTCGTTCCGATCCCGAATCTCTTTTCATCGAGGGCATCGACCGCTTTGCTGAGAAGCGTAACGATATGCGCCCTCGGCGAGATCATTATTCTTCCCGATGTATCGGTTCCGCGCGTGCTTATCTCCTCGATCTCGGACACAAGAGCCGGCAGGTCGAGAACCATCCCCGCGCCGAGCAAATTTTTAATCCCATCGCGAAGTATCCCCGACGGCACCTGATGGAATACGAACTTTTCGCCATCCACATAGACCGTATGCCCGGCGTTTGCGCCGCCCTGATAACGTGCGACGGCGCTCACTCCCTCGCCGAGGACATCGACGGCCTTCGCCTTGCCCTCGTCCCCCCAGAAAAGACCGAAAACCAAGCTGCATCTGCTCTGTTCTGACATGTATAAAACCTTCTTTCAAACACAAACGCCCGATTACCGGGTCGATTTATTCTCTTTTTACTCCAATATATATCGCTCGATTTTCGAGTCAAGCATAATGAGAAGATTCTTAAATTAGGAACTATCTTATGCTGCGATAGCCCGGTCATGTGTCGCCAGCGGCGATATGCGAGGCCGATGCGGTTAAATATTGGGTAAAACCGCTTGCCAACGGTATAATATAGCATTAAATTGTTTTTGAGTTTTTTAAAATATGGAGCAATATGAACAAACTCTTCTACGGCGACAACCTCGAAATCATGCGGGAACACATCGCGGATGAATCGGGCGATGTCGTCCTCAATCCGTTCTATTGAAAAACGCCAAACGCATAAAAAAGGCCAGCGAAGAAAAATTGGA
>CAYNTG010000137.1:0-3353 GCA_964400105.1 uncultured bacterium
CTATTAGAATAAACTGCCGATCAATTAAAAGCAAGGTAAATATGCCGGTAACCAATTTTTTTTAATATGTGTAATAAAAAAGGCCACAGAGCCATATATTTAGTAACCGGGCAAATTTAAGGAAAATGATGAGAGATTGTCCGGCAGAAAAATATGACTTTCGCGAGCAAAAATTATTCGCGATAATGGGCTATCGAATCTCGAACGAACGGAGCAGCAATGAAAATATTTTTTGCAATCTCAATTCTTTTTTTACTCATCCCGGTTGGGGCGTTTTCGATGGAATGGGAAGAATCGGATTCCTTTCCGCCGGCCATCGATGAGGTTTCGAGATCATATATCGACTCGATGTTCTATTTTTCCGGAACGACCCCGACGGACGCCGAATTCGAGAAAAAATGGGCAGGGGACTCCCTATTCCAGCTGAGCATCGTCGAAAGGATGCTCGACAAACCGCTCGAACTGCCGGATACCATCGATTCGTGGACGCAATTCGCCATCGAGCATTCGGAAAAACCGTGCGACCTCGTTTCTTGGGCATTCGAGCGCATCGACAACAAACCCTCCGCCAAAACTATCGCAAAATTTACGAAGAGGATCGAGAAAATCGCCGGGCGCGACGAGTCGTGCGAGATGGTGCCGGAGCCTTATAACAAAGCGCTCCGCACCATTTTGGCATCGTTCGATGTCGCCTCGGAACACATGGAAAAGGCGATGCGAATGATCTCCGATGCATCGCGCGATTCGCTGATCTATCTCATCCCGACGTTCTGGACCGACGGCGAGGACACACTCGACGACTCGCTCTCGACCTTCCTGTTAAAGCTCGTCGAAAGCGATTTCGACACGAGCTTCGAGATTCATCTCGATTCGCTTTATATAACGATGCATAATTTCGACATAGCTGAACTCGGCCTTGCTACTTCCGCCGTGATGACCGGCATCCGTAGCGCCATCGAGGCGGTTCACGAAGACACATCGGCAACGAAACTCGATAAGCAGATCGAGATCGAAACGCGATGGGGGAGAGCCATAATCGGCAGCGACGGCACGGACATCTTCGGCGATGCCCAAATCATCCTCGATCCCGGCGGCGACGATTTTTACCACGGCGAGCACGCCGCCGGCCGCGTCGGCGCGGGCAAGGCATTCGGCGTCGCTATCGATCTCGGCGGGAACGATCATTATGACGGTCGAACGGCGATTTTCAATCAGGCGAGCGGCGTCTTCGGAGTGGGCATTCTGGTCGATCTCGACGGCGACGATACATACAACTGCACCCACTACGGACAGGGTTCCGGCCTCTTCGGGTCGGGAATCCTGATCGACGAGGCGGGCGATGACACATATGCTGGCGGCGTTTTCGTGCAGGGTGCCGGGAATTTCGGCATGGGAATGCTGATCGACCGCGATGGCGAGGACGGATATCGCTCTTATTGCAACGCACAGGCGTTCGCCGGCCCGATGGGGATAGGCATTCTGAACGATTATTCCGGCTCCGATCAATATTTTTCCGGCGGCAAATATTCCCACGCGCCACTCGCACCATTCGACTACCACTCATTTGCGCAGGGTTTCGCAATCGGTTGGCGCCCGGATGTCTCCGGCGGAATCGGCTTCCTATTCGACAAAAACGGCAACGATACATATACCACCGGCGTCTATGGCCAGGGGGTCAGCTACTGGTTCTCGCTCGGTATTCTCGTCGATAACTCCGGAAACGACGTCTATACATCGGTTTGGTATCCGCAGGGTTCCGGGATTCATCTCTCCGTGGGATCGCTCGTCGATCGGGCGGGAAACGACATCTACGTCTCGCCGCAAGGCCCCGGGCAAGGCTCCGCTCACGATTACTCTGTCGGATTCTTCTCCGAATATCGCGGCGACGATATTTACGTCATCGACGGCGGCAACGGAACTTCGCTCACCAACTCATTCGTCCTTTTTTTGGATCGAAACGGCGACGACCTTTATGCCAAACGCCGCCTTTCCAGTAAAAACTGGGGATATTCCCGAGGCGCGCGCGGCACCGGCAGCATGGGCATGTTCCTCGACATCGAGGGCACCGATCACTACTCCGACGAATCGCTTGCCGGCAATAATAAGCGTTGGTTCTCAGGCGATATCGGCTTCGGGATGGACGTTGATGGCGAAAAATTCCCCGATCCGGTGAAGGAGTTAAGCGAGGAATTGGCCGAGGAGGAACCGGACTCCGATCGCACCATCGGGGACATCTTCATCGAGGCCTCGACATGGGGCGTCGGTTCCGGCAAAGACAAGGCGGACAAGGCATTCCAGGAGCTTCTCGATTCCGGGCAGGTCGCTGCGGACTATATCTGCGAGAACCAGCTCGACACGAAATCGTCGCTCCGCACGCGCACGATCAAACGATTCTGCGAGAAAAAGCCGGAACTGATTAATCCGTGCCTTTTTGCTGCTCTTCACGATAAAGAAAATATCCGGCGACGCGGCAGCGCGATTTATTTCCTCGGCGAGATAGGGGACACCGTCGCCGTCGATTCGCTGCTCCCATTCCTGAAGATCAAGCGGACGCGAATCGGCACAATCTCGGCGCTCGGCAAGATAAAATCGAAGCGGGCCGTTCCGCATATTATGAAATGGAAAAAGGATAAAAAACAAGCTGTGCGCTATATGGTCGCCAAATCGCTGGCGGAGATCGGCGACGAGCGCTCGATCCCCGCGCTGCTCTATTCACTCGGCGACGACTATATGACCGTTCGAGTCGCGGCGCAAAACGGCCTCGTAAATATGCGCGCGGAGAGTTTTGACGATGTCTTGAAAGCATTGCCGAAATCGAGCGCGCCGGTGGTGTATCATCTGCTTCGCGCGATTTCATCCTCGTGCGCGCGTTTCGAGAAGGACTCGACGCTCAATGAATTGACCGTCGAAACGCGGCTTGCAGCAGCGCGTGAGGGCGTTCTCCCGCTCCTCGACTGCGAAGATTCCGCAATTCGCGGCCACGCCGTCCGATGCCTCGGCTCGATAGGCGGCGAGGAGACGATAGCTGTGGTTAAGCGCCGTTACGAAAGCGAAACCGATCCATTCGTCCGCGCCATGATGGAACAGGTTTTCGAGATCGAAAAACGGCGATAGACGATATGAGATTGCTGAAAAGCGATGAACTTGATTGTTTTATTTAGCAAACGATGGAACATTGGGGGCGGCGAGCCTTGCGCCGGTTATCGCAAGCTCGACGGCGTGCGTATCGACATTTTCGGACGACGATTTATGTAAATCCCGCCCGTAGGGGCGCGGTTTCCACGCCCGTAGGATCGGGAAACCCGACCCCTACAGCCGAACATTGTTTTCAATCCGCCGAATCCGCCAAAGGC
>CAYNTG010000138.1:0-3325 GCA_964400105.1 uncultured bacterium
CGATCTCGAATTTCGCAGGAACGGCGGAATTTTCGCCGACACCGAGAGGTTCGATATCTCGGACGCAGCGAGCATAATTATATACGCGAATTATGTCGCCCTGCGGGCCGTGACCGTAAACTGAATTTCCAAGTGAATCGAGACCTAAATAAAAATCCGTTGGCGAGCCGGACTTAGGATCGCTACGTTGCGCGCCCGCGCCGTGGACATCGATGTATGAATAGTAAGTGCGTCCGGGCATCTGCATCCATCCGGAAGCGCGCCCGAAGCAGATGTAAGCCCCAAAACCGCCGCTATAAACCGAGGCGTGAGTCGTGCTCGTCCAGAACCAGGGATAATCCGTCGCGCCAGCCTCGTTTGTTATCGTCGCGCAATCGAAAATCGGGTCGATCGCCGCGCCGGTCGTGCCGGGTGAGCGTGTATAATCGACAATGCTCTGGAGTTCCTTCGCGTTTGGCAAGCGCCAATCATCGTAGTCGGCCACGGTAAGTGTTTCGGCATAAGCGAGTGCGTTTTCCCAACTCATACTCGCTGCGCTGTGGCCCTTCTGCCACATAAGGCCGGTCGCGCTGTCGTCAATTGTGCCGTCGCCATTGTCCGAGAAATCGTTCACACCGTAATCAAGATTTCCGCGCACGCAAATCAACGTGAAAGTCTTATCTCCCATCGGCATTTCAGCATCGTAACCCTTGATTCGGCCGTCAGCAAAATTCACGCCGAACAACTTCGGCACGCCCGGAATCGTATATTCATTATATACGTTGCTCGATGCGTATTGCGAATCGATTGGCCTCTCGCCGGAAGCGGTATCGCCGTATGCAAAATCGAAAGTCTCGTTGTCGATAAAAGGCTGAACCGCGTCCAAAGATCCGCTGTATCCGCTGATGTCCTGTCCGTTGAACTTTATCAGCGAATACTGTTCTTTAATCGAAGGCACACGCCAATCGCTGAAACCGCCGAAGCTCGCGGCGTTGAGAACATCCGGGTAGGTCTGGACCTCTGTCCATGTTAGCTTATCGGCGGCATCCGTATCGCCGTCGCCGTCGGTGTCACCGCTTCGTTGCCATGTTAGTCCGGTGACGTTATCATAGACTGTAAGGCTGTCGCTGCTTATTGTGTAACTCGGGGCGTTGCCGTCGAACTGGGCATCCTGACCGTAAAATGTCGCGCCGGGAGACGGCGGCGAGATAACGCTCGAATTATCGTAACACTCCTCCTGCCCGGTATCCACGATTGGATAATCCACTGCGAAAATCGCCGAAATCGCAAATATCATTACGAGAAACGTTGTTTGAGTAGATGTCAGTTTCATTCTTATCTCCATACCTAAGAGTTATTTTAAATACACGATGCGTTTCGTAATCTCATTATCCGCAACTTTCGCGCGGACGAGATAGACGCCGGAGGCGACGGAAGCTTCAGGTTTCCAGACTAATACGCACCCCGTCGCCTCCGGTGTCACCCCTATTTTTAGAGGGGATAAATCTTCGACGATGCGGCCGTTTATATCGAATATTTCTATGCGGGAGGGCACAAGACCCTCCCCTACGGAAATCTTCACCGCCGAATTGAACGGATTTGGGTAAACCGACAATTCGAGTTCGGTCGGTAACATACTATTATCGGCGACTATCGTTCCCCAGATATTTTCCGTGCCGGGAGTCGCCACGAGGCAAATCTGCCATATCGCACCGCCGTTCGGGTAACGACCGAAACTGCTATCCGTGGGAGTTTCCGACCATGAAACGACATCGGCAAGTTCCGCGCCGATGAAATCCGAACCGAATAACGCAAGTTGTTCGCCATCTGCGGAGAGTTTGAAACTCGTATGCAAATCCCCTTGTTCCGGGTCGCTATCCGCCCAAACGAGAAGATACCCATCGGCGGGAATAATCGTCCCGCCGGGGAAACTCCACTTGCGCGGCTCGTCGATATCGTCGGAGACCCACCAGTAAGAAATATCCACAGTCGAATCGCCGGGATTATATAGCTCGAACCAGTCGTCGAACTCGCCCATCTCGTCCGCGATTATTGCATCGTTGTCCGGCATCACCTCGTTTATCAAAACCGCGCCGGAAACATCGACCTCATCGCACAGCCCGATATGACCGGAAATATACAAAGAGCGGTCGGCGGTGAAATCGCGCACACCGGGGATAAGTCTCACATGAGGCGGGCTTCCCACTACAATATCGTCATCGAGATTCGCCTCGAAATTGTCGTTTGTATATTGTTTGTTCAAATCGGCATATACGAAAGGCCGAACGAGGTCGGCGAGTTCGGTCACGCGGGCATCGAATGTCGCCCCTTCGAGCGTGGTTTCAAGCAGTTCGTGCAGCGCGCAATCCACGAGTCCCCGGAACGGCGGCCAATCGTCGAAAAGCCTTTCGGCGAGCGGTCGCCCGGATGAATCCGGCGGTAAGCCGGGATTATACCAATCTATGGGCAACTCCCTCAGCTCGGTGGCATCGAAACCATATTTGTTGAATACTCCGAACGCCAGATTTAAATCATAAACGATGTATCGCCCGATCGTGTCGTAATCGAAGCATAAAAAATAATTACGCCCGAAACCTTGATAGCTGTCGAGGTTCACGAGGAATGTATTCGCGGCCCACGCACGCGCAAAGCCTACGGCATCGAAACGGTCACAAATCCCTGCGGCAAAGGTGCTGTCGTCGGAATGGTTTAGGAAATCCAAAAAGTCGATAAGATCGAGCCAATCGTCCGCACCCTCGTTGGCCGATATCTGGTATCTGCCCGTATAGGGGAAAACGCTCGGGCCGAGCCATTCGAAAGAAGCCTGTCTGTCGCAATTATATAGGTTGCCATCGTTATATCCAAAAAAGCGGGTCATCGCCTGTTTGTTCGTCGGATCGACGGTCGAATAGAACCCCCAATATACGTCATTATAATAGACCACCGACCAGCACGCCCTCGGACACGGAACGCCCAATCCGTGAAAAATCTCCGTAGCGAGTTTCTCGCGGATAAATGTCGGATCGTTGTAAGAGTTGTTGAACGAAATTCGTTCGTTGCCGCGATAGTCCATATCGTCGATGTATTCGTCGAATTTCAGGTGAAACGGCTTTTTGTTGCCCGGATGGTTATATGAGCTGTTGCCTTTAATACGAATACCCACACTATCGAGCGTATCGATCCCGTCTATCACGACGCTGCAGATGATATAATCCTCGGTTTCGTGCGTGGAATCCAGCGTTTCCCAGAAATCCGGATCGTCGAAATAGACGTGCACGGTGTGAACCGTATCTTCAAAAAATGATGCCTGAAGCGGGCACGCAAATAATACTGCGAGAATCGCCGC
>CAYNTG010000139.1:0-3301 GCA_964400105.1 uncultured bacterium
AATCCGACAACTCGACCGACAAAGGACGCGCCCTCAACCGTCGCGTCGAGATATATCTATGGGAACCGTAGGGCCGAGGAATTCGCCGAGTCGCCAGATTACGTTCGTAGGGAAGCACCTATGTGGTGCCGCCCGTTTTTTGCATCACCACGAGGCTGTAGGGCATCCGTGGGACAACAGACCCTCCCCTACGGTCATTTCAGAGATACACGACACGTTTTGTAATCTCTGCGCCTCTCCGGTCGCTGAGCCTTACCACAGGCCCGTCTGGGTCGAACCACGCTTTTACCGAATCGAGCGTCGTGATAAAACCCTCGGCGCGTTTATAGGAAACGACCATAGGGATAAACGGCTCGACGACCGGCATCGATGTCATTTCCGGCGAGGGAAGCAGTTCGCCATCCGGCAGATTTGTCGTCGTTTCGCGAGATATTGAGGGCATCTAAAGAACTACCATCAAAATTCCAATTTCGAGTGAAAGTGATTTTTTCATTGTCTTTTTCCATTCAAACTATCTCGAGAAACTCTCGATAGTTAAAAAATACTCAGGATATTTTTCATCTGCCATGCTCACTATCGACGAAAGATACGCGCCGAAAACCTCGGTGGAGATGCCGTCGTCGATGGGGAGCGTGTGACATAGGCGAACCTCGCCGGTCGAGATATTCCATGCAAAGTTCCCGAATGTCAATTTCCAGTTCTCGTTCATAAGGTATGACAACATAGGAACACAGCTCGGGTTTTCCAGCGGAAGATCGAGGTAATCCTCGACGTAGATCGATATTATCTCGACATCGCTGTATATCTCGATTCCAACGGTGTAATTTCCGTTCTCGCCCTCGATATCCATGACGATCCTCTCCCCCACCTCGCCCGACGGGTTTTCCGTAGTAATTCTGTCGAACGAATATCCGAGGTCCTTGATAAAATCTCCAATCTCGTCGATCGTAACCGGATCGATTATCTCGCGAGGCGATTCCTTTGCGATAGAAATAGTGACCATTACTATCAAGATTAACAATGTTGTGGCAATTCTCATAATCATATCTCCTTAAAAAAAATTTATTTAAATAGAATAGAATCGATTTTCAATTAAATCAAGCTCAATATACAGCGGTTTTGTCGATTGTCTCCAATGCGGGGGCGTCGGAGCCACGCGAACGGAGCTCGATTTCCGCGTTTCAAAACGATTTCCGCCCGTTCGCGTGGCCGACGGCGGGACGGACTGCGCCGGATCGCATAAAAAGTGCAGTATAATCCGTCCCGCCGCCCCGCCGAGCATGGAATGCTCGGCGGCCGACGCCCCCAACCGTTATTTCTCTTGAAAACCGATATTTCATCGTTAATATTATATTCACCGGGGTGGCCTAATCGAAGCCTGAGAAGATACCCGCCGAACCTGATCCGGATAATGCCGGCGAAGGGAGTTTTATTGGGCTTCGCCGGTGCGAAGACCTTTTTTTTTTGTAAGGAGAAGACTCATGCCGAAAAACTGGAAAACCATTATAGGTGAAAACCTCGACAATGTTCGGTTAAAGCACCCGTTGGTGCATAATATCACGAACTTCGTTGTGATGAATTCTTCCGCGAATATCCTCCTCGCGCAGGGCGCACAACCAGTTATGGCTCATGCACATAACGAGGTCGAGGATATGGTGGGCATCGCAAATTCGCTCGTTTTAAATATCGGCACACTCACCGACGAATGGGTCGAGTCGATGATTTTAGCCGGAAAAAGAGCGAACGAACTCGGCATTCCGGTCATTTTCGATCCGGTTGGTGCTGGCGCGACAAATCTTCGCACCAGGAAATCGGAAGAGATCATGTCTAGCATAGACATATCGGTGCTCCGGGGCAACGCTTCGGAGATCAACGCCATCGCAGGTGCTGCAGGCGCACGCGGCGTCGATTCCGTCCACAGCATCGACGATGTAATGGCAAATGCGCCGAAGATCGCAAAGGCGCACAATTGCATCGTCGCGATCTCCGGCGAAAGGGACCTTATCGCCGATGGCGACCGGATCGTTCGGGTTGCGAACGGCAATCAAATTATGACGTTAGTAACCGGACTCGGATGCGGACTCAGCGCGACCGTCGCCGCTTTTATCGGCGCCAACGACGACGCCTTCGAGGCGACCGTTTCCGCATTTGGATTTTATAACATCGCCGGTGAGGTTGCATTCGAAAAAACCCGCTATCCGGGAAGCTTCGAGGCGGCTTTTATAGATGCCCTTAACTATTTGGGCAATAAAGAATTATCGTCGTTACATATTGTGGAGTCTTAGATGGTTAATGGTGTCGATTATTCGCTCTATCTGGTCACCGACCGCGAAATGTCGCGCGGAAAAGACCTTTGCGAAATCGTCGTTGAAGCCATTCGCGGCGGCGTGACAATCGTTCAGCTTCGAGAAAAAAAACTACCTTTAGATGAGTTTATTAAAGTAGCTTCCGAAATTAAAGCGGTTGTTAAACCGTATAAAATCCCGTTGATTATAAACGACCGGATCGAAGTTGCTATCGCGGTCGGAGCGGACGGCGTGCATATCGGCCAGGGTGATACTCCCCTCGACACCGCGCGAAAATCGGTCGGTCCAAAAATGATTATCGGCGTTTCGGTGAGCAACGTCGAGGAGGCGATAGCCGCCCAAAACGGCGGCGCGGATTATCTCGGCATAAGTCCTGTGTGGAATACGCCGACGAAGACCGACACGCCGGAAGCGACCGGCCTCGAAGGCGTCCGCGCGATCCGCGCGGCGGTGAAAATCCCGCTCGTCGGTATCGGTGGGATAAATGCATCGAACGCGAGAGCTGTTATCGAAGCCGGATGCGAAGGCATCGCTGTGGTTTCCGCTATCATGGCGGCGGAGAACCCGCGCGACGCGGCAATAGAACTCAGAAATGCAATCGAATAAAGGAGAAAAAAATGGACAAACTAATCGCCGCTTGTGGTCTTAATTGCGCCGAATGCGAGGCGTTCATCGCGACGCAGGAAAACGACGATGAAAAACTCGCCGCCGTAGCGAAAAAATGGAGCGAACAGTACGGCAGTGAGATCGAGGCATCACAATGTATCTGCGACGGATGTCGGGCTGGAGGCCGCTTGAGCACCACCCATGCGACAACCTGCGAGCTTCGAGTTTGCGCAGAAAAGCAAGGCGTTACGACATGCGCACACTGCGAAAAATACGGCTGCGAAACGTTGACTAATTTTGTCAAATTCGCGCCAGTAATCGGCGAAAAACTCGAAGCAATACGCAAAACATTAAGCGAATAACAGAATCGCTTAACTATTAGATTTAAG
>CAYNTG010000140.1:0-3120 GCA_964400105.1 uncultured bacterium
GCAGCGCGGGCATTTCACTTCGGTTTCAAATTTCGGCAATATCTCGCCGCACTCGCAGGCCCAGCCGATCCTTCGCGCAGGAACGCCCGCCATGAGCGCGTAGTCCGGGACTTCTTTTGTTACGACCGCGCCCGCAGCGATGAAGGCGTGCCGCCCAACATTATTTCCGCAGACGATCGTCGCGTTGGCGCCGATAGACGCGCCCTCTTTCACGCGGGTTTCGACATAGAATTCCCCTCCACGCTGGGGATATTTACATCGAGGGTCGCGGATGTTCGTGAATACCATCGACGGGCCGCAAAAGACGTAGTCCTCGAGAACGACGCCTTCATAAATCGAGACGTTGTTCTGTATTTTGCAAAAATTCCCGATTTGCACATTGCTCTGGACGAAGACATTCTGGCCGAGCGTGCAGTTTTCTCCTAATTTCGCGCCGGACATTATATGACAGAAGTGCCAAATTTTCGTGCCCTTGCCGACAATCGCGCCATCGTCGATAAATGAAGATTCGTGCAGGAAGTAATCAACCATGTTATACTCTTTCCTTCGCAAATGGGTGAGAATTCGCCGTGATGCCGACCGGTTTTGCGACTCGAATATCGTGGATTAGCTGTATCGACGGTCGAACGTCGTCTATACCAAATCCGTCGCCCGACAGGGTCCTCTCGTAAAGCTGCGTATGCAAATCCGTGAAACCGCGCGTGAATTCAAGTTCATCGTTATTTATTCTGATAAGGCGATATGTGCAAGGCTCATTTTTGCCCTTGAAAAGCGGCGAGTCCTCGCGTGCGATGGACAGGAACCATTTCACCCGCGCCTTTTCGAGTTCCATGAAACCTGCGGAACGAGTTGCTTCTGCGATATGAACCTCGCTTTTCTCGACGCCGCCGAAAATCCACATAAGCATATCGAAAAAATGCACTCCGATATTCGTCGCAAGCCCGCCCGAGCGAGCCATATCGCCCTTCCACGAACTGAGATACCACGGGCCGCGCGGTGTGATATAAGTCAATTCGATATCGTATTTATCAGATGGATTTTCTTTCTCGATTCGCTGTTTAAGCTCGATAATCGACTGGTGCAAACGCAATTGGAGCACAGACCAGACTCGCCTGCCGGTCTCCTCCTCGAGCTCCTGCAGGGCGTCGAGATTCCATGGGTTGAGAACGGCGGGTTTTTCGCAGATAGCGTCGGCGTCGAGGCGGAAGGCCATCCGAATATGCGCGTCGTGAAGATAGTTCGGAGAGCAGATGCTGAACCAATGCACTCTCGCATCCTCACCCTTGCGCCGAAGCTTTTCCAGATGCCGGTCGAAACGCTCCGGTTCCGGGAAAAAGCGCGCCTGTTGCGCGTAACTGTCTAATATTCCGACGGAGTCGTGCGGATCGAGCGCGGCCACAAGATGGTTTCCGGTTGCGGCTATAGCTTTAAGGTGCCGTGGGGCAATATATCCAGCTACTCCAGCCATCGCAAAATTCGCCATATCTTACTCCATATTATTGATCTCAGAAAAGTCCGCAAATACCGATATTCTTATTTCGGTAGCTCATCCTTATTGGGTTGAGTCTCACGCCATTTTAGATATTGCTTACGGAAACTTGCTATCTCTGCGATATAATTCGAATCAATATCATCACGCGCAAGTTGCAAATCAATGAGATCGACCGCATCCTGATAGCGTCCCTGATATAAGACGACGGTGATATAATTTCGCATGATCACCGGATCTTGATCGTTAAATCTCGCCGCTTCGAAGAAATATTTTTCAGCAGAGGCCATATCGCCCATATTCGATTCGGCTGTAGCCATATTATTATAACAATTTGCGGAATCTGCACCGAGAGCGAGCGCCCTTTCGAGATATATAATCGATTTATTATTTATCTTAGCCTCGTTTAAATCTATTCCACGGTTAAACCAGAGTGTTTTGTTATTTGGATATAGGATATCCGCACCTTTGAAGATCATCTCAGCCTTTTCCAGTTTACCCACATCCATGAGATAACTCATGTGATAGCAGATCCGCTCGATCTCCTCCTCGCTCCCTTTATGTAATTTTATTAAGGAATCGAGTTGATCATTGTTTCCTGTTTCGTGCAATCTGTAGACTGTTTCGAGAATAAACTCTAATTCCTCGATGTTCGTTCTAATCGACATGCGAAGGCGGGTCGTGTCGATTTTCATTACCCTCGTAACCGGAGGCTCCGTTCGATAGACCTCCTCGAAGCAGGATTGATAGCGGCTAACCATAGGTTTAATAAAATAACTCGTGATGTTATAGATAGGATCGAGAACGATCCACGTGGCCTTTTCTTCGAGATACCATTCCGCCAGCGTGTCAATCTCCGCAATGCTCTTGTCCGCCGTAAATCCGGCGTAGTCCGCCTTGAAATACTTGGTTACATAAACCGGGGTTACGGTATGATGATCCGTTAAATACCTCGCCGTTCGATATTGCGTGGCGGCAATAACATCGCCCTCCGGAACGTTTTCCTTGCACCATCGTAGCGCCTCGTGCATCTTGTGAAGGTCGCGTTCCCTCACGAAGTGTTTGATAGCCGCCATCTCATCCCAACTCTCGCCGTTTTCCCTATAATACTGTCGTGAAAGTTTTGCCGAGGGATAATCGATATAAAAACCGAGAGCGGCTTGCATTATCATAATCAGAAGGAGAATAAAAAATATTATACGCGAAATAACAGGTTTTAGTTTTATTCGCTTAGTGAAATCGATTATTCCGATGATCATCAGAAGCACGAGGAACGGGAATAGATAGGTTGCATATCGCTTTCCATGGGAACCGAAAAATGAGTTAATCCCAAAATACAGGATTACATAAAAAGTAGCGAACCCCATATATTTGTGGCTGAATTTCTTAACGATTCCCCATACAAGGAAAAAGCCCGAAATGCTCCCCACAATAATGCCGGACCAACTGAAGATACCGATCTCCGACCCCTTGTAAAATAACCCGGCATGACCCGGCAACAAAAGGGTGGGAATGAACTTCAATAGATACGATATGATATGATGGAAATATCGAGTTAAATAGTTTGAAAAACGCCCGGCTCTAGATGTATCCAAACCGCTTTTCGCAAATTGACCTGCTCTTCCCCATTG
>CAYNTG010000141.1:0-2996 GCA_964400105.1 uncultured bacterium
CGGACGATGAATTCGAGGGCGTCGAGCGGGGTCATGCGTTCCGGGTCGATGTCGCGGAGCTGTTGAACCAGCGGGTGATTCTCCGGCTCGAAAAGTGAGATCTGCACACCCTCGGCGCGTATCGATTTCCCGCGATGACCGCCGATTCGGATTATCGATTCGCTGTTTAGCTTCTCGCCGCTTTCAAGCGCGCCCAGGATATCCCCGGCACGGGCGATTACGGAATCCGGCACGCCCGCCATCTTGGCGACATAGATGCCGTATGAGTCGTCGCATCCGCCGGGGACGATCTTATGCAAAAACTGCACGCCCTCTCCCCTTTCGCGGACGGCGACCTGAAAATTTTTCGCCCGCGCATAGATGTTCGCCAATTCGGTAAGTTCGTGGTAGTGCGTGGCGAATATCGTCAGCGCGCGGTGGCCTGCGGTATTATGAATGAACTCGCTCACCGCCCACGCGATGGAGAGGCCGTCGTATGTGCTCGTGCCGCGCCCGATCTCGTCGAGGAGCACGAGGCTCCGGTCGGTGGCGTTGTTGAGGATGTTCGCGGCCTCGATCATCTCGACGAGGAATGTCGATTGCCCGCGCGCGATATTGTCCATTGCGCCGACGCGCGTGAAAATTCTATCCACCGGCCTGAGGCGGCAGCTTTGCGCCGGAACGAAACTCCCCATCTGCGCCATCAGCACAATCAGCGCAACCTGGCGCAGATATGTCGATTTCCCGGACATGTTCGGCCCGGTGACGAGCAGGAGCTGATTGTCGTCCGATGTCAGGCGCGTGTCGTTCGGGACGAACGTTCGGTCGCCGAGGATCTGCTCGATTACCGGGTGCCTCCCCTCGACGATCTCGATGACCGGTTCATCGGTGAATTCGGGGCGCACCCATCCTTTGCGGCGGGCGATCTCGGCCAGCGAGCAGAGAACATCCATCTCGGCGAGCGCCTTTGCCACAAGAAGCATCGGCGCGGCGAATTGCGAAAGATGCGCGCGAATCGTGAAGTAAAGCTCGCGCTCGATCTCGAATATGCGTTCATCGGCGGATAGCGCCTTCTGCTCGTATTCCTTGAGTTCGGCGGTGATATAGCGCTCCGACGCGACGAGCGTTTGTTTGCGCTCGAAACTTTCAGGGACTTTGTCGCTGTGAATCCTGCTGACTTCGATGTAATATCCGAAAACGCGGTTATAGCCGATCTTGAGCTTTGGGATTTTCAGGTCTTCGCGAAGGCGCTCCTGCATCGATTTTAGATATTGCTTTCCACCGAATCGAATTTCGCGAAGCTCGTCGAGTTCCGGCGAAACGCCCTTTGCGATAATTCCGCCGTCGGTTATCTGAATCGGCGGGTCGGGCGCGATATTTTTGAAAATGATATTGCGCGCTTCGTCCATCGGGTCGAGTCGGTCGAAAATTTCTTTCAACAGCGGAGTTTCGAGCGGTTTGATAATCTCCTTTATCGACGGCACGCGGTCGAGGCCGTTCTTTAACGCGACGATGTCGCGCGGATTGGATTTTTCGTTGCCGAGCTTTCCGATAAGGCGCTCCATATCGCCGATCTCGGCCAGCAATTCGCGGATTTTAGCCAACGCCATAGCATCTTCGAGAAGCGACTGCACCGCGCTCTGCCGCCGCTCTATTGCGCCGCGCTCGATAAGCGGCTTCATAATCCACTCGACGATCTCGCGATAACCCATCGGCGTGCATGTCGCATCGATGACCCAGAGCAGCGTGCCGTAAGTCTTTCCCTCCGAAATCGACCGCACAAGTTCGAGGTTCCGCACCGTCGATGCGTCGAACATCATGGCGTCCTCGCGCGAGCCTACCGAGATCGCTCGAATATGCGCCATCTCCCCCTTCTTGAGGTCTTTGAAATACGCGATAAGCCCGCCGGCCACCGCGATTTCGCCATCGGACAACTTGCCGAATCCCTCGAGCGTCCCGACGCCGAAATGCTCCATGAGTTTCTTCGATGCAAATTCTCCCTCGAATTTCCACGGTTCCTGAAAGCTGATTCGAGCATTCGGCGCGGTGATCCGAATTTTTTCGTGTAAATCCTCGGTCGCCTCCTCGGAGATCAAAATCTCCTTTGGCGAAAGGAGCTGAAGCTCCTCGATAAGCCTATCGAGAGTGATCGAGCGCACCTCGAACCTTCCGCCGAGAAGGTCCGCGACGGCTATCGAGATGTTCCCGCCGTCCTCGAAGATGCCCACAATAAGGTTCGACTCGGTGCTCTCCCCAGTCTCGATAGTCGCGGTTCCGGGAGTCATCACCTCGACAATACCGCGCTCGACGATGCCCTTTGACTTTTTCGGGTCTTCGATCTGCTCGCAAACCGCGACCTTATATCCGGCGGCGAGCAATTTCGCCAGATATTTTTCCATCGCGTGGTGCGGAACGCCGGCCAGCGGCGTCGGCTCCGGCATTCCGTGCGAGCGCTGGGTGAGCGTTATTCCGAGCACCTCGGACGCGATCTTTGCGTCCTCGTCGAACAGCTCGAAAAAATCCCCCATTCGAAAGAGCAAAAGCGCGTCGGGCACCTGCTCCTTGATACGATAATACTGCTCCATCAGCGGGGTCGATTTGGATTTCTTGCTCGTTTTTTCTGCCATATCGTTCTTTGGATAGGGTTTTGAGATTCATACATAATAACATATTCCGGTAGAAACGAAAGGTATTTTTACGCGGAATGAAGAACGGGGTCTGACGCATTTTTCTTCACTTCGCTTGCCAATGGAGAGATATTTTGTTAAATTATGGATAGCAACTGTTATTTTACAAACTCTTCTGACTTGGGTTTGGAGACTTATAATGAAAAACACACTGCTTTGTTTGCTCTCTCTCGCCCTGCTGTGCACCCCCGCGCTTGCCGACGGCCAACAAACAGCGACTTACGACAGCCTGAATGTGCGAGTGCACTGGACATTCCTTGGGATACGTGAATTCGGCGGCCTTGCTATGGCACCGGATACGACTCTCTGGACCTGCTACCCCGGAACGAA
>CAYNTG010000142.1:0-2796 GCA_964400105.1 uncultured bacterium
GATATAAGATCGCCGCCGATCTTCAGCAGCCAAAAATCAATATTGTCCGTTTGGAACGTCCTTCCGGCGATCACGACGCCGGAATCGGCCAACTCGATTGCCGAATATGCGATATCGCTGCCGTCGGTGCCAAATATACGTGCATCGACCGAATCGCCGTCCGAATCGACCTCGATGGTGTAAATCTCGGCATTGCCGACGATCTTCGCGCTGCCGGCGGCGAGAAAATTGCCATTTGTCTTGCGGCAAACGGAATTCGCCTCGAAATCGCCCATATCGACGAAAGTTCTCGTCCAGACCGGGTCGCCGGTCGATGAAATTTTCATAATAAGAAGGCTGTAAAAGATAGGCATACCGAACGATTTCGATTTCCCGGCGACAACGAAACCGCCGCCGCCCGCTTCGACTATCGAATTCCCGACATCGTCGTAAGTTCCGCCGTATGTTCGCGTCCAAATGGTATCACCACTCGAATCGGTGCGGATAATGAGGACATCCTTCTGCCCGAGCGGCCCCGGAGACATCTGTCCAGTATAAACATAACCGCCGCTCCCGATCTCGACAACGGAATTCAGGCGCGTATCGTCGGGATAAACCTTCGACCATAAAACATTGCCGCCGGAGTCCGTCTTTATAGCATAGCCTCGCTCAGAAATTCCGTCATATGAATATCCGGCGAGAATATATCCGCCGTCGGAAGTCGCCGCGACGGAGAGCGCCGTTTCGTCGTCGGTCGAACCGAGCCTGCGTGTCCAAACCGTATCGCCGTTATCGTCGAGCTTTACAAGCCAGAAATCGATGTCGCCGCCGTCGTCCGTCGCGCCAGCCACCACGAAACAGCTATCGGGCGCTTCCACAACGGAATAAAGACAGTCTTCGCCGCCGCCATCGAGAGTGGCATACCAAATCGGCGAGCTTCCGGCCACCGTGCGAACTATATATCCATCCCTGTCGCTGCCGGGAAGCATGGAATAACCCACCGCCACACAACCGAAACCGGGCGCCGGAGCCACACAATATGCCACCTGATCACCCGCGCCGCCGAAGTTCCTCACCCAACCACCGATAATCCCTGAATAGAGACTGATTTCCACCAGATCGCTTTCGCCGGCGGAATAATCCGCAGAGACGGCATACGAGTAGCCTGTCAGCTCCTCGATCGTCGTATCGACGAAGGTCGTTCCCGCGATACTGCCGATAAGGTCGTATGTCGCATCGTAGAAACCACGGCGATATATATGATAAGCGAGCACCGGCTCCGTGATGTTGAAAGGGGAGTGCCATTCGAGTTCGATATAGCCACCGGCTTTGGTCTTTCCGCGAAGATTCACAGGCGGTCGTCGCGTGATGATCGGCGGGTAGATGTTCGTTGCCTGATGGCCGACTATCGTGAAATCCGCAGGCATCCCGGAGGGAAGACTATACCAACCGTTGTAATACCCCGACCATCCCATATTTAGATGATATAGATCGCTATCGTCGTATCCGTCGCAGACGATAGCGTGGCCACCCACGCTGAGTCCACCGATTCCAAGCTCTACCGGCTGAGCCTTCAAAACATTCGCCTGAACCGTATCGAAAAAGCCGGTGGTCATTATTACATAACCGTCGGCATGGGCATAATCGAATTTGTAGACGATCGCATGTGGAACGTATCGCGTGTCCGAACTCGAACCCTCGGATGAATACTGCATTTCGAGAGCGACGCCGCAGGCGAACATAAGCTCGGCGATAGTGGCGTTATCGGGATAACGCCCGGCACCGCGATAATCGATATCGGAAAACGAAGCGGTCACGGCATCGACCCATATGCGCGATGAGGTAATCTCCGACCAATAGCTGTCGCCAGAATTGAATGTTACTGAATAAGGATATTCCCAGTAATCGACGATCTGACACGTCGCAGTGGCAACGCACCCGGTAACGCTCCGTTCATCCGTTCCCGGGTCCATCGGGCAAAGGTTGTTAAACGGCGCGCTCTGTCCCCAGTTCGTATCGAGCCACGGCCCGGTTATCGAGGCCGTCGATAGCGATTCAATCATCGATTTGTCGCCCGAAAGATACGAGTGCCAAAGGGCGTTGTTCTTCCGAATTATCTCACTGTCGGTGAAAGGCTTCGCCTCGATTCGAAGCGCCATATCGCGTTCGATCATCCGAAGCGGAAGATTGTCCGGCGATTCGTCGAAAACGAAATCTCCCTCGACCGAATATGCGATCACCGGCTCGATATCGGTGTCGGCGGACACCGCGATATATCCGCGCGGACGAAGATCGAAAATATATGCCAGCACCTCGCCGGATTCGCCCTCGACCAGAGTCGAATTCACGACCGAAAAAGGCTCCCATCCCATGGCCGATTGCTCGACATTCGGTCGAAAACCCGGATGTGCGGCGACAAATATCCCGGCGACTCGGTGCGCGTAGCCCTGTGAAATCGGCGATGCTATCACAGCAGTCGAAAACGCAATCAAAATAAACACTATTTTTTCAAAACTCGAATTTCTCATTATCCACTCTCAATCGTCGATCCAAATTGTTTTATCAATCATAGTATCATATAAATATCGACCGGTTTTTCAATAATAATCATCTCGAGTCGGCGGTTAGAATTAGCATTCCGGTTAAAGTTTCAGTTGACTGCCATCCCCTTAATCTACTGGTTCTTGCGCGCAATGAGCGAAACATGGTCTCGATTCGTTGTTCGGACTTTTTTCACAAGATGACCCGGCATCTTATAATATGCCATCGTGTTATCGACGTGGCGGTGAAGATATTGCGAATTCGCGTTCTCCTTTC
>CAYNTG010000143.1:0-2764 GCA_964400105.1 uncultured bacterium
TCGGGTCTTCAGACGATCCCCCCTGTCCCTTTCCTACGAACCTGTAGGGCGCGACATCCCCCGACACCTGACCACCTTAATAAGTGGGTCGGAATTGCGAATTCAATCCGGCCGACGGCTCGTAGAGTGGGATAAATCCGCCACCATCCGCCCGGCGATGTCGAATATCTCGATGCGGGAGGGCACACAGGCCCTCCCCTACGGAAATCGTAACCGCCGAATTTAACGGATTGTGGTGGACATTCAATCCCAATACTCGAGGGTTTTGGCCACGTCGTTCTCATTAATGGTTGTTCATAACCACAGAAAGAAGGCTTTAATGCCCCCTTTTTTGAACTAATTTCTAAATACACACGATATGTTACATAATCGCCATACGGCGCATAGAGAAAACCCCACAGGCGCCATCTCGCTTCGTAAATACGGGATATGCTCAAATTTACCGTTTTTCAGCGATCTCTTGTGGTTGGTTTGTCGTCGGTTGGTTGTGTTTGTGTTGTTGTTTTAAACGCCCTCTTTGCCGCGAATCTGGTCGGAAAGGTCGCGCGGACGCCGCCATGCGCTTCCGAGTAAAAGTTCGACAAGCATCAGGATAAATGCCGCGATGAGCATCCAATGGTGAAGCTCCTTACCGTGGCGGGCGGAGAGTATTTCCTCCTCGATACTTTTATCGGTCGAAAGCCATAGGATCGGCGCGATCTCTTCCGCCGCCGCGCGGTCGAGCTTTATCGGGTCGCTCTCTTCGATCCGAACGTTGACCGCGAACATATCGACCACGGTCGAGTCCGAATAGGCGCGATAGATTCCGGGGGTCTCGATGCGGCCGATATTCATCAAAGCCTTGCCGCCGGCAAATCTTGGCGAAAAGAAACTGCTCGCCCCGTCCGGGTATAAAATCCTAAGCGCACCGGCGTTGGCGTCGTAATCCTCCAAAACTCTAACTACCTCATCTCCAACGAGATAACCCGGATCCATTGCGGAAACATCTGAGGCGAGGAACTGCGATAATCTATGGATAAGCGGCACGAAGAATCCGGTGGCGGGCAATTCTCCAAACTCGAGGTTAGCCGAGAATCCGCATATCGCAACCTTGCCATCTCCGATAGTCGCTTCGGCGATTGCCGGAAGGCCGTTCGAGAATGTCAGCGGAACCTCCGAGGCCCCCTCGATAGCGGCTATCCGCCGGAAATCAACCTCTGGAAGGCCAATCTCCTCGAATGGAGAAAATATCGGGTGGTCAAAATCGGCATTGCCGAGGTTAAGGCGACTTTTGTTGCCTATCGAGTCGCCTATTGAAGCCACAACTCGAATCGGAAAATCCTTGCCGAAAAGGGCCTTCGCCGATAACGAAGGATCCGGCGAGCCGCCGAAAAGCACAAATAATCCGCCTCCGCGATGCACAAATCCATCGAGCGAAGATACCAACGCCACCGGCAACTCGGGCGGATCGGAGAGAATGGTCAGGTCGTATTTCGAGAGAACTTCACCGGCCAATCGCTGATACCCAATGCGCTTCACGGAGAAAAATTCCTCTCCCTGAGGCGAGAGAGCTTCTGCGATGAACTTGCTTTCCGGGCCGCCAACGACGAGGACATCGAAGCGTTCAGGAATCTTGAATGAGAAGAATCGCGAATTGTCCGCCGGCAGAGCATCTCCCTCGATGCGCACCTCGCCGGAATGGAATCCTATATCTCCAACCCCGGCTGAAAGCTCCACGGATACAATCGTTCCGGGCGTAAGATCCACCGTTTTCTGCGCCACGCGGTCACCATCGATATAGAGATCGACGACGTGGTCTTTAACCGGCCCCGACGCGAAACTCTTTACCTCCGGCATCATAGCAAAAGGCGACATTTTTTGAAGCAGCGTCCTCGGAAATTCTATCGTAGTTACGCCTAAATTGCGCTCGTCATCCGGTTCATAAACCAACGAGTATAAACGCACTCCATCCGGCAGTTTAAGCTCGCCGGAACGGTGCCAGCCGGAATTTCTATCGTCGGTCAGGATATATATCTCACGATGCAAAAGACGGCTTTTCGAGATCGCTTCCGTCGCGTAAGCCACCGCCGACCAAACATCGCTCCCACCACCGGATAATCGCAGGCTATCGACGATCTGCCTCGCACCGGATATCACCCTCATCGGCTCGCGCGAGGCTGGTTTTGGGATATCGTCGAATGGGACGATCAGTAGCTCGTCCCCCTCTTTCAGAAGGCCTAAAATATCCTCCGCAGACTGGCGCGCCTTCGTGAACAGATCGACACCCGCCGATTCCTGTCCCATCGAATATGAATCGTCGATCAAGATCGCCACCGATGTCCGTTCGTGTGCGCCGACGCCTCCGGAGAATAACACCCTTATCGCCGGCCTTGCGAACGCTCCGATCACTAAAAGTAAAATAAGAACTCTTAGCGCTAATAGCAATAGCTGCTTTAATTTAAGGCGACGCATCCGACGTTTTTGAATCTCTTCCAAAAATCGAAGCGACGGCCAGCTTCTTTTCTTTAGCTTGCGCCTCGTGAAAAGGTGTATCAGTATCGGCAGAACCGCCGCCGCCAGCACCGGAATGAATATGTTATTAAGAAAAGTCAGCATAAAGTCTTCTCGATAAATAAGATTTAATTATACACAACGCCCCCAATTAAATCAAGTGAGCAATGCCCGAGCGGGCAATGCCCGCATATGAGGCCGACCCGACGACCAAGCTTAAATGAAGCGCCCTTCGGGGTCGTCGTAGGCGGCGACTTTCGCCGGAAATCCCTTC
>CAYNTG010000144.1:0-2619 GCA_964400105.1 uncultured bacterium
ATCGTCATTGCGGGGAGCGGAGCGACGAAGCAATCTCCCGTTTATACAGACAGATTGCCACGCTCATTTCGGTTGCTCGCAATGACGCAATTTTCCGTAGAGGTGACCGGCCGGTTACAATATCACGCTTAGAGCAGCGAACCTATCTGGAAAACGGCCGTGGCGAGAACCCATGCCATAGATAACCCGAGCAGGACGGAGAAGATCGTCCATTTCCAGCTGCCGGTTTCCTTTTTTATAACAGCTATGGTGGCCAAACATGGAGTATAGATTAATGTGAAAACCATGAAAGCATAAGCGGAAAGCGGTGTGAACATATTCGCGATGCCAGTCTCGAGTGGTGTGCTCCCCGAACCGACGAGGACAACGAGCGTCGCAACGATGATCTCTTTGGCTACGAATCCGAATAGGAGCGCGATGGCACCGTGCCAATTCGCGCCGAATGTTTTCACGATCGGTTCGAAAAACCTGCCTATCGATGCCGCCCACGAGGCTTCGCCTGCATATTCGACCCCCGGCGGAAGGCTCCCAAGCGCCCATATCAGCACCGAACCTGCGAGGATAATCGTTCCGGCCTTTCTAACGAACGACCACGCCCTTTCCCACGTGTGGATTGCGACACCTTTGGGCACGGGGACGTGATATGGTGGAAGCTCCATAACAAACGGCGTCGATAGCCCGGGGAAAATGACCGATTTGAGAATTCGGGCGGTGAGAACGGCAACGATAATGCTCAAAGCATACATCGAGAACATCACCAAACCGGCATGGCTTGGGAAAAAGACCCCCGAAAGCAGCACGAATACCGGAATTCGCGCGCTGCACATCACAAACGGAAGGATTAATATTGTGAGAAGCCTGTCTTGCCGATTCTCGAGCGTTCGAGTGGCCATTACCGCCGGAACCGTGCAGCCGAATCCGAGGATAATCGGGATAAAGCTCTTTCCGTGAAGACCCATTCGGTGCATGATCTTATCGACGAGAAATGCCGCGCGCGCCATATATCCGGAGTCCTCGAGGATAGCCACAAAGAAGAATAGAATTATGATATTCGGGAGAAAGACGAGCACTCCGCCGACGCCGCCGATAATGCCGCTGATTATCAGAGATTGCAGAACCTCCGCAGTGCCGATGCTTTCGAGAAATACACTTACGATTCCACCGAACCACCCGAAAAAGGCCTCGATCCAGCCTGCCGGGAAAGCGCCGATTCGAAATGTCGCCCAGAAGATCACGAACATTATCGCCCCGAAAATCGGCAAGCCAAATACCCTATGGAGCAAGACGTCGTCTATCCTGTCGGTCGATGTCGGCTCGTCGTGGCGAGGGTCCTTCACGGTTTCGTGATAAATGCCGCTTGCCCAGCCATGGCGGGCGTCCGCGAGAATTGCCTCGCTATCGACTCCCTCGCGGCTCTCCGCCCGATGGCGGATTTTCTCGATCTTAGCCCTCAGAGAATCGTCCCCCACAGCAGTATAGATCAACTCCTCGATCTCCGTGTCGCCGGCAAGTAACATAGCGGCTAAGAACCTTCCGGTATGGCATTTCAGGGTGAACATCGGTGCCGCCGATATGAGCTTCTCAATCTCGACGATGGCGCGCTCGTTCTCCTTGCCATAATTGAGCGGAACGGGGCAATAGTCGCTATGTGCTGCCTCGATGAATTTGGATAACAGATCGGAAATTCCCTTACCGAAACAGCCAACGGTCGGCACCGCCGGTCCGCCGACCAATGTCGAAAGCCTCTCGATATCGATCTCGATATCTCTGGACTTCACAAGGTCCATCATATTGAGGGCCATAACGATAGGAATATCGAGTTCGATTAATTGGGCAACCAGATAAAGGTTTCGTTCGAGGGCCAATGCATCGACAACGACGCAAACGACATCCGGGCGCTCGAAAAGGAGAAAATCGCGCGCCACGCGTTCGTCCGGGCTATATGGTGAAAGGGAATATGTTCCGGGTAAATCGATAAGCTCGATCTCGACGCCGTTATATTCGGTTTTGCCGACGATCTTCTCGACCGTAACTCCCGGCCAGTTGCCGACATGCTGTCTCATGCCAGTGAGCGAGTTGAAAACGGACGTCTTCCCCGAATTTGGGTTCCCGGCGATAGCTACGCGAATCTTTTTCTTATCCGAATGTTCCAATTTTATAAGCTATTTTGTTAATTATCGTCCGTGAAAAACTTACTCATGAAACCCCATTTCCATTTCGGGCCGCGATGATTATGATGACCATGTCCCATGTGATGTCCAAATCCCCGGTTTTCTGGCCTCTTTACAGGGATAACGGATATCATCGTCGCCTCTTCCGAGCGCAACGAAAGCAGCGTCCCTTTGATTTTGATCTCTATCGGGCCGTTCATCGGGGCGTGTCGCATCACCTCGATAATCGTTCCCCTCACCAAACCCATATCCATGAGCCGCGCGCGGATAGGGCCGGAACCCGAAACCCACACGATCTTTCCAAACTCGCCTATGTTAAGTTCGTTGAGGTTCATAATCCGAAATGTTAAGGTTTCCTAACTTCATCACAAAATATTAAAATTAATCGAAATGTCAAGCCATATTAACGATTTCGATTAGAGTTTTAAGCTCTTTTTGGTAGCGTTGC
>CAYNTG010000145.1:0-2575 GCA_964400105.1 uncultured bacterium
ATAGGCGGAGACAAACTCGTGCGTTGCGGATGGTTATTAAAGAGGCGTGCCAATTGCATATAGCGGCGCGGCAAACTCTCAAAGAGTTGCGACAAGCCCTCGAAGAGGCGTGCCATACCCATAAAGCGTCGCGGATGTCAAATATCCCAAAATCCATGCTTGCAAAATTAGCATTTCTGTTGTAAATTCTTTAAAATGAACCTTATCGAGAAATGATATGAAAAAAATAATCGCACTGTCGCTTCTTGTTTTTACCGGCGTTCTTCTGGCTCAGGGCACGAATCCCGAATTCTATCAGCCGCGCCGGATCGTCCTGAAACCGAACGCGGGACTTCTGCCGGATCACTCATGGATGGGCGAACTGCACCTCGGCGAGGGCGGAACGTTTATCGGAGGGTTTTCGATCGGCCTTTGGGGAAGGGTTCAGGTCGGTGTGAGCTATGGAGCTTACGGCGTTTTGGGACGTGGCGAAGCTATCGCATACCCTCGGCCAAATTTCGTCGCCAAGATTCGCCCGGTCGAAGAGTCCGCAAAGATGCCGGCAATAGTTATCGGCTACGATGATCAGGGGCTCGGCAGATGGGATAAAGACCTCGTTCGATATTCGATAAAATCTCCCGGGATTTTTCTCGTAACGAGCAAGAACTGGGCGACATTCGGCGGGAATTTTGGCCTTCACGCCGGAATGAATTTTTCACTGGAAACCAAAGACCAGCATGGCTTCGATGTGTATGTCGGTTTCGATAAAAACCTCGGCAAGATGTTCGCCATATCGGTCGAATACGATGCCGGAATCAACGACAACGACACGAAGGACGATCTTTACGGACAGGGGAAAGGCTATCTTAATGTAGGATTCAAGTGGTCGGTTCGCCCGGATTTCGAGATCGAATTTATCGCCGCCGATTGCCTCGTGAACAGCGAAACCGAAAACTCGTTCTCGCGCGAGGTTCGTCTCACGTTCGTCTATCCACTCTAATCGATTGTTATACAAGAAGATTTGGAATCGACATCGATAAAAAAATCATCCGCCCACCAGTTATTAATCGACGGAAATGCGTTGATTTCCAAAGCGGATTTGCTATTTTAGAAGAAGTAAGCTTTCTGGAGGATAGATGAAAAAGATTTTCGTTGCGATTCTGCTGTTTAGTTCTGTCGGTTCCCTTTTGGCCACGAAATACGCCGGGGAGTTCACCGATTTGGGGGCGAGCGTCCGTGCTGCCGGAATGGGCGGCACCTTTAACTCATTCGATTCCGATCCTCAACTGATCTGGTATAATCCCGCCGGCTTGGTTGGCTCGCCGGAAAAGCTCGAGTTCTACTATATGCACGCCACGATGTTCGACAACCTTTATCAGCTCGATGTCGGGGCCGCATCGAAAAAGCTCGGAGATTCCTTTTTCGGGGTTGGATTCTTCCGCAACGGGACCGATAATATCCCATTTACGAACGAAGACGGATACTACGATTACGGCCCGGACGGTGTTCCCGGCACCGGTGATCCCGGCGAGGGAAACGGCGTTTGGGACCCCGGCGAGCGCATCGATCCAGATGCCGTAACTTTCTGGAGCGAAGGCGATTATCTTTTCACGGTTGCGGGAAGCAGGTTTCTAACCGACGAGCTTTCCGTCGGGATCTCATTAAAGCATCTTCAGTCGTATATCGGGGAATATTCCGCATTCGGATTCGGCGCGGATATCGGCGCTCGATATGCAATCGCAGAAAATGCCGTCCTCGCGGCAACGTTGCGGGATGCCCTCGGAACGCATATTCGATGGTCAACCGGGCTTTGGGAGCAAAAGCTCCCGTCGTTATGGTGGGGCGGGAAATACGATATCGATCTTCCATCGATTCGCGGTGGGCTTTCGTTGGCAGGGGAATTCGAGACGCATTTCGAGGATTACGACGGCATCGTCGAGCTTGGTCAGGTGTCGATAGACCCTCATGTTGGAGCAGAGCTTAACCTTTTGAAGCATATCTATTTAAGAGCCGGATTGGATCGGGATAATCTCGCCGCCGGTGTCGGTTTGGAAATCTCTTTCTTCCGCGTCGATTATGCCTTTGTCAATAATGCCGATCTCGATGTTACCCATCGTATCGGGATAAATTTCAACATTCCAGAGGTGAAATTCAGGCGCGAGAAACCGCCCGAACCGGAGGAGATCGGGGTTTTAAAGCCAACTTCTCAGGAGCGGAGGGATATCTTCGATGATATCGATCTTATTCCGGCACCGATTGGCGAAAAGCTCGCCGATGTCAAATTCGAGTTCGGAACGGCGATCCTCGATGATGAAGCAAAGATGATCCTCGACTCGGTATGCGCGATTTGGCAGGAGCATCGCACGAATCGGATTTACATCGAGGGCCACACGGATAACGTCATGATCGATACGCCGGAGTTTTCCGATAACTACGCCTTATCCGAGGCACGGACGGTTGCCGTCGCGAAATATCTTCGCGAATCGTGCGGCATTTCGGCGAATCGGATCGAGAGGGAATGGTTCGGTTCCGATCGTCAGAAATCCGACAACTCGACCGACAAAGGACGCGCCCTCAACCGTCGCGTCGAGATATA
>CAYNTG010000146.1:0-2306 GCA_964400105.1 uncultured bacterium
TTGCAAGCAATTCATTAGACCTCATTCGAGACCCATTTATTGCAACGCACCCAAATTAGTTGAAAAAAGTGGTCACGAAGCCTTCTTTCTGGAGTCGGAATAACCATGAAAGGAGAACGACGTGGCCAAAAGAAAAGAGAACGCGAATTCGCCTGGGTCAAGGCCTTTTTAAAGACATTAAGGAACGAAACCTTCTAAATCCATCCATGTTCGCGATACCAGTTTGCGGTCCGCGCGATGCCGTTTTCGAGTGGAAATTCAGGTAGAAAACCAAGCTCATTTTCCGCGAGTGAACCGTCGCAAACCCAATTTTTGGAAATCTCGCCAGCCTTCTCGAAAGTAAGAAGCGGCGGATTCTTCGTAAAAAGCATGGCGAATTCCGATAAGGCCGCCGCCGGCCAAAAAGCAGCCCTTGGAAGGCGTATCGTTATGGTTTTATTATCGAGATTTCGCACGATAGTCCTCGCAAGTTCACGCCAGGTATGCGTTTCGCCGTCGGTGATGAAATATCTCGCAAAATCGTGTTCGGAGTCGGTTAAAACCATCGCTACTGCGTTTGCAAGGTCCTTCGCATAGACCGCCGAGAACTGACGTTCGGGGCTTCCCGAAAATACTATAAACCCGGCTTTGATAAGCCGGAAAAAGAATAGCACATCCCGGTCGCGCGGGCCATAGACCGTCGGTGGGCGAAGCACCGTAATCGGGAATATCGACGAGAATTTTTCCAGCATATGCTCCGCTTCGAGCTTGCTTTTTCCGTATGCCGAGATCGGACTTTCCTGCGTCGATTCGCAGACGCCATCGCACTCCTTTCCGGGGCATCCCGCCGCCTGACTCGATATGAAAACGAACCGCCGTAGGGCATTGCATCGACTGGCGCAGAGTTCGGCCAAACGCACCGTCGCCAAAAGATTTGTCCGATAAAAATCCGATTTGCGTCTAGCGCGCGTGATTCCGGCAACGTGAACGACAGCATCGATTTCCGGAAGAATTTTAACAAGTGGATCGAGATTATCCATCGGCGCATCGATAAGCTCGATTTTATCTATGGGGAGCCATTGCAAATTGGAAGTAACTCTTTTCGCTACAACGACATCGTGGCCATAGGCGACGAGCCGCTCGACGATATGCGATCCGACAAATCCGGTTCCACCTGTAACCAAAACACGCATCGCGCCACCCGGTTTCAGAGTTTATGTTCGTAGATTCGATAGGTCTTATAAATCTTTGCGCCGAGCTTCTTTGCGGTGTTGTTCATCGCATGATTATCCTCGTCCACCCACGAAAGCTCGCAGCTCGTGAAACCCTTTTTCACTCCGTTAATATAGGTTTTATAATAAAAAGCAAGGTCGATGCCACGGTTGCGGAAACCTTCGATCACTCCCATTGCAATCAAACGCGCGCGATGTATATCCTTTTTTGCTTTCATGATCTTGAAAATGCCGGTCGGGAAAAGCCTTCCGTGCGCAGGGAGTAGCGCCCGGTTGAAATCTGGAACCATTATCGATAAACCGACCGCTTCACCATCGACCTCCGCGAAAAAAACAAGCTCGGGATCGATGATCAACTTGAGGTCCTTAGCCAGAAGCTCGAATTCCGCCTCGGTCATCGGTGTATAAATATTGTTGACCTGCTCGAAATCGTTGTATATCAACCTCGCACTGGCGATCTCGTTCTTAAAATCCTTCATATCGATATTTCTAATTGTAAATCGCCCGCGCTTTTCGAGTTTTGGCACGATCCTTTCCAGTCGCTCCGGGATATTAGTATCGTCGATGAGCCAGGCAAACAGGTCTTTCCACTTCTTATGGCCGTATTTTTCGACTAAATCTATATAATGCGGTGGATTATACGCCATCATCAGCACCGGCGATTCGTCGAAACCATCGACCAGAAGGCCTGCGATGTCGTTCGCGGATGGGCTTAGCGGGCCGATAATTCGGGTCGCGCCCTGCTTGGTCGCCCAGTCGAGCGCCTCGTCGAAGAGGGCGGTCGCCATAGCGCGGTCGTTCTCGCACTCGAACCACCCCCAATATGCTACTTTCTCGCCGTGAAACTCCTCGAAAAGCCTATCGACTACCGCACCGATCCGGCCGACCGGACGACGCCCCTTTCTGGCCACGAAAAACTCCGCCTCGGCATGTTGGAAAAAAGGGTGCTTTGCCCTATCGAGCTTCTTGAATTCGTCGGTTCGAAGTGGCGCAACCCATTTTTCGTCGTATTTGTATATGTGATAAGGCACCCGGACGAAATCGCCGAGGTCGTTGTTGTTCATCACCGGTCGAATTGTTATCATCTGTCCTCAC
>CAYNTG010000147.1:0-1993 GCA_964400105.1 uncultured bacterium
GTCGGCATTGCCGACCGCTGGCGCGCAATTTGCCCTAAGCAAATTTCGTGACAGCGCGTGCCGGGCGGCCCCTATTACCTTTTACCCATTACCTAATTCATCATTACTCGATATCCCTTGCCAAAATGCGCGAAAGAGCGTATTAATTAGGATGTTAATATTCGAAAAAAACATTATTGGAGAATATGATGAAACGACTTGCTTTATTGTTGTTGCTTGCGATATCCGCCATATTTGCACAAACCGAATGGACGGTGAGTTTTACCGTTGAAACGAGCGATTCGTCGGTGTTTGTGCGTGGCTTCGGCGTTGCCGACGGCGCATCCGACGGATACGATATTCTTAATGATATACCTGTTTTCGTCGGAGCGGACGACACGTTAGCGTTCTTCCCCGTTTCGGGAGCATTCGTAACCGCCTTATCGACCGATATTCGAAGCGCACTGGCGGCCGAACACGAATGGGAGCTTGCTTTTCAGAACATGCCGTTCAGCTCGGTGAACTGGACCCTGGATTCCTTACCTACAGGTGGAACGTTCGAGGTTTCCGTATGCCATCCCGATTCGACGCCGGATAGCTGGTCGGATATGCGGGTTACTATCGGCGCTACCGTCGATGAAGGGATGCAGGTCAGATTTCGATGGTCGATACCCACCGGGGAAGATTCGATTCCGCCGTTCGTAACCTCGTGGTCGCCGTCGGATGGCAGCGTCGGTGTCCTGCGCGAAACGGATATCTATTGCGAGGTTCACGACGACGATTCCGGCGTCGATATAGGTTCGATTTCGCTCGATGTGAACGGCATCGGCGTGACATGGCTTGCGGAGATCGATTCGATTGCCGGCGGATTCTCGGTTTCATACAACCCACCTCTCGATTTTGGATTCGAGGCCGAGGTTACGGTTATCCTTTCTGCGAACGATCTCGAAACTCCAGCTAACTTCATGTCGGATACCGTAATATGGTGGACGGCGGCGGACAGCCTATCGCATACGGTCGTCGGAACCGTCGGGACAGGCGATCCGCTCGTGCCTATCGAAGGGGCAGTTGTTACACTCGCCGGAAAAGCCGATTCGACAGACGCGGATGGATATTTCACTATCGATAGCGTCTCCGACGGCATGTTCACGATTCAGGCGAGCGCCGAGGGTTACGACAACACTAACGCGTTTATCGGAGTCTATTCCGACACGACGGTTGTTCTCGTTCTCGATCCGTCGGAGCCTCCGGAGGTTTTACTCATAGATTACGATTCCGGGATAACGCCTTTTTTCGATGGTGCGGATTCGGTCGGCGAGGATGTTATTGTCGCAGATTTATTGGAATCGACAGGTTACAGCTATGTTAAAACTGCGCAGAATCCCAATATCGATACCCTACGATTTAGCGATTACCAATATATAATCGTGATTACGCCGGTGCGCACCGCAGGCTCACACGCGATAATTCCGGCAACCTCGCTCGACTTGCTTGCGGCATGGCTCGAGGACGACGGACGCCTTTTGTGGATCGCGCCGGATGCCGGAACAGATTATGCCGGCGCGGATTTCTTCGATCTCTTCGGTTCAGTGTTCGAGTCCGGCGGCCGTCCTGCGGAACCGACCGGAAACGTGGCTGCCCTTTACGGCGAACCGAAATGGTTCTTTTTAACGGTGAATGCCGATTATGACAACAATTCCCCGGCGGATAATTATCTGGACGAATTTTCTCCGGCGGATAGCAACACTCATGCTGCCCTCGCCAGCCAGGACTCGGCTCCGCCGCCGTCTGTCGCGACCGGAAGGGTTATGTTCAGAGACGTCCCGGAATATCGCGCGGTGCTCTCGTCGATCCTTTTCGGCGGTATCGAAGACGGCTTTTTCCCGAACAACAAAACGACCATCTTCCGTGCCTGCATGGATTTTCTGAGCAATGAATATGGTGTCGATGAAGCTCCGCTAAAGCCCTCGGATATGGCTATCTTTGCATATCCGAATCCGTTCAATTCGACGGT
>CAYNTG010000148.1:0-1908 GCA_964400105.1 uncultured bacterium
ACCGATAAAACTATCGACAAATTGGTCTATGATTTATATGATTTGACCGAAGATGAAATAAAGATAGTGGAAGGAAAATAACAAGGAGAAAAAATGGGAAAACCGAGAGACACAAAGAAAAGCAATAAGAAAAAACCCGCTAAAACGATGAAGGAGAAAAAGGCGGCAAAGCGAGAAAAGAAGAACAAATAACTCGCACGCAGAGCGCGCCCAGCGGCCTGACATAAAAAACATACAGGCAGAAATCGCCCACACCGATAAAACAATCGATAACTTAGTCTATGACCTATACGGCCTCACGGACGAGGAAATTCAAATTGTGGAGGATTCCGCGAAATGATCGATAAAATTGGCTTCGATAACGAAAAATACCTCGAAGATCAAACAGCGGCGATTCTCGAAAGGGTGAATCGCTTCGAGGACAAACTATATCTCGAGTTTGGCGGGAAACTGCTTTTCGATTACCACGCATCGCGCGTCCTTCCGGGGTTCGATCCGAACGTGAAAATGCGGCTGCTGCAAAAACTCAAGGACGACCTCGATGTCATAATGTGCATCTACGCCGGAGATATCGAACGCAAAAAGCTTCGCGCGGATTTCGGTATCACATACGATTCGGACACGCTCAAGACTATCGACGATTTCGCGGATTGGGGTGTCGATGTAACGGCGGTGGTTATCACGCGATATAACGAGCAACCGTCGGCGCTGGCATTCAAAAATAAGCTCGAGCGGCGCGGCGTTAAGGTATTTACGCACCGGTTCACGAAGGGATATCCAACCGACGTCGATGCTATCGTCAGCGACGAAGGTTACGGCGCGAACGATTATATTCCCACGACGAAATCGATCATTGCGGTGACCGGCCCCGGTCCCGGAAGCGGCAAGCTCGCGACATGTCTTAGCCAGCTTTATCACGAATACAAACGCGGCTCAAAAGCCGGTTATGCGAAATTCGAGACCTTTCCGATATGGAATTTGCCGCTTAACCACAAGGTCAATATTGCATATGAGGCGGCGACGGTCGATCTGAAGGATGTCAACCTTATCGATCATTTTCACCTCGAGGCATACGACGAAAAAACTGTGAACTACAACCGCGATATCGAGGCGTTCCCTCTTGTAAAGCGCATTATCGAGAAGATCACCGGGGAGGAGTCGTTTTATAAATCTCCCACCGACATGGGCGTCAACCGTGCGGGTTTCGGGATCATCGACGACGAGGCGGTTTCCGAGGCCTCGCATCAGGAGATAATACGAAGATATTTCCGATGCGCCTGCGAATATGCGATGGGCATGGTCGATAAGGAGATTCTCGAGCGGTCGAAGCTCATCATGGAAAAGATCGATGCGGTTGTCGGGGATCGCAAAGTCGTGAAACCGGCCCGACAGGCCGCAGCCGACGGCGAGCGTAAGGGCAAGGGCAACGAGGGGATATTCTGCGGCGCTGCGATAGAGCTTCCCGACGACACGATTATCACCGGTAAAAATTCCCCCCTGATGCACGCCTCGTCGGCGCTGATTATCAATGCAGTGAAGCATCTTACCGGCCTGCCGGACAGATTGAGTTTGATCCCGAAGAACATCATCGATTCGTTGGCCTACCTAAAAAAAGAGGTTCTGAACGGCAAGATGGTCAGCCTCGACCTCGATGAAACGCTTATTACGCTTAGTATAAGTGCGATATCGAACCCCGCCGCGCAGATGGCGGTCGAGAGCCTGAAACAGCTCGAGGATTGCGAGGTGCATCTGACACATATGCCGACTCCCGGCGACGAGGCCGGACTTCGCAAACTCGGCGTGAACCTTACCTGCGACCCCGAATTCTCATCGAAAAGCCTTTTTATAAGTAGATAGACTTTAGCATGACGACCGAACCGAAAATAATCTCTTGCGCGGAGGCTAGGG
>CAYNTG010000149.1:0-1627 GCA_964400105.1 uncultured bacterium
TCGACGTTTGTTGGTTTTGAGCAAGAACTCAAAACCAAATATAAAATCATAAATGATATATTCGTAAATCTTGGGATAGAAAACTTCACTTACACCTCCCGTGAATAATATTCTACCTCGATTTTCGCAAAGAGCCGATCTGAAGGCCGACACTTATCACGGGGCCGCCGATCTCGATGGGGGAGAAGTGCAGTTTGTGAACGGATTCCGCACCGTCAGACCACTCGACCGTTCGATCCTCGCCGAAAAACCATTGATACGAAAAATCGACCGACAAAACGCCCACATCAATTATCGGCAACTCGATCCCGAATCTCGGCAACATAACGAACATAGCGATCTGCTCCTTCCCCTCACCCGACTTGCCCGTCGCCGAACCGGAGATCGTCGCAACACCGCCGCCGAGACCGAGGCCGCCGGATATATGAAGCGCGTTCGTCGTTCTCACAAACTCCGGCAACACCGTGCCCCATATCGCGTTCGTCTCGATATATTTATCGTCGTCCCCGACTCCGGCCCAGTTATATCCGCCGAAAATACCGACTCGATATCGGCCTCCCGGATAAAAAAATATCCCTCCGCCAGCGCGATACGACCACTCCGGAAGCGCATCGATGTTCATCGCCTCGCTGACCTGCGGCGAATCGGCATCCACGGAAATCGTGCCGCCGCCGAAGAATCCGCCGATAGTCCACCCTCGAAGACGCATATCGCACCCCGGACAATCCGGGGTCGCATCCTCCTGCGCCGACAAAGCGCCCGCGATTGCCAAGATTATTAACATCAAACATATCGAGCAATATTTCATGGTTCACTCCCTCGTTTTGGAAAAATATAATCCAATATTTCCCACTTGTCAATAGCTTCTTTGCGGCGAAAGTTTTGTGCGCAGAAAAATCTCGAACCGCCATCCGTTCATCATAAGATCGGGATGAACGGATATCCCGTCATCCGAAAGCTTATCGACGAGAAGCCCGCGTCCGACAAGTATCCCGACGCTGTATCGATCCGCGAAAACCCTCTCGACACCGAGCATCGCGCGCATTCCCCATCCGAAACCGTCGATCTCGTATGCTTTATGTTCGGTTTCGTATGTGAGCTGTATCCATCGATGCTTGCACGCCAGCGACATCGGGAAGAGCCACTCGCCTGTTTCGGTCATTTTGTAGTTATAAATAAACTCCGCGCCCGCCGCAAAGCCGCTCAGCGTCGTCTCCTGAAAATCTGCGAAAAACTCGCGCGCATGATAATATCGAAATGTCGGCCCGATGGAAAAACTGTTAAATCTCCAAAGCAGGGATATTCCCGGTGAAATCTCATCGTAGAAAATACCCTCATCGACGAAAAGTGGCGATCCGCTGTAAGGCTCCGTCACCTCGATCGTGGTGACATAACCAAAGCCCGCCTTGATCTCCGGCGTGGCAGATCCAACCCGGCAAAACAAAATCATCGCGGCGATAATCGCCATGTTTCGCGATATTGAATATGAATTTCGCATGTCGTTATAATATCGGCCAACTAGAACCAAAATGCAACGACGATAATAAACTCTTCGACGATATTCGATAAAACGGTAGCGTTGCGTTAAATGGGTCTATTTGTTTGTAGTTAGTTGACATATTATCTA